>JAPLCM010000327.1 GCA_026392275.1 Actinomycetota bacterium | reverse complement strand
GCAGATCCTGGGCGGGTTCTTCGGCCTGCTCACGCAACTGACCTTCGCCGGCCTGGTGCGCTACGCGTCGCTGCCCTTCGCCAATGCCACCGGCATCGGCCTGGCGTTCGTCTCGGCGCAGGTGTTCAGCGCCGCCCTGATCCTGCGTGAGCCGTTCACGCTGCTGCAGTGGCTGGGCACGGCGTTCGTCTTCGTGGGCGTGCTGCTCATCGCGGCCGGGCAGCAGTGATGCTAGCCTCCCTCCAGGCGGCTGGTGCCCGACGCGTGAGGCTGCCGCGCGAAGCGGTAGGGTAGAATCCCTGTAGTTCACTTCGTGCCGAAGTGGCGGAACCGGTAGACGCGCTGGACTCAAAACCCGGTGCCCGAGAGGGCGTGTGGGTTCAAATCCCACCTTCGGCACCATCTCTCGCCGCGCCTCCGGAGCCGCCCTCGTAGGCAGGCTCGACGCGGTCGCAGCGCGCAGAGAAACCGCCGGCGCGGCATCTGGTACCATTACTGACCTGAACACGACTGCGTGCGCGGTGGTCTTGCCTCTCGTCTGGGCATACGCACGCGGGGAGGAGCTTGGCGCATGACGGTGCGGCTCTTGGGGCTCAACTGCAGCCCGCGCGACAACAGCAACAGCAGCATCATGCTCGAAACGTCCTTCGAGAAGCTCGACGCCACCTACCCCGGCGAGGCCGAGCACGAGATCGTCCACCTGCGCGACCTCCACCTCGAGCCCTGCAAAGCCTGCCACGTGTGCGGCAAGACGAAGGACGGCAGGTTCATCCCCTGCGTGCGTGTCGACGAGGACGACGTGCAGATGGTCCTCGAGAAGATGGTGGCCGCCGACGGTCTCCTCGTGGCGACGCCGGTCTACTTCGGTCTGCCCACCGACCTCTTCTCGAAGTTCATCATGCGCACACGGCCGCTTCGCCATCAGGACTTCAAGCTGGCCAACCGGCCGGTGGGCGTGATGGCCACCGCCGGGCGTCGTTCCGGTGGCGCCGAGACGGCCATCATCGCCACGTGGCTGCCCTTCATCCGCAACGGCTGTCTGGTGGTCGGCAACGGCGACGGTACCTGCCAGTTCGGCGCCTACGGCTGGGCCGGCGCGCGCGGGCATATCCTCAGCGACGAGTGGGGTCTGGAGCAGGCCTGCCAGACCACCGAGCGCGTGTTCACGCTGGCCAAGGTGTTCAAGGCGGGCGTCGCGGCCACGGGCTTCGAGAACCCGATGAAGTTCTCGTACGGCGCGGGGACGCGGCCCTGAGCGATGGCGGTGGCCCGTCGCCTCAACGAAGTGAAGGACGTAGCATGACCGACGCCGAGACCATCCTCGAGTTCATCCGCGACGAGGCCGACCTCGAAGAGGACGAGGTGAGTGCGGACACGTCGCTGTTCCGCGATCAGCTGCTCGACTCCATGAACCTCACGGCACTCATCGTTTTTCTCGAGGAGACCTTCACCATCAAGGTGAAGCCCATGGACATCGTGTTCGAGAATCTCGACACGGTGAACCACATGCTGGCTTACGTGGCGCGCAAGAGGGCGGGCGATGCCTGAGGCCGGCTCCGGGCAGACCGACTCACACGACGCCGTCCCGCCGCAGGACGCCGGCGAGCGGCCGCGCACACGGTGGCTCTTCTACGGGCTCGGCCTGAGCCTGCAGACGCTGCTCTGGTTCCTCCTCTTCCTGGCGATCACCGTCGCCGTGCTGGTCGGGGGCCAGCTCACCGAGTTCCGCTACGTCGGCTTCTGACGGCAGCCGCCGGCTTCGCATGACAGCTCTCGACCTCAGGACCGACGCCGTGGCGCGCCTGCGGCTGCTCGCCGGCGAGCAGCCGCAGGCGCTCCTGCTGCGCACCCGGGAGCGCTCGTACACGTATGCCGCCGTGCTGCGCCGCGCCGCGGCGGTCGCCGCCGCCCTGCAGGCGGCCGGCGGCGGCCGTGGCCGGCGCGTCGCCCTGTATCTGGAAGAGTACGACCAGTTCTTCGTCTGCATGCTGGGCGCCTGGCTGGCCGGCGCGGTGATCGTGCCGCTCAATACCAGCTTGCCGGCCGCCGACGCACGCTGGCTGATCGAGAAGGCGGCGCCGGACGTGCTGGTGCTGCCCGCCGCCGACACGTGTCCCTCCGATGACCCGCGCCGCCTGGTCGTGACCGCCGATGCGGATGGTCTGGTGAGCGGTCTACGGGACGCCGCGGATACTGCGGACGCCGGCGGCGTAGCCGGCCCAGCGGGTCCGCCGGTAGCCACGGCCGAGGTCGACCCCGGCGCCTTCGCGCCCGTGCGCGAGGACGAACCGGCGATGATCATGTTCACTTCCGGCACCACCGGCCTGCCCAAGGGCGTGTGCCAGACGCTGCGCGCCGTCTCGAGCAACGCCGGCCACGTGGCCCTCACCCTGGGCCTTCAGGCCGACGACCGGATCTTCATCAACACGCCGCCGTACTTCACCAGCGGCATCTGCCACTTCCTGACGCTGCTGGCGAACGGAGGCGGCGTGGCTGGCCAATTGGGCTTCTTCTTCGGGGCCGGCCTCCTCGACGAGATGGAGGCGCAAGGCTGCACGGGCTTCGGTGGCGCCCCGGCGCACCTCGTGCGCGTGGTCGAGCCGCTCGACGAGCCGCGAGAGCACGCGCTTCGATTCTGGGTGAGCAGCGGGGACCATCTGCCGCTGCCGGTCATCACCAAGTTCCGCCGCATGCTGCCCGGCGTCGGGTTGTTCAACATGTACGGCCTCACCGAGGTGAGCGGCCGGCTCTGCATCCTGTCGCCGGCCGAGCTCGACGTGCGCCTCGGCTCCGTGGGCCGGCCCATCGGCGACATGCGCGTCGCGGCGCGCCGCGATGACGGCGCCGAGGCTGCGGCCGGCGAGACCGGGGAGCTCTTCGTCACCGGCTCCCTGCTCATGCAGGGGTATCTGGATGAGCCCGAGACCACAGCCCGGACGCTTACCGCGCACGGTCTGCGCACCGGGGACTTCGGTCGCGTCGACGCCGAGGGCTTCGTCTGGATCGAGGGCCGCAAGGACGACATCATCAAACGCGGCGGCGAGAAGGTGAGCATCATCCACGTGCAGCAGGCGCTGCAGGGGCTGGGACGCTTCGCCGACGTGGCGGTGCTGGCGGCCCCCGACGACATCCTCGGGCACGTTCCGGTGGCCTTCGTGGTGCCGCACGATGCGGAGAACTTCAAAGCCTCGCGGCTCTTGCGCGAGCTGCGTGGCGTGCTGCCGTCCGCCTCGCTGCCCAGTCGCGTCCTCGCTGTGGACGTCATTCCGCGCACCGGCTCGGGCAAGGCCATCCGCGCCGAGCTGCAGGCCCTGCTCGACGAGGAGCTCGGTTGAGCAGCTTCAAGCGCGGGTTTCGCGACACCAGCCCGCTCGTGCTCCTTGCGGCGCTGGCGCTGCTGGTGCCGGCGCTCCTCGGGATCCAGTGGTTCTTCACCAGCGGCGCCTGGAGCGCGGTGCCCATGCAGCGCTGGGTCCGCAACTCGACCGATCAATTCATGGCTGTGTCGTGGCAGGTGGGGCGCCTCAAGCGCCACCCGCCCGAGCTGCCGATGGTCGTGCTGCTCGCCGGGTCCAGCGGGCTCGAGGGCATCGTCAGCGGCCCGTCGCTGGCCGCCGCGGTCCGCCGTGACGGCGGACCGGAGATCGTCGCCTACAACCTCAGCTCGCGCATGCAGCGGTACGCTCAGAGCTGGGCGATCGTCGACAACCTGCCGAATACGCCGACGACGGTGCTGATCGGCGTGAACCTCGGGCGCTTCACCACCAGTCCGCGCTCCAACTACAACCAGGTGATCGGCCGGGAGCTTGTGCTGAAGAGCGACTCCCTGCGACGCTACGTGGTCAGTACTTCGGGCGAGCACCGGTACTCGTACACGATCCTGCCGGGCATCTTCTCGGCGCTCACCTCCTACGTGCAGCAGCACGAGCGCGACCTGGCGCTTCGCGGCCGGTTGCGGGTGCCGCCGTACCGACCGCACCCGTTCGAAGGGCGCAAAGCGCTCAGCTCCGCCGTCAAGCAGAAGATGGTCGACAAGTGGCTCACCCAGTACAAACCCGCCTTCGACAAAGTGCTCAGCTTCAACCTGGCGATGCTTGAGCAGGTCGTGCGCCGAGCGCGCGAGCGCGGGCTAGCGGTGGTCATCGTCGAGCTGCCGCGGAACCACGAGATCATCGGCGATCGGTTCGACGAATCGATGCTCAAGTACGTGCCGCCGACCAAGGCGATCGCCGACCGCTACGACGTGCCCTACCTCGACTTCAACGCGCGCGCCGACATCCCCAGCGAGGACTTCCTCGACCTCTCGCATCTGCTGCCGGCCGGACGCGTGGTGTGGGAGGCCGAGCTCGCCCGCGAGCTGGCGCGCCTGTACGACGAAGGGGCGCTCCCCGTGGCCAAGCCGTGAGCGGCTTCAAAGCCGGGCTTCGTAACCGCAACCCGCTGGTGCTGGTCGCCGCGGCCCTGGTGCTGGTGCTCGTCCTCGTTGGGCTGGAGAGCTACTTCAGCACGGGCGCCTGGAGCGGCGTGCCCATGAAGTACTGGATGCGCAAAGCGAGCGACGACTACACGTTCGTGTCGTGGACGGTCGGGGCGAACAAGCAGCATCCCCCGACGACGCCGGCCGTGTACCTCCTCGGCGGATCCACCGCGCGAGAGGCCATCACCAGTGGCGATTCGCTGGCCGCCGAGATCGAGAAGCTCGGCGGCCCCAAGGTGGCCGCCTGGGACCTCGGTTCGCCCAACCAGAACTTCGCCCAGAGCCTGGCCATCGCCGACAACGTGCCCAATAGCCCGGCGTGGATCCTCATCGGTCTGAACGTGGGCCGTTTCACCCCCGATCGCGGCGCCAGCATGTCGCAGGTGGTGGGCCGCGAGCTCCTGCTCAAGAGCGCCTTTCTGCAAGAGTACGTGGCGCGGCAGTACGGCAAGTACAAGTACAGCCGCACGATCCTGCCGGGCATCTTCTCCTACGTCGCGAGCTATGCGGAGGAGCATGGCACCGTGCCGCCGAAAGGCTCCCTCCTGACGCGGGAATACGGCCAGCATCGCTACAACCTCAAGCACATCCACAGCAGGGCGCAGAAAGAGAAGATGGTGGCGATCTGGAACAAGCAGCGCTACCCCACGTTCAAGCACAATCTGGACTTCAACCTCGCCATGCTCGAGCAGCTCCTCATCCGCTGCCGGGAGCGCGGCCTGCACCCCGTTCTGCTCGAGCTGCCCAACAACCGCGACCTTGTCGGGGCGCGTCTCGACCACGCCACGGCCGAGTACCAGATACCGGCGCAGGCGCTGGCCGCCAAGTACGATGTACCGTATGCCGACTTCAATCAGGAGCTCGATCTGAAGAACGCCGATTTCCACGATCTCTCGCACCTGGTGGAGCCCGGCCGGGTGATCTGGCAGCGGCGGCTGGCTCAGGAGCTGGTTCGGCTGATGGGCGCCGACGGGCAAGGAACGAGCACACCGCAATGAAGATCTATTTCACGCTGTACCTGATACCCGTGGTCGTCGCGGCGTTGCTGGTCTTCTGGCTGGCCCTGCGCAGCGATCGCAACCGGCTCATCTTCGTGCTCGTACTCTCGGTGGCCGTGCTCGCCCTGCTCAACCCCGCCTTCGCGGGCATCGCCGTGGGCCTCGTGCTGGTCACGCATCAGCTGGTCGAGCTCAAGCGCCGGAAGAAGCTCAGCGGCGGCCGCGCGGTGCTCGTGGCCATCGCCATCGCCCTCATCACGCTGGGCGTCGGCAAGTACGGGCAGCGCGGCGCCATCGCCATCTGGGGTCAGGACGACTGGGTCGTCTCCCGTCTCATCATGCCTCTGGGCATCAGCTACTTCGTCTTCCGCCTTCTGCAATACGTCTTCGACTGCCTGCGCGGCGTGATCGACGAGAACTCCTTCCTGCGCCTGGCCGCCTTCGTGATGTTCATCCCCACCTTCCCGGCGGGCCCCCTGGAGACATACCAGGGCTTTCACGAGAAGCGCAGCTTCCACTTCGACCGCCAGCTGTTCTACTTCGGTCTGCGCCGCATTGCGCTCGGCTACTTCAAGAAGGTCTTCGTCGTCGACTTCGTCTTCGCGATCTTCTTCGGCAAGCTGATCAAGACGATCGGCGTGACCCACTTCGATCCCTCCGAGGTGGGCACGTGGTGGCCACTGGCCTACTGCATCCTCGTCTTCGTACGCGCCTACTTTGACCTCTCGGCCTACACCGATCTGGCGATCGGCTTCTCGTCCCTCTTCGGCTTCCGCATCATGGAGAACTTCCACCTGCCGTTCCTGCAGAAGAACCTCGGCGACTTCTGGCGTAGCTGGCACATCTCTCTGTCGAGCTGGTGCCGCAACAACGTGTACTTCCCGGTGTACGGCCTCACGCGCAAGCCGTGGCTGGGTCTCTACGCCAGCATGCTGACCATGGGTCTGTGGCACTACGTCGACCTCAACTGGGCTGCCTGGGGCCTCTATCACGGCACCGGCCTGGTCGTCGTGTCGCGCTTCGAGCGCTGGAAGAAGGCGCGGCGCAAGGCGCGCAAAAAGGCGGGCAGACCCAGAGCCGCGGCCTACGAGAAGTTCATCGCCTGGCTCGGGTATCCGGCGACTTTTCTCTACGTGGCGCTCGGGTATGCGTTCGTGTCCACGCGTAACCTGCACCAGGCGCTCAAGATCATCTTTCTGGCTCTGCGGGCGCCGATCGCCTGGATCACCGGCCATGTTCTGTGAGGGCCGCGGCCCAGCTGGGTAGGAGAGAGACATGCTGAGAGCATCGCCCGAGCGGCGTGCGCGGTGGCGCTCACTGGGTCGCGGCTTTCGCCAGCGGAACCCGCTGGTGCTGGCCGCGGCCGTGCTGCTGGCGGTGGGCGCGCTGCTCGTCTTTCAGAGCGCGCTCGTTCGCGGAGGCATCACGCTGGTCTCAGAGGGCCGCCTGCTGCGCATCACCAACGACGACTACCTGCACGTCGCCTATCGCGTGGCAGAGCTCAAGAAGGAGCCTTCGGAGCAGCGCACCATCTACCTCTTCGGCGGCTCGGGGACCATGGAGTGTTTCGTCGACCAGCAGTCGCTTGGTGCTCTGGTGTCCGCGGAGTCTGGCCAGGACGTGCGGGTCGTCAGTCTGGCCGCCCACCAACAGAGCTTCGCCATGTCGCTGGCGCTCGCCGATAACCTGCCGGATGGCCCCGCGGTGCTGGCCATCGGCCTGGCGCCCATCCGCATGACCACCGACCCCAGAGCGGACGCCGGCCTGCTCTCCGGCCGGCCGCTGCTTGTGCGCAGCCCACGGCTTGCGTCACTGGCTCAACGTTTCTACGGGCAGGACCCCGCTGCGCTCGGGGTCATACCGGGCTTCTTCGACTACCTCGGGTCGTACGTCCGGGCGCGCGACGGCGAGGCCGGGCGCCCGGCCCTGGGGGCTGCTCTCGCGTACGCCGAGCACTACTACCCGCCGGGGGCCAAGGGGCACCTGCCCCTCGGCAAACGGCGCAACGTCCTCGCTGTGCTCAAGAAGGACGTACAGCTGTACCGTCGCTTCTCAGCCTACAACCTCGCGATGCTCGAGGAGATCCTCAAGCTGGCACGCGACCGCGGTTTCTCCGTCGCGCTGTACGACCAGCCGCTCAATACGTCGGCGGCGGGGCCCGACTGGGCCGGCGTTGTGCCGGCCTACCGGGCGGCTTGCCGCCGGCTCGCCGCCAAGTACGGCGTAGCCTACCTCCACATCGAGCGCGGGGTGAAGCTCAAGGACGCGGACTTCGCCGACCTGTTCCACCTGCTGGCTCCCGGGCGCGCCAAGTGGCAGCCTGAAATGGCGCGCCAGCTGGCGGCAGCACTCCGCGCGCCATCGTATCCGGTGGCCCTGCGCTCGGGCGCCGGGCAGTCGCAGGTCCCGCCGGCCCTTGCCGATTGACCGCCAGAGTGAGGTCGACGTGAGGGGTGCCGACGGGGCGCCGCGCTCCGGCGGGCCTGCGGTGGGCGGACCCGAGGACGGCCTCACCCGGCGCCAGCTTCTGATCGGCGGCGGCGCGGCCGTGGCGCTCGCTGCCGCCGCCGGCATCGTGGGCGGGCGCTCCTGGACCGCGCGCAGCTACTGGTGGCGGCTGACCGGCGCCTACGGTGAGTCCGGCGCCTACCCGCCACACGGAGACGTCGTGTATCAGTACGGCACGACGCGCTCGAAGTACGTGAGCGGGGACCTGGAGTACGGCATGGCCACGCCCGGGGAGCTTGTACGCCTGAGGCATCCCCTCGGCTGGAGGGCGCCGGTCTGCTTCTGTCTGCCCGGGCGCGGGCGCGGCCCGCGCGAGGTGCTCGAGGGCGAGCTGCGGCTCGGCGACTTCGCCGCGCAGGCCTTGGCAGAGCGTGGCGCACAGCCCTTCGTGCTGGTCGCCGTGCGTGGCGGCGACACCTACTGGCACGAGCGCGGGTCGGGGGAAGACGCGATGGCCATGCTGCTCGATGAGTTCGTCCCTTACTGCCGCCGCGAGCTGCGTCTCGGCGGCGCCGCCGGGGAGGCCGTCATGGGCTGGTCGATGGGCGGCTATGGGGCCCTGCTCGCCGCCGAGTCGCGGCCGGAGGCGTTCAGAGGCGTGTGCGCTGTGAGCGCCGCCCTCTGGCGCTCGTACGACGACGGCGTGGGCGACGCCTTCGACAGCGCCACCGACTACGCCTCCCACGACGTCTACGCCGAGGCCGCTCGGCTTGGCGGCCTGCCCGTGCGGGTAGACTGCGGCAGGCAGGATCCGTTCTACGAGGCCGACAAGGCCTTCGCGGAGGCACTGCCCGAACAGCCGCAGGGAGGCTTCGAGCCCGGCGGTCACAACGACGCCTACTGGCGGCGCGAGGCGCCGCCCGAGATGGACTTCATCGCCGCGGCGCTGTCCGGCGACCGAGGCAGCTGATCAGGAGGTAGCCCGTGTCACGCACCGTCAAGATCGCCCTCTGGATCGTCGTGATCCTGATCGTGGGGTTCGGTCTGATCCAGCTTGTGCCCTACGGGCGCGATCACACCAACCCGCCGGTCACCAGCGAGCCGGCGTGGGACAGCCCTCAGACCAAGGCGCTGGCCCAGAAGGCGTGCTTCGATTGTCACAGCAACGAGACGGTCTGGCCCGGGTACTCGAGCATCGCCCCAGGCTCATGGCTCATCTACCGGGATGTCGTCGAGGGGCGCGGCAACTTGAACTTCTCGGAGTGGCCGGCGGTCGGGGGCGGCGGGCTCATGGCTGCGGCCGCCCAGAAGGTCGCTGAGGGCGAGATGCCGCCGCTCCAGTACAAGCTCGCACACAGCGGCGCGCGCCTCTCGGACGCCGAGAAGCAGCAGCTGATCGCCGGCTTCAAGGCGTCGGCGCAGTAGCGCCGTAGGCCTCGCGCCGGGCGCCGCTCAGGCGCGCGGCACGTACGCTCCTGGCGACCAGCCTTTGGCGACACGCCGGGTGACGGCGGCGGCGAGCAGCGCGCCGGCCTCGGCGTCGTCGGGCTGCATGACTTCGAGCGCCGAGTGCATGTTGCGCACCGGGATGCTGAAGGAGAGCGTGGCCGCCTGACCCGACGCCATGAGTTCCTCGGCGTCGGTGGAGGTGCGGCCGGGGAGCGCCTTGACCTGCACCGGGATGCCCTCGGCGGCGGCCACCTCACGGGTCAGGGCGAGCAGGGCCTGGTTGCCGGCCGCACCGCGGTGCAGTACAGGCCCCGCGCCAAGCTTGATCTCGCCGCCGAGCTTCTTGGCGTCGTTGCCGGGGTCGTCGCTGGCGAAGTCGACGTCGACGACGATGATCACGTCGGTCTGCCACCGCGCGGCCATGGCCTTGGCGCCCATGAACGTGGTCTCTTCGTGCACCGTGGTGAGGGCGGTGAGCCTCGCTTCCGCAGGGGCCGACGCGTAGTGCTCGAGGGCGCGGGCACACACGTAGACGCCGGCCCTGTTGTCGAAGGCCGGCGAGGCATAGCGCCCGTTCGCCAGCGGAAGGAAGTGGGCGGGAAAGGTGATCGGGTCGCCGATCTGCACGAGCTCGAGGGCCTCGTCGCGGCTTGCGGCGCCGAGGTCGAGCCACTGTTCGTGAAGGTCCGGAGCCTTGGCGCGCTCCTCGGGGGTCATCTTGTGCGAAGGCCGGCGGCCGACGACGGCGTTGACCGGGCCGCCGGGGCCGTGCACGACGAGGTTGCGGCCGGGAAGCAACTGGGCATCGACGCCGCCGATCTTGTCGAACGAGACGTAGCCCTGCTCGTCGACGTAGGTGACGATGAGGCCGATCTGGTCGTTGTGTGCGGTGACGACCACGTGCGGCGAACCGCCCGCGACGACGTCGGCCCACACGTTGCCCAGCGGGTCGCCCTCGGGAGCGGCGAGGCCGGCGAGGCGCCGGCGGACGATCTCCTGGGCCGGCGCCTCGAAGCCGGTGGGCGCCGGCGCGGCGCACAGGTCGCGCAGAAAGTCGAGGTCGGTGGCCATGTGTCCCTCCACTGAGGTGTGTGCGGGCATCCGGTGCGTCGGCGGGGGCGTCGGCGCCCCCATATCCTATCGGCAAGAAGAGCTCGACGGCACCTCGCTCGCGGCGAGGGCTACGCTCTGCCCTCGCGCCGTAGTATCGTGCTCTCATCGAGACGCCCGCCGGCATCCTCCGGCGCCCGCCGCGGCGCCGTTCCGCCGAGCGCCGCCGCCGTCTGGCGCGGCGGCGCGGCATCGCGCTTCTCATCGTCCTGATCGTCGTGGTGCTGCTCGCGTGGCGCGTCGTGGCCTGTGGGTGCGGCGGGACCGGCGTCGCAGCGCTGACCTACGGCCCCGTGCCGCCCGCCCCGCTGCCGTCGCTCGACGGCGACGGTGTCAAGGTCGGCACCTTTCTCGGCGACTACTCGCGCCGGTTCTACGGCCTGGGACCGGCGCCCAAGCGGCTCGAGGTCCTGTGGAAGACGCGCCTCGGCAGCGGCTGGAGCTCGGGCAAGTACGACAGTGACCCGCCGGGCAAGTGGGCCGGCAGCGGCTGGACGGGGATGCCCAACATCGTCGTCGACGGCGGCAAGCCTTACGTGGTGGTCGGAGGCTATGACCACCGTCTGCGACGCCTCGACGCGGTCTCCGGCGCGGTCGTTTGGGAGTACAAGTACGACGACATCATCAAGAGCAGTCCGTCGGTGTTCCAGAACCCCGATCCTGCCGGCGCCGACGACAGGTACATCGTCTGCGCCGGCTCGCGCCGCGGCTACCCGACCAAGCTTGCCGATGCGAGCGTGGCGCCGTATCGCGCCGTCACGTTCGGCTCGGGCAAGGAGCTCTGGCGCCTGCCGGTGCCGCAGACCGTGTGCTACAGCCGCGACTGCGACGGCAGCGGCTTCTACCTCGACGGTCGCCAGTACATCGGCGTGGAGAGCGGCTGGATGTACGCCCTCGATCCGTTGCAGACCGTGGACTGGAACGGACAGAAGCGGCCCAGGATCGTCGCCCAGCGGCAGCTGCTCGGCGACGCTCGCGCGACGTCGCACGACGGCAATCTGGTGCTCGAGTCGTCGGCGTCGGTGCTCGGCCGGCGGATCTACATCTCGTCCGGCGCGGGTCACGTGTACGGCATGCGGCGCGGCGACCTGGCAGTGGAGTGGGACTTCTTCACCGGTTCCGACCTTGACGGGACGGCCGTGCCGACCCGCCGCGGCAAGCTTCTCGTGCCCGTCGAGAAGCAGTACATCAAGGGTCACGGAGGTGTGCTGAGCCTCGACCCGTCACGTTCGCCCGAGGAGTCCATCGACTGGTTCTTTCCCACTGGCGACCGCAAGGTCGGCGAGTGGAAAGGGGGTCTCATCGGTTCCTGCGCGGTCAACGACGAGTACAACCGCGACGGACGCCTGCCGGCGCTGGCGGCGTTCAACGCCATCGACGGCTACCTGCATGTGGTCTCGCAGGACACCCTGAGCGGCCAGCTGGTGAAGGGCCCCAATCTCGAGCCGGGTCTGCAGACGCCGGTAGAGATCGCGCGCCTCTGGAACGGGGGCGCGATCTCCACGCCTCTGCTCTTCGGCGAGACGCTGATCGCCGCCGCCTACGACCAGCGTGTGCACCTCTACGACGTGGCCTTCACGCCCTCCGAAGAGGGTCTTGAAGGCGCCTTGCCGAGCGCCAACGGCGACGGCAGGTACTGGCGCGTGAGCTTCACCGAGACCGATCAGTTCTTCGCCGGGGGGGGCTTCGAGAGCACGCCGACGCTGTGGAACGGGCGCCTGTACGTGGGCTGTCGCGACGGCTGGTTCTATTGCCTCGGCGACAAGCCCTGAGACGCGCGGCTCAGCCGGCGACGTAGACCTCGACGCGGTCCTTGCCGCGCTGCTTGGCCGTGTAGAGCGCCCTGTCGGCTTTGTTGACGAGGTCGTCGGCGTCCACGGCGTGTGCCGGTAGAGTGGCGACGCCGACGCTGGCCGTGATGTGCGCCGGCAGACCGTCGCTGGTCAGCGGCAGCGGCAGCTCGACCTCGGCGACCGCGCGGCGGATGCGCTCGGCGGTGGCCAGCGCGCCGTTGGCCGTCTCGGCGAGGTCGGCGCGCAGCGGGCCGGTTTGCGGCAGGATGACCGCGAATTCCTCGCCGCCGTAGCGCGACGGCACGTCCACGTCCTCGCGTACCTGTGCTCGCAGAATGTCGCCGACCGCAAAAAAAGGCCCTCGATCCGCCCGCCCGAGCCGCGCCGGCAGAAGAACCGCGCGGGGATCACTCGCGTGTTGTTTACCACCAGCAGG
>JAPLCM010000165.1 GCA_026392275.1 Actinomycetota bacterium | reverse complement strand
GATCTTCTTGACCCAGCGTGGCTGCCTCAGGAGCAGCGAATCCCGCAGGTGATGGCGCAGCTCGCCGTCGACGATCGCCGTGGCGTAGGTGGAGAAGCGCACGCCGCGCTGCGCGTCGAAGCGCTGCGCCGCCTTGATCAGGCCCAGATTGGCGACCTGCAGCAGATCCTCGTAGGGGTCACTGGCGAACGCGAACCGTTTCAGGATGTGGTGCAGGAGGTTCTGGTTGCGCCGCACGATCTCGTCGAGCGTCGCCGACGAACCCGTATCTGCGTAGGCAGCGAGGAGCTGTTCGTTCTCCATCGCGGCCGCGGCGCTACTTGACGATGTTCATCATGTTGAAGATCGGCAGATACATCGAGATGACCACGACGCCGACGATGGCGCCCACGCCGAGCATCAGGATGGGCTCGAGGATGGACGTGAGCGCCTTGATGCTGGCGTTGACCTCGTCCTCGTAGAAATCGGCGATCTTGCTGAGCATGGCGTCGAGCGAGCCGGTCTCCTCGCCCACCGAGATCATCTGCGTGACCATGGCGGGGAACACACTGATGCCTTCGAGTGGCTTGGTGATCGACTGCCCCTCCTTGACGCTCCGCTGTACGTTGACCATGGCCTTCTCGATGACCGCGTTGCCGGCCGCCTGGCCGGTGATCTCGATGGCCTGCAGAATGGGCACGCCGGAGCTGATGAGCGTGCCCAGCGTGCGCGAGAAGCGCGCCACAGCGAGCTTGCGCACGATCTCGCCGATGCCCATGGGGACGCGCAGCTTGAAGCGGTCCCAGACCATGGTGCCGCGTTCGGTGCGCTTGATGCGGCGCAAGGCCACAATGAGGGCGATGATGGCCACCAGCACCACGAGCCCCCACCAGCTGCGGAAGACCCCCGAGACGCCCACCATGATGCGCGTCAGCAGCGGCAGCTGGGCGTTGCCCAGATCCTTGTACATGCCGGCGAAGATGGGGATGAGAAACAGCACCATGCCGACGAGCACGAGGATCGCGAACGAGCCGATCACCAGCGGGTACACCATCGCCGATTTGACGGCGCGGCGGATGCTGTCTTCCTTTTCGAGCTGCTCGGCGAGGCGGTTGAGCACCTCGTCGAGGATGCCGCCGAGCTCGCCGGCGCGCACCATGCTGACGTAGAGGCGGCTGAACACCCTGGGGTGCTTTTCGAGCGTGTCGGAGAGGCTGATGCCGGCCTCGACGTCGGCGCGGATCTCGCTGATGACCTTCCTTGGCCTTGATGCTGCCGCCGATCTGGATCTGGCCCCAGCCCTGCTTGACCTCGTTGAGGTCGAGGACGGTGAAGCCCTGGTTACGCAGCGTCGCGGCGACGGCCACCTTGCTCTCGCCGTCGATCTTGCCGCTGGCCTGCGTGCCCCGCAGGTCGATTGCCTTGTAGGCGAACGTGTTCATATCACTCCCCACCCTTATCGGCAGCGTTCAACATTTCTGCAGCCGGTCAACGGCCGGCGGCCGCGCCCATCGCCTGTCCGCCTGTCGGCTGCACCAGCAGCCGCTCAAGGCCGCCGGGGTCGCTCGAGCGCTTCTTGGCAAGATCGCGGGTGATTACGTTACGGCGCACAAGGTCGGCGAGCGACGCGTCCATGGTCTGCATGCCGAACTGCGTGCCGGTCTGCATGGTCGAGTAGATCTGGTGCGTCTTGCCCTCGCGGATGAGGTTGCGCACCGCCGGCGTGGGCACGAGGATCTCGCAGGCCACGACGCGCCCGCGGCCGTCGCGAGTGGGCAGGAGCTGCTGCGTGCACACACCCATGAGGGTCGTGGAGAGCTGCACGCGGATCTGCTCCTGCTGATGCGGCGGGAACACGTCGATGATGCGGTCGATGGTCTGCGGCGCATCCTGTGTGTGCAGCGTCGCGAACACGAGATGCCCTGTCTCCGCCGCAGTGAGGGCCGTCGCCATCGTCTCCGTGTCGCGCATCTCGCCGACGAGGATGATGTCGGGGTCCTGGCGCAGCACGCTCTTGAGGGCGCGGTTGAAGCTCTTGGTGTCCGCGCCCACCTCGCGCTGGTTGACCATGCACTTCTTGTGGCGGTGGAGGAACTCGATGGGGTCCTCGATGGTCATGATGTGCTCTTCGCGCGACTCGTTGATCTCGTCGATCATCGCCGCCAGCGTGGTCGACTTGCCCGACCCCGTGGGCCCGGTGATGATGACGAAGCCGCGCGGCTTGCGCGTGAGATCGTGCAGGGTACGCGGCAGCCCCAGATCATCGAGCCTCTTGATCAGCATGGGGATGAGACGGAAGGCGGCCCCCAGGCTGTTGCGCTGGAAGTAGGCGTTGACGCGAAAGCGTGCCTGCCCCGGCACCGAGTACGAGAAGTCGATCTCCCACTCGTTCTCGAGGCGTTGGCGCTGGTCCTGGGAGAGGATGCTGTAGATGAGCTCCCGGGTGTCGTTGGCGCTGAGGCGCGGGTAGTCGAGGCGCTCGAGCACACCGTTGATGCGGATGATGGGCGGCGACCCGACCGTGAGGTGCAGGTCGCTGGCGTCGCGTTCCAGTACTTCGAGAAGGACGTCGACGAGGTCCATTTTCACTTCCTCATGACGGGTTTGCCGGACACTAGATGATCACTCGGGCGATCTCCTCGACGGAGGTCATGCCCAGAAGCACTTTGTCGATGCCGTCCTCGCGCAGGGACTTCATGCCCTCCGCGGCCGCCACCCGCGAGATCTCGTCGGCGCTCTTGCGCTCGACCGTAAGCCTGCGGATGGCCTCGCTCACGATCATGACCTCGTACAGCCCGAGGCGCCCCTTATAGCCTGTAGTATTGCACCTCGAGCAGCCCTTGGCACGGTACAGGACCACGTCATCACGGTTACATACCTCGGGCGGAAAGTCGTTCTTGCGCAGCATCTCCTTGGTGGCCGTGTACGGCTCGCGGCACTGCGAGCAGAGCCGCCGCGCGAGCCGCTGGGCCAACACGCAGTCGACCGCGGAGGACGTGAGGAACGGCTCGATGCCCATCTCGGTGAGCCGCGACAGCGCTCCGGGGGCGTCGTTGGTGTGCAAGGTACTGAGCACGAGATGCCCGGTGAGCGCCGACTCGATGGCGATCTGCGCCGTCTCGCGGTCGCGGATCTCGCCGACCATCACGATATCGGGGTCGCAGCGCAGGATCGAGCGCAGGGCCGCGGAGAAGGTCATCCCGGCGCGCACGTTGACCTGGACCTGGTTGATGCCGGTCAGCCGGTACTCGACCGGGTCCTCCACGGTGATCACGTTCTTCTCCGGCGAGTTGAGGATATTGAGCGCCGCATAGAGCGTGGTGGACTTCCCGGAGCCGGTCGGACCGGTGACAAGAATGGCCCCGTACGGCTTGGTGAACGACTTGTGGAAGCGCTTCAGCGCCTTCTCCGAGAAGCCCAGATCCTCGAGGTCGAGCATCACGTTCGACTTGTCGAGGAGACGCATCACGACCTTCTCACCGTACACCGTGGGCAGGGTGGCGACGCGCATGTCGATGGGCTTGCCGCCGACCATCAGGCCGATGCGTCCGTCCTGCGGTACGCGGCGCTCGGCGATGTCGAGCTCGGCCATGATCTTCAGGCGGCTGATCACTCCCGCTTGCATACGCCGGGGGATCGACATGATCTCGTGAAGCACGCCGTCGATGCGGAATCGGATCATGAGCTCCTTGGCCTGGGGCTCGAAATGGATGTCGCTGGCCGAGTCGTCGACCGATTGCGCGATCACCGAGTTGACCAGCTTGATGATGGGCGCCTCGTCAGTGGCTTCGCGGATGTCGGCCATCTCGCCCTCGGCCTCTTCGAAGGCCGCGTCCTCGACGGCGCTCTTGTCGATGTCCGGACGGTCACGGTAGATCGTGGCGATCGCGCCGTAGATGTCCTCTTCGCTGGCGATCGCCGGCTGGATGGTGAACCCCGTGATGATCTCCAGGTCCTGGAGGGCCAGGAGGTTCTGGGGGTCGACCATGGCGACCAGCAGCGTGTTGTCGTCGAGGAAGCGGATTGGCGCGGCGCCGTAGCGCCGCGCCAGCTTTTCGTCGATGTAACCGGCGGCGGCCGGCTCGAGCGGGGTGTCGCTCAGATCGAGGAAGCTCACCCCGAACTTGGCCGCCAGCGCCCTGGCAAGATCCAGTTCGGTGAGGACGCCGTCGTCGATGAGCAGCTGCCCGAGACGCTTGCGCGTCTGCTTCTGGCGGGACAACGCAGCGGTGATCTGCGCCTCTGTGACAAGCCCCATGTCCTTGAGGATGTCGCCGAGGCGCAGCTTGGAGGCTCGCTGGCTGCGCACCATGCTCTCGAGAACGTCGTCAGTGGTGACGCCGCGCGCGGGCTCCTCCTCGGCGAGGGCTGCGGCGAGCGCCTCGGCGGGCGCGCTCTTCGGGCCGTGGACCGCGCCCTGAGGCGGCGGCGAATCCTCGGCGAATGGGGCCTCGGCGTACGTGGCCTCGGCGGGTGTCATGAGCGATTCCAGCTCGGCTCCTCCGTTGTCGGACGGTCCGCTGACGACCGTCTTCGCTACTGACTTCTCACCTTTGCCGCGTGGCATCTCGCATCACTTCCAGAGGCGCGGACCTTCCGGTCCACAGTTCGAACGCCGCGGCCGCCTGCCGGACGAGCACCTCGAGGCCGCCGATCACAGTCGCACCGCGTGTCCGCGCCTGCGCGAGCAGGTCGGTGCCGCAATACGTGTACACAACATCGACTACGACTTGCCCCGCAGTGACTGTATCGGTCAAAGGCTCAGGGACTTTACTTTCGCCGTCCATGCCCAGAGAAGTGGCGTTGACCAGGACACTCTGGGCGGCCACGTGGGCGACGGTGAGCTCCGCGAGAGGCAGGCAGCGGCAGACGCAGCCGGGGACGGCCGCGGACATGAGCGCCGTGAGGCGCTCGGCCGCCGCGGCCGTGCGATTGACCACTGTGAGATCGACGCCCAGGCGCGCCAGGGCAAGCGCCGCCGCGCGCGCCGCGCCACCGGCGCCCAGAAGGAGGCCCGGGGCGCCGCGCAACGAGTCGCCGCAGGCGTCGACCAGCGCGGCGCGTACGCCTTCGATATCGGTGTTGTAGCCGAGCAGCTCACCGCCGTCGACGACGATCGTGTTCACGGCCTCCACGAGCGCTGCGTCGCCGTCGACCCGGTCGAGGTACGGCAGGACCGCGCCCTTGTGCGGGATCGTGACGTTGGCGCCGCGGAAGCCGAGGGCAGCGAGGCCCTTGATCGCGGCGCCCACATCCTCGGCGCGCACGGGCAGCGGCACGTAGGCCATATCAAGGCCGAGAGCCTCGAAGGCCGCGTTGTGGATTGCCGGCGACAGCGAGTGTGCCACCGGCCTGCCGATGATGCCGATGAGCTGCGTGGTTCCTGTGAGCGTGGTATGCCCCCCCGCGAAAGCGCCGTGCGGCGCCTTCGCCGCCCCCTAACATTTGCCGTCGCCGCGTCGGCTCCTGCGGCGCGGTGAGTGACGGGCCTGCGTCGGGCGGTCACTGACCGTTGGCGTTAGCCTTCTGCTGGTCCGCGAGGAACTGCGCGTACTCCTTCGAGAAGTAGTGCCGCCCGGTGCCGTCGTTGCGCGCCACGTAGTAGAGATAGTCGACGTCGGCTGGGGCCGCGGCCGCCTGCAGCGCGGCCAGCCCGGGGTTGGAGATAGGCGTCGGCGGCAGGCCTTGGTGCTTGTAGGTGTTGTACGGAGAGTCGATCTTGAGATCGTCGAACGTGAGCACGGGTTTGGTCTTGCCGAGGGCGTACTGGATGGTCGCGTCGATCTGCAGGAGCATGTCGATGCGCAGGCGGTTCCAGATGACGGCCGCCACCAGCGGCCGCTCTGCGGGCACTAGGGCTTCACGGTCGATCATGGAGGCGATGATCACCACATCGTAGGGCGTGAGGTTGGCCCTGAGGGCGCGGGTCATGTCGACCTTGGCGAAGTTCTGTTCGAAGGCCGCGAGCTGCTTGTCGACGAACGCCCGCACCTTCACCTTG
>JAPLCM010000176.1 GCA_026392275.1 Actinomycetota bacterium | reverse complement strand
GCCGAGGCCTCGGACCTGCTCGAGTACGACCTCGAACAGGTCTGCGCCATGGGCCCGGCAGAGACCCTGGCGCGCACCGACGTGACGCAGCCGGCGCTGCTGGTCAACTCGATCGGCATCTTCCGCATCCTGGCCGATTCCGGGCTGCGCTTCGACGCCGCCCTCGGCCACAGCCTCGGGGAGTACTCGGCGCTGGTCGCCACGGGTGCGCTGTCGTTCGCCGACGCGCTGCGCCTGGTGCGGCGTCGCGGCCAGGAGATGCTGCGCGCCGCCGAGGCCAACCCCGGTGGCATGGCCGCCGTCATCGGCCTGCCCGACGAGAAGGTCGAGGAGCTGACGGCCGGCGCCGACGGCGTGTGGCCGGCCAACTTCAACAGCCCCGGCCAGGTCGTGGTGAGCGGCACGAAGGCCGGTCTGGAGGATCTGGCGGCCAGAGCCACGGAGGCCGGCGCCAAGCGCGTGCTTCCCCTGGCCGTGAGCGGCGCCTTTCATTCGCCGCTGATCGCGGCGGCCCAGGCGCCGCTGCGCACGGAGCTCGAAGTGACCGAGTGGCACACGCCGCACCCGGCGTTCTTCTCGGCCTGCAGCCTCGAGTTCGAGACCGGTGACTTCGTCGAGCTGCTGGCGCGGCAGCTCGTCTCGCCGGTCCGCTTCACCGAGTCCGTGAACACACTGTATGCGGCAGGGTATGATTCGTTCCTTGAGGTCGGCCCCGGCAGTGTGCTCAGCGGCCTCGTGCGGCGCATCGCCCCCGACGCGACGGTGGCCCGGGCCGCCGACGACGACACCATCGGGGCGCTGCGCGAAGATGCACGCTACTGGGAGGCTGTGTGACCGTCGAGCTCGACCTGACAGGATCCGTTGCTCTGGTGACCGGCGCCGGCCGCGGCATAGGGCGCGCTATCGCGCTCGGCTTGGCTGCGGCCGGCGCCGACGTCGCCGTCAACGATTTCGCGGACGAAGCCGCTTGCGCGGCCGTCGTCGCCGACATCGAGGCCTTGGGCCGCAAGGGGCTCGTCGTCATGGCCGACGTCTCCGACGAGGAGCAGGTGAACGCCATGGTCGAGCGCGTGGAAGCGGAGCTCGGCCCTCTCTCTGTCGTCGTCAACAACGCCGGCATCACGCGCGACAACGTCGTGATGATGATGGACCCGGCCGACTTCGACAGTGTCATCGCCACCCACCTCCGCGGCACCTTCCTGGTGAGCAAGGCGGCGGCCCGCAAGATGTTCCGCCGCCGCTCGGGCTGTATCATCAATCTTTCGAGCGTGGTTGGCCGCCGCGGTAACGCGGGTCAAGCCAACTACGCGGCAGCCAAGGCGGGCATCATCGGCCTCACCAAGTCATTGGCCAAGGAGCTCGGCGCGCGGGGTGTGCGTGTCAACGCCATCGCTCCCGGCTACATCGACACGCCGATGACGCAGGCCCTTCCCGAGGAGACGCGCAAGCTGATCGTCGACGCGACGCCGCTCAAGAGCATCGGGACGACGGATGACGTAGCCCTCGCCGTCGTCTTCCTCGCCTCGCCCCAGGCGCGCTTCGTCACGGGCGTCACGCTCCCGATCGACGGTGGACTGGGAATCTGATGACGCCCATCACCAGGGTCGTCGTTACCGGCCTCGGCGTGGTCTCGCCGCTGGGCAACGACATCGACACCTTCTGGCGGCGGCTCGTCGCCGGCGAGTCGGGCGTCGGACCGATCACGCGCTTCGACGCC
>JAPLCM010000041.1 GCA_026392275.1 Actinomycetota bacterium | reverse complement strand
GCATCGACATGATCCTCGTCGGCGACTCGCTCGGCATGTGCGTCTACGGCTACCCCGGCACGGTGCCCGTGACCATGGACCAGTGCATCGTGCACTGCGAGGCCGTGAGGCGCGGCGCCCCCGGGACGTTCGTCATCGGCGCCGGCGCCGATGTCGACGAACAACTGCTCATCGTCAGCGACATGCTCGGCACCTTCCAGGCCTTCACGCCCAAGTTCGTGAAGAAGTGCGCCGACCTCGCCGCCGTCTCCACGGCGGCGCTCGGCGAGTACGCGAAGGACGTGCGCGCCGGCGCCTTCCCCGCGGACGAGCACTGCTACCACATGCTCGCCGGCGAGGCCGAGAAGTTCGCCGCGTACACGGAGGAGAACCGATGACCACCCGCGACGCCCTGCGCGACCAGCTGCGCATCAAGCCCGCCGACCTGACGGTCGTGAACGAGGTCCTCGCGGGCCCCGACAACCGCCTCGTGGACGGCCTCCTCGAGCTCGTCGAGAAGTACGGCGGCGTGGCGGAGATCAACCGCCAGGCCGACGAAGCCGGTCTTCTCGAGACCCGCCTCGCGCGCCTGCAGGACGAAGGCTCGCCCTTCCTCGGCGGCCTCCAGTGGCTCACCGAGCAGCGCGACGCCGGCGCTTTCGTGACGCTGCCGGAGTATCGGCGCAGCGTCCTCGGCCCCGAAGCCGACGCCGCGAGCGTCAACGAGCGCACTGCCGTGACCCTCGAGATCAGCGCCCTGCAGTACTTCCCCTGGCTGATCAGCGAGGCCAAGCAGGCGATCGCGCAGCGCGAGCTCATGCCCGGGCGCTACATCCGCGTGCGCAACATCGCCGAGCAGTCGGCGCCGGGCGAGGACATCCTCGCCGTGGCCGCCGCCATGCAGATCATCGGCGCCACGCACGTCGAGACCCTCGACGCCAAGGGCACAGACGGCAGCAACGTGCACCTCGGCGGCCCCGACACCATTACCGGCTACTTCGGCGGCATCGGGCAGCCCAACGACCATCCGCTCATATGGGCCGACGAGTACCTCGGCGTGCTCACCAGGTACGGCATCCGCCAGGTGCTCAACATCAACAGCGGTACCATCCTCGTCGCCCTCCTGCTGCACAAACTGGGGATCCGTAACGAGTTCAAGGTCTCGGTGTTCATGGGCGTCGACAACCCCTGGTCGGCGCTCTGGCTGCTGATGGGCGCGCGCCTTCTGGCGGCCGACGACGGCTCGACCAGCATGATCGGCCTCAACCTCTCGAACTCGGTCGAGGTGCCCACGCTGCTGGCCGCCGCCGAGGTACGCCGCGGCTTGGGCTTCGAGGACGAGGTGCGCTTCGAGCATCACGTCACCGAGACCCATAAGTCGATCGTGCGCCAGCCCTACGACCGCCGTGCCGACGTGGTCGCCGCGGCAGCCACGGTGCCCAACATCTCGGCCAAGCACGAGGGCGGTGACCCCGAGCTCGAGGCCACGCGCCAGCACCCCAGCGACATCCTCGACTACTTCATCGCCAAGGAGCAGGTGGTCACCGACGGCCTCATGCCCTTGCTGGAGCAGAACTACCTGGACAAGCACGCCGCCGTGAACCACACCGCCGCGGAGCTCACGCGCGCCGGCATCGGGGTGCATGCAGCCGCCCTGCTTCACGCACCGGCATAACGTTCTCCCAGCCCCGGCGTCCGAAGCGGTGGCGGTGGCGCGACGCCCGGAGGTGAGGCTCCGTGTCCGAAGCGAACGTGTCCGACGATCGCGTGATGCGCGGCTTCCCGCCGCCGCGGGAGCATCGGGTGGGGGCGGACCAGGTCTACGCCGACCCGCGGCTGACGAAATGGAGACGAAGCTGCGTTCACCGCCGCCGCCGAGACCTGGGAGGACAGCGGCGACTACTCAGGCTGCTCCTACCGGAGCTGCTTCTGGGTCTGCGAGCTGGCCGATCACACAGTGTTCAGCGCCGGGGGCTGGCTGGGGCAGCGTGTCTACGTGAACCAGGAACCCGGGGTCGTGATCGCGTTGTTCTCATCGTCGTCCCAGGAGCGGTACGAGGAGTGGGGCGCGCACGTCTTCCAGGCATGCGAGGACCTCGCAGTCGCGCTCGCCTGACATGACCGGTCACGAGGACTGGCGCCACCGCCGCGCACCGGGCGCGGGGCGAGAGAATGCTGGCGGGCGGGCACGTCTTCGGATAGCGTGAGGGGTGTCATGAGCATCTTCACGAAGGCTTTCAACAAGTTCGGCGGCTACGACAAGCTCGCGGAGCGCTATCCGGGCGCGGCCGAGCCCGAGGGATCGCGTTGGGACCGCCAGTGCGTGGAGTTCGGCGGCACGATGCGCTACGACTGGTGCACCACGCTCATCGTCGCCCAGGCGGGGCTGTTCGTGCAGGCGCGGCCCCCGGCCCAGGGCGTTCAGGCGGCGATGTTCGTACCCTGGAGCGAGATCACGGACGTCCGGCAAGTGCATCTGTATTGGCGGCGGGCGGTCCGGTTGACCTGCGGCCGGCCTCCCGCCGGGACCATCACTGTGTGGCAGCCGGTGTGGGACGCGGCCGGGCCACTCTGGCAGGCCGCGTGGCAGACCCCCCATTGACGGACGGTCCGAGCGATCCGCCAGAGGCGCCCGGCCCTGCTCCCGAAGCGCGCAGGTGGCCGTTCCGAGTCATCATCCTGCGCGTGATCTTCCTCGCCCTGGCGCTCGTCGGCCTCTACATCGTGTGGCCGAGCCTCATGGACGTCTTCTCCTCGTGGCCGCGGCTGCGCGTCATCGAGCCGGGCTGGTACGCGGCGATGGTCGCGGCTGTCGCCGGCAGCTTCGTCTGCGTGTGGGTGCTGTACCGCGTGGTGCTTCACGTGCGCAGCTGGTTTGTGATCGGGGCCTCGCAGCTGGCGAGCAGCGCCTTCGGGCGCATCGTCCCCGGCGGCGCGGCATCGGCGGGGGCGCTTCAGTATCAGATGCTCGTCCAGGCGGGGGTGCGGGGCGGACGGGTGGCGACGGGCATCACCGCGGTGAGCATCATCAGCGCCGGCACGATCCTCGCGCTACCGCTGTTCGCGATCCCCCTGTTTTTCGGGGCGATCCCTCTGGAGAGCACGCTCCGCCGGGTGGCGCTCCTCGGTCTGGGCATGCTCGTCGCGGCGGTCGCCTTCGCCGTCCTCGTGCTCGCCACCGACAAGCCCCTGGCGTTTCTCGGCCGCGTGCTCGACCGCCTGAGCTCGCTGGTCCGACGCAAGCACCCGCGAACCACGGGATACGGCGAGCGCATCCTGCACGAGCGCGACGTGGTGCGCTCGGTCCTGGGCCGCAACTGGTGGCAGGCCCTCATCGCGGCTCTCGGTCAGCGAGCCTTCGACTTCGCGGCGCTGCTGTTGGCCCTGTACGCCTCCGGTGCCCGTGTGTTGCCGCTGCTCGTCCTGCTCGCCTACGCCGTGGCGCAGATCCTCATGATCATCCCGATCACTCCCGGGGGGATCGGCTTCGTCGAGCTGGGGCTGGTCGGCTTTCTGGGTCTGGCCGGCGTGGACACGGGGACGGCGGTCCTGGCGACGCTGGCGTATCGTCTGGTGTCGTACTGGCTGCCACTACCGGTCGGGGCAGTTGCGTACGCGTGGTTCTCGCGGCGGTACGGGCGCGACGCGGGCGCCGGCGCTCCCGCAGCGGCACCACCGCGGCGTGGCGCCTGACCGGAGTCAAGGCGTCCCCGGCCCCCGATGGGGTATCACTGTGCCATGAGCACTGTCCCCCCGCCGCGAAGACTGGCGCGCGAAGAGCGCACCATCGCCGAGATGATCGCCATGTACTGTCGCGGCCATCACGGCCAGGCGGGGGCGCGCGATCCGGGCGGCCCTTGCCCCGACTGCGCGGAGCTGATGGCCTACGCGAGCCTGCGCCTCGAGGAGTGCCGCTACGGCGCCGAGAAGCCGACCTGTGCCAAGTGCACGACGCACTGCTACAAGCCGGCCATGCGCGAGTGCGTGCGCGAGGTCATGCGGTACAGCGGGCCGCGGATGCTCAAGCGCCATCCGGTGCTCGCGGTGGCGCACCTGGTCGACGGGCGGAAGACGCCCGGCGACGAAGGCTGACGTCCCGCCGGGCCTACTTCCGTTCAGCCTGCGGTCGGCCGTACTTGCGGCCGGCGAGCACGTAGGCGATCGCGCCGGCGGGCATCGGCAGCCAGTACGACACCAGCCTGTAGACCAGCGTGGCCAGCAGCGCCTGGTCGGTGCCGATCCCGGCGAGGCCCAAGGTGCCCACGAGGCCAGCCTCGACGAAGCCGAGGCCGCCGGGGGTGATGGGGATCATGCCGAGGAAGGCGGCCACCACGTAGGCGAGGAGCACCACCGAGGCGCGAGGCTGCGCGCCCACGGCGGCCAGGGCGATGAGCAGCGCCGTGAGGTCCAGGAGCCAGTTACCGGCGCTGTACAGCAGGGCCTTCCACCAGCCGGCGCCCAGCACCCGGCGGATGAGGTCGCGCTCGTCGACGAGGCGGTCAGGCAGGCCGACGAGCGGCGGACGCTTGCGCAGCAGCCGGTTCCGTGCCCGCTGGATCACGCTTCCGAGCCACAGCAGGGGGCGATCGGCGAACAGCAGCACCGCCCCGCCGGCGATGGTCGCGAGGCAGACCACTACGGCGATCGAGCCCACCCGGAAGAGGTTGCGCTCCACCGACGCGCCGGTCACGAGGATCACGGTGATGCTGAGGATCGGCAGGCCGAGCAGCGTCGCCGTCGAGATGAGCGAGACCGCGGTGATGCTGGTGGCAGCCCATGTGCTGCCGATCCCCGCCTGACGCAGCATGTCGAACTGCATGGCGCCGCCTGCCGCCGCTCCTCCCGGCACGATGCGGCTGAAGGCGTTGCCGGCGAGCTGGGCCGTGGCGACGGGAAACCACGACTTCACGTCGAGCGCGAGCCGCAGCAGCGCCCACATGCAGGCGAAGCTCGCGAGCTCTGCGATCACAATGGGGAGGCCCCACAGCGGACTGACCGTCTTGAGCTGGGGCCCCGAGGAGAACACGGCCGCCAGGCTCGGCCAGACAAGGTAGATGCCGATCCCGGCGGTCCCCAGCACGACCACGCGCTTGATCCAGACGGCCCGCGGGCTCGGGTGTATCGCGTCTACCATGGCGCTTGCGCCGGCTACCTCAGAGCACGTTGGACAGCAGTCGGGCCGCCTGGTTGCGGAACCTTTTCAGGCGGCCGGCCGCCAGCACGTCGTCGAGGGTCACCTCGTGGCAGTTCTCCATGTCGGCGAGGAACGCGTCGGCACCCTGGCGGGCGAAGCCTTCGTCGAACACCCAGCACATGAGCTCCTTGTGGAGCTTGAGGCTGCGCTGGTCCATGTTCATGGTCCCCACGGCGCTGATGACGCCGTCCACGACGATCGTCTTGGAGTGGAAGAAGCCGGCCTTGTACAGGTACACCTTGCCACCCGCCTCGATCAGTTTGCGGTAGTAGGTCTGCGCGGCGAAGAACGGCAGCCGCTTGTCGGGGACGCCGGTCATCATGAAGCGCACGTCGATGCCGCTGAGGGCTGCGTTGATCATCACGTCGTAGATGCTGTAGTCGGGGACGAAGTAGGGCGACTGGATCCACACCGACTCCTCCGCCTGGCCGATGGCGACCATGTGGGCGCGGCGGGTCGCGCTCCAGGGGTCTTCGACCCCCTGCGCGGCGATCTCGACGAGCGTGCCGGCCTCCACGGCCGTCGGGTCCGGCGCCGGCATGTACTTCTGCGTGAAGAGGTCCTCGTGATCCTTCTTGTGCTCGAACCAGCGGGATCCGAAGAGCTTCTCGAGGCCGGCCACGGACTGGCCGGTGATGCGCAGATGCGTGTCTCGCCAGGTGGCGAACCGCTCGCCGCCGTCGATGTACTCCTGGCCGACGTTCATGCCGCCGGTGTAGCCGATCTCGCCGTCGATGACGACGATCTTGCGGTGATTGCGGTAGTTGATGCGCAGCAGGTCGGTGACGTCGGCGCGCACGATGGCGCCTGCGTGCGCCAGCTGCTTGAGCTCACGCTTCTTGAACGTGATACAGCCCATCCAGTCGTACATGATGCGCACTTCGACCCCGGCTTCAAGGCGGTCGAGCAGGATGGGCACGATCTCGGCGGTCAGCCTGTCTTGCTCCCAGATGAAGTACTGCAGGTGGATGAAGCGCTGCGCGCCCGCGAGGTCCTGCTTGAGGCGCGCGAACTTGGCTTTGCCGGTGACGAACAGCTCGACCGACGCTGCCGGCAGCACCGTGGACACGTTCTCGCTGGTGATCGCCCGGGACACGGGCAGGGCGATGGTGCCGGCCCATTCGCGCGCGAAGCGCCCGGTGGCGCCGGCGTTGCGTTGGTAGATCGGCGACATCTCCTCGGTCTCGACGCGCTTCAGCGTCTGGATCCAGCCTTTGCGCTGCGCCACGACCTTCCAGTCGCGGCCGAAGAAGATGTAGAAAACGACGCCGATCAACGGTAGAAGGACGAGGACGAAGAGCCAGGCGAGCGTGATCGACGGCTCGCGGTCGTCCATGATGAGCAAGACGATCGTGAACGTCCAGTAGATGAAGAAGATGATCTCGACCCAGCCGGGAAGGAGGGCGGCGAGAGAGAAGTTCGACATGAACGCACGCTATCTGATGCCGGGGGTCGTGTCACGCACGGCGGCGGGGCGTTCTGCGAGCGCCCCGCCGCCGTGCGACCTGCCTCAGATGCCCCGCCGTGAGCGCCTGGGCTGGAACGCCGCGGCCAGCGTCTCCCGGTCAAAGGCGCCCGTCTCGCCGCCGACGGCATACTCGTACAGGGCGGCGGAGTAGATGCCGCGCAGCGTGGCGCCCAGCAGAGCGATCACCACGATCGCGATGACGGCCACGGCGATGACGGCGAGGCCGAGCGCGACGATGCCGGCGCTCATGACCAGCACGCCCAGCCCGATGCCGACCACACCAACGGCCAGACCGAGCAGGCCGAACACCAGCCCGATGCCGGCGCTGCCGATGACCTGCTCGCCCCAGGTCTTCTTGAGCAGCCCTGCGCTGCGCTTGATCGCGGTCACGGGCCCCACGCCCTCGACGACGAGCACGGGGACGACAAGGAAGGTGATGATGTTCCAGGCCATGCCGCCAAGTGCCGAGACGATGACGCCCGCGATGCCGCCGCGTTCGCGCAGCAGCTGGAGGACGAGGCCGACCGTCGCGGCGATGGCCGCGTAGCCGAGGATGGCGCCGGCGTGGCTCCAGGCGCCGCGCAGGCCGTCGCCGAGCGTCGGGTCGCCGCCTTCGAGGCGGACGATGGCGGCGCTCACCAGGGCGGCGTTGAAGAAGATGATGACCAGATACTCCACGAGGTAGAAGAAGGCGACGAGGACCCAGAAGCCGACCCCGACGCCGTTGTCACTGATGTCCTGCCAGAAGCCGGTGAAGAAGCCGGGGACGACGAACGAGACGGTGACGACCAGCACGCCGATCGTCGAGATGATGGGGAAGACGACCAGCTCCTTGTCCTGCTGCAGCACTCGCCAGCAGAGTTTGACAAGCGCCCAGCTGCGCGCGAAACGGCCCATTCTCGCTCCTCTCGATTCTTTGCCCTGGCTCTGCTATCGGCCTCCCTCGCGTCATCCTGAAGCCCCGCGAGGCACGGGCGCCTTTGACGCAGGGCTTCGCAACGGATACAACCGGGACGCGAGCCCCATGAAGCAGGTCGGCGATCGAGGGGGCGTGGCACATGGGCCGGAGGGTCGACCTGCCCGACACCCGTTTCCGCGCAAGTGAAGCGCCGCCGGCGGCGGCGCGACGATGGAGGTGCGTAGGCATGGCGAAGGGGACAGTCCACCTGTGCGTGGGTATCTACGACCGGCTGGAGACGGCCGAAAGCGACTATGCCGACCTGAAACGACTGCACGCCGAAGGGGTGGTCGGCGCCTACGACGCCGTCGTCGTGGCTCGTGAGGCCGACGGCACGATCGCCGTCGTGGACCGCAAGAAAGAGACCGCCCGCGGCGCCTGGACGGGCCTTGGCATCGGCGCCCTGGCCGGCCTGCTGTTTCCGCCGGCGATCATCGGCGCGGCGCTGGCCGGCGGTGTGGCCGGCGGACTCGTCGGGAAGGTCAGGGAGAGCTTGTCGAAGGCCGACGCCGAGGAGCTCGGCGCCGCCCTGAGCGAGCACGAGGTGGCGCTGGCCGTGGTGGGCGACGCCGCCCTGTTCGAGCGCCTTGGGCAAGTGCTGCCCGGGGCATCGCGGCGCATCGCCAAGGAGCTCGACCTGTCGGAGGACGACATCGGCCGGGCGATGCAAGCGCGCGAGTAGGAGGGATGGGCCCACCCTGGCCAAGCCAGCCATTGCGGTTCACGCGGGGGTGTGCTCGGGTAGGAAAGTGCCGGACATGCCCGCGAGACCCGGAGGTCCCTTAGATGGCTCTGCGCCACCCCAAAGGCCCCGGCCCGCACCGGCGTGACGTACCGGTGGAGGCCGTGTTCACGCGAGAGATGGGCCGCGCGCCCACGTACCAGCTGCCGAGCGAGGAAATCTCCCCGGAGGTCGCCTACCAGATCGTCCACGACGAGCTCATGCTCGACGGCAACGCGCGTCTCAACCTGGCGACCTTCGTCACCACGTACATGGACCCGCTGGCCGACAGACTGATGGCCGAGACCTTCGACAAGAACATGATCGACAAGGACGAGTACCCGCAGACGGCCGCCATGGAGATGCGCTGCGTCAACATGCTGAGCAACCTCTTCAATGCCCCCGACCCGAAGGCAGCCGTCGGCTGTTCGACGACGGGGTCCAGCGAGGCGGCGATGCTCGGCGGCCTCGCGCTCAAACGCCGCTGGCAGAAGCGGCGCAAGGCCGAGGGCAAGCCCTTCGACAACCCCAATCTGGTCACCGGCATCAACGTCCAGGTGTGCTGGGACAAGTTCGCCAACTACTGGGACGTGGAGATGCGCCTCGTGCCCATGGAGGGCGAGCGCTACCACCTGTCGCCGGAAGAGGCGGTCAAGCTGTGCGACGAGAACACCATCGGAGTGGTCGTGGTGATGGGCTCGACCTTCGACGGCAGCTACGAGGACGTCAAGAAGACGTCCGAGCTGCTCGACGACCTGCAGGAGCGCACCGGCCTCGACATCCCCATCCACGTCGACGGCGCCTCCGGCGGCTTCGTGGCGCCGTTCCTCGACCCCGGCCTGGAGTGGGACTTCCGTGTGCCCCGCGTGCAATCGATCAACGTCTCCGGGCACAAGTACGGGCTGGTGTACCCCGGCGTCGGCTGGGCGCTCTGGCGCGACGCCGAGGCGCTCCCCGAGGACCTCATCTTCTGGGTCAACTACCTCGGCGACAACATGCCGACCTTCGCGCTCAACTTCTCGCGGCCGGGCTCGCAGGTCGTGGCGCAGTACTACGTCTTCTTGCGCCTCGGCGTCGAGGGCTACGAGCGCGTGCAGGGGTACGCGCGCAAGGTCGCGATGTACACGTCGGCGGCGATCGCGAAGATGGGGCCGTTCGAACTGCTCACCAAGGGCGACGAGCTGCCGGTGTTCGCCTTCAAGCTCAAGGACGACGTCGAGAACTTCACCGTGTTCGACGTCTCCGCGGCGCTGCGCGAGCGCGGCTGGCAGGTGCCGGCCTACACCTTCCCGAAGAACAGGGAGGATCTGGCGGCCTTGCGCATCGTGGTGCGCCGCGGCTTCACGTTGGACGTGGCGGACATGCTGCTTGACGATCTGCGCAAGAAGGTCAGGATCCTCGAGAAGCTGAAGGCGCCGGTCTACGACAGGGACCCTGGCGGCTTCCATCATTAGGACCGTCGCGGAAGGGGTGGCAGGTGGAGTTCAACGAGATCATGGACGCCGTCTCGCGGATCTTCGAGGCCGTGGGCATAGCCGTCCTCGTGTTCGGCTTCTTCATCGGCCTCTACCTGGCGATGCGCGATCTACTGCGGGGCAAGCGGGGCGGGGCCTATGACATGATCCGCACGTACTTCGGCCAGAGCATCCTGCTGGGCCTCGAGATCCTCGTGGCGGCCGACCTCATCCGTACCGTCGTCGTCGCCCCGACGATGCAGAACCTGGAGGTGCTTGGACTGCTCGTGCTCATCCGTACCTTCCTCAGCTTCTCGCTGGAGATCGAGATCGAGGGTATCGCGCCGTGGCGGCGCTGGAGCCTGAAGACGCTCGGAAAGCCGGCCCCCAACCCCCGCAACGACAGCGGCTGAGGCTCA
>JAPLCM010000201.1 GCA_026392275.1 Actinomycetota bacterium | reverse complement strand
CGCCGACCTCGAGGGCGTGCTTCTGGTGGCCGTCACCGAGAAGCGTACGCGCGTCGAGATGGACGCCTTCGTGGCCGCCGTGACGGCTCACCTTGCGCAGGCCGAGGTGTCGCATGCCTAGCCCGGACCGGCGCACGATCTACGAGAAGTCGTGCTGCGAGCGGCGCGCCTACAGTCTGCCTGCCGGCGACGTGCCCGAGGTCCCGCTCGATGATCTGGTGCCGGCCGGCCTGCGCCGCTCCGCTCCGGCGCGCCTCCCCGAGATCAGCGAACTGGACCTTCTGCGCCATTTCACCGCGCTCTCGAGTCTCAACTTCGGCGTCGAGAGTGGCAGCTATCCGCTCGGCTCGTGCACGATGAAGTACAACCCCAAGATCAACGAAGTGGCCTGCCGCCTCGAGGGCTTCGCCGGCCTGCACCCGTACCAGCCGGAGTCGCTCGTCCAGGGTGCTCTCGAGCTCATGTACGAGCTTGAGCACTGGCTGGCCGAGATCGCCGGCCTCGCGCGCGTCACCCTCCAGCCGGCGGCCGGCGCCCACGGCGAGCTCACCGGCCTGCTCATCATGCGCGCCGCTCACCACGCGCAGGGGCGTGATCCCAAGCGCATCATCATCCCCGACACCGCCCACGGCACGAACCCGGCCAGCGTGATCATCGCGGGGTACGAGCCGGTGGCCGTCACCAGCGACGCTCGCGGCGGGGTCGACCTCGAGGCGCTCAAGGCGCTGCTCGACGACGACCTTGCCGGTCTCATGCTCACCAACCCCAACACCCTCGGCGTCTTCGACGAGAACATCACCGAGATCGCCCGTCTCGTGCACGAGGCCGGCGGCCTGCTCTACTACGACGGCGCCAACAGCAACGCCGTGCTCGGCATCAGTCGCCCCGGCGACATGGGCTTCGACGTGGTGCACTTCAACACCCACAAGACGTTCAGCACGCCGCACGGCGGCGGCGGCCCCGGCGCCGGGCCCATCGCCGTGCGCGACACGTTGACGCCGTTCCTGCCCGTACCGCTGGTCTCCAGATCGGCGGACGGTCGCTTCTTCTTCGACGACGACCGTCCCCAGTCGATCGGCAAGGTCCGCACCTTCTACGGCAACTTCGGCGTGCTGGTGCGCGCATACACCTACATCCGCGGCCTCGGCCCCGAGGGACTGCGGCGTGTCAGCGAGATGGCGGTGCTGAACGCCAACTACGTGATGGAGGGCATCAGGGATCTCTTCGAGGTACCGTTCGAGCGCCGCTGCATGCACGAGTTCGTGGCCTCGGCGGCGCCGCTCAAGGAGCACGGCGTGCGCGCCCTGGACGTGGCCAAGCGCCTGCTCGACTACGGCGTGCATCCGCCCACGACGTACTTCCCGCTGCTCGTCGACGAGGCGCTCATGATCGAGCCCACCGAGACCGAATCGCGCGAGGACCTCGACAGGCTGATCGAAGCGCTGCGCGCCGTGGCGGCTGAGGCTGCGAGTGATCCGGAGACGCTGCGCGAGGCGCCGCTGACGATGCCGGTGCGGCGGCTCGACGAAGCCACGGCCGCCCGTCATCCTGTGCTCCGCCAACGCTTCCCGGAGGACGGCCAGAGCTGCGCCTGAGGCGCCGGCCGTCCGCGAAGGCCCAGCCGTGAGCATCGTCAAGGTCCTGCCGGAGTTGCGCGCCGCCGGCGGCGCGCAGATGGCGCTCGACGCCGG
>JAPLCM010000127.1 GCA_026392275.1 Actinomycetota bacterium | reverse complement strand
AGCTGCCGGCAGGTGCCGAGGACGGCATAGGCGAGCAGCGGCGCCAAGGCGGCGAACAGGCCGGCCTGGGGCGGGAGACCGGCCAGCGAGGCGTAGGCCATGCCTTCGGGCACAAGTACCGCCCAGACCGCCAGTGCCGCGATGAGGTCGCGCCGCAACCAACGTCGCTCGTAGTGCGGCAGCCAGTCGCGCACGGGCAGCAGCGGAGGCTTGAGTTGCGACCAGTGCCAGACCCGTCTCTCCACGCGCCCTTCCTCGCCCTCAGTCACCGTTGTCGCCGGTCGTCTTGACCGGCATTCTACAGGCCGGAGGCCGCCGAAGGCCCAGGCGGGCGGCCTGGCTTCGAGATAGGATACGATAGGGTCGTGACCGCACGGTAACACTGCGCTCGGCAGGCGACCGTGCGTCGCGGGAGCATGGAGGCGCGTTGAGAGGGATGTCAGATCCAGTCCTGTCCCAGGGGGTCGCCCGATGCCGAAGGTGAGTTCACGCGCGCGCGTCAACCTGCACTTCCGCGTGCGCCCGCTCTTGCTGCGCTTCCTCGTCAGCGCGGTGTCTCTGGCCCTGACCGCCATCATCGTGCCGCACATCTTCTTCGCCGGCGACTATCGCATCCTGTCGTGGCTCCTGATCAGCGCCGTGTTCGGTCTCCTCAACGCCTTCCTCAAGCCGCTGCTGCAGATCATCATGCTGCCGCTGATCTTCGTCTCGTACGGCCTTGTGGTCGTTCTCATCAACACCGTCCTGCTGTGGGCCCTTGCCTGGATCTTCACGGAGCGCTTTCAGGTACAGCACATCCTCTGGGCGTTGGTCGGCGGGCTCGTCTGCGGCATGCTCGAGGGCCTCCTGCAGAACTTGTTCGGGCTCACGCCGGGACTCCGCCGAGGCGGATCAGCCGGGGGGATCGACGCCATGAGGCGCTCATCGCTCGACAAGTTCCGCGAGAACCTGCGCCTGCAACAGGTGTACAACACCCTCTTGAGATATGGCTACGACGGGGTCCTGAACCAATCGGCCTTCGTCGGGGGCTTCCGCCATGCGCTGCAGTCGTGGGTCTGGCGCATGCCCAAGGGCTGGGAGGAGCCGGGCACAGCCGTGAAGCTGCGGCTCATGCTCGAGGAGCTCGGCCCCACCTACGTCAAGATCGGGCAGATCGTCTCGAGCCAGGCGTCGGTACTCCCCATCGACTGGGCCACCGAGCTTTCAAGGCTCCAGGACGCGGTGCCCCCGTTCCCCAGCGACCAGGTGCGCGAACGCATCATCGAGGAGCTCGGCGCCCCGCCCGAGGAGCTCTACGCCTCCTTCGAGCCGCAGGCGTTCGCGGCGGCCTCCACCGCCCAGGTGCACCGAGCCGTGCTCCACGACGGCACGGCGGTCGCCGTCAAGGTGCAGCGCCCCAACATCTCGAAGATGATCCGCGCCGATCTCGGCATCATGCAGAATGCGGCGCGCGTCGTCTCCACGAGGTCCGAGTCGGTGCGCGCCCTGGACCTCGTCGGCATGCTCGAGCAGTTCTCCTCGGGCGTGCTCGAGGAGCTCGACTACCGCGGCGAGGCCTACAACGCGCTCCGCCTCGCGGAGAACATGGCGAATCTCCCCGGCGTGCACGTCCCGGCAGTCTACGCGGAGCTTTCGACGTCCGCGATGATCACCCAGGAGTTCGTCCGCGGCGTCAAGGTCAGCGACGTAGAGGCCATCGAGAAGGCCGGTCTGGACCGCGAAGAGATCGCTCGCAACGCGCTGCGGGCGCTCATCAAGCAGCTGCCGGTCGACGGCTTCTTCCACGCCGACCCTCACCCCGGTAACCTCCTCGTCAACCTCGACACCGGCGTGCTCACCTTCATCGACCTGGGGATGATGGGCGAGATCGACATGCAGCAGCGCCTGCGCCTCGCGCAGCTCATGCTCGTCATGCAGCAACGCAGCGTGGACGGCATGGCAAACGCGCTCCGCGGCATGAGCACGCCGTTCAGAGGCGACGTCGACGAAAAGGGCTTCCGCCGCGACTTCGCCCGCCACGTGGGGCGCTACATGAGCGGCGGCGGCGCGGTCTCGTTCGGCCAGGTCGCCGGCGAGGGCTTCGAACTGCTGCGCGCCCACGGGCTGCGCCTCGACGCCGGAATGACGCTGGCCGTCAAGGCGCTCGTGCAGACCGAGAGCGTGGCCCACGCGCTCTCCACAGACAGCGGCCTGCTCTCCGAGGGTGTGCCGATGCTGCTCGACATGGCGCGCGAGGCGATCACCGGCGAGAAGATCATCGATGAGGCCAAGAAGCAGCTCATGGGCGTGGCCGGTCAGGTGGTGGAGCGCATCCCGACGCTCACCGAAGCCACGACCAAGTGGCTCGATCAGTA
>JAPLCM010000075.1 GCA_026392275.1 Actinomycetota bacterium | reverse complement strand
CGATCTCCTGGAAGCTCGCCTCGATGCGCCGATGCTTTGCCGGGTGCTCACGATCTTCCACGATTCCCTGACCGTGCGCCTCCTCGAGCTGGCCTTCGAACGCCACGGGGCGCCGCCCGTGGACTACGCCTGGCTCGTCTTCGGGAGCGCCGCGCGCCATGAGTTCACCCTTGCCTCGGACCAGGACAACGGGCTTGCCTACGCCGACACCGACGACCCCGCCGTGGACGAGTACTTCGGCCGCGTGGCCGAGGATGTCAACGCTGGTCTCACCCGCTGCGGCATCGAGCCCGACTCCCACGCCGTCCTGGCGAGCGTCAAGCTGTGGCGCAGGACGCTCTCAGGCTGGCGGAAGGTCTTCTCAAGCTGCCTGGAAGGAAACGACGTCAAGCGCGTGATGAGCGCCAGCGTGTGCTTCGACTACCGCCAGGCGGCCGGCCGGCTGTACGTGGAGCAGGCTCTGACAGATGTCATGCGTGAGGCGCCCGAGCACCACCAGTTCTTGCACTGGCTCTCTCGCCTCGGCTCAGATTTCTCCCCCTCCATCGGGGGGTTTCGGAAGAAGCTGGACCCCTTGGTGGATATCAAGAAGGGCGGACTTCTGCCCATCCAGAACCTGGCGCGCTACCAGGCCTTGTCGCGCGGCATCACGATCCAGGCGACCCTGGACCGCCTGGCCGCGGTCTGCGACCTCGACGCGGACGGTGCCGAGTGCGGTCGTACGCTGCGTGAGTCGTATCTCACCATCAGGCAGCTCCAGCTTCAGCACCACGCAGACGCGGTACGAGAGGGGCGCCCGCCCGACAACACCATCGACACGCGTGCCCTGCGACCCCTCACGCGCGCGAACCTCCAGGAGGCGCTCCGCGAGGTCGCGGCGGCGCAGACCCGCTTTCCACGGCTCGCCGCAGGGTGGCGCAACCTCTGACCCGTCACTCGGCGAACGCGCCGCAGAGAGTGAGTCAATGCCCCGCGATGCGAACGCGTTGGTGGCGGTTCTGCATCAGGAATGCGCTTCGCTATCCCTGGACGTTCAAGAGGCGCGCGCGGAGGCAGTGTCGAGGTCTTCCTCGTCTGCCGCCGGGCGGCGAGCCGTCACGTCTCGCGACCCCCGCCCAGCACCTGGCTCTTGTATGCCTTGATGACGTCGTCGGTGTCGCCGAAGACGTGCTCCTTGCCGATCTCGCTCAGCAGGCCGTCGCGTTCGAGCTCCTGGAGTACGGGCGCTGGGACGTCGCAGGCGACGAACGCGATGCGCTCCCTTCTAAGGCCGTCCAGCACTCGCTTGAGCACCGCCGAGCCGGTGTAGTCGAGATCGTCCATCGTCTCGGCCACCAGACAGAACCAGCGGATCGGCTCTTTGGCGTCTTTGAGGAGACCTCGGACCTCGTCGGCGAAACGGCTCGCGTTGGCGTAGTACAGGCTGGACCCGAAGCGGTACATGAGGAGGCCCGGCCGCGCCTGGGCACCGCTCTCGAGCGGCAGGCTCGTCCACATCTTGCCGGCGCCACGCACGAGCAGACGGTCGTAGGGAGTGTAGCTGTGTCGAGTGTGGGCCACGATCGCGAAGAGGATCGCCAGGACGATCCCTTGCTCGACGCCGATGAAGACGACGATGAGGGTGGTGGCGAGGGCGACTGCGAACTCGACGGGGCGGCGGCGTAGAACCTCGCGCATACCCTTGACGTCGACGAGCCTGACGCCGATCAGGAAGACGACCGTCGCCAGCACCGCCTCGGGCATGTAGCTCAAGGGCTTGGTGAGGACCAGCAGCACGATGAGGACGACGGCTGCGGTGACCAGCTGCGCGAGCTGGCTGCGGCCGCCGGCATCGTCCACCATCGCCGTCTTGGTGGGACTGCCGTTGACCACGAACGTGCCCGTGAGGCCGGCGCCGATGTTGGCCAAGGCGAGGCCGACGAGGTCGACGTTCTCGTCGAACTCGTCGTCGAACTTGGCTGCGTAGGCGCGCGAGGTGGCGGCGCTCTGCGCTACGATGACGACGAAGATGGAGAGCGCCGCAGCGCCGAGCTTCGCATAGTCGCCCGCGGGGATGCTCGGCCAGCCGAGAGCCGGGAGGCCGCGGGGCACGGCGCCGATCGTGATCACGCCGTGCGCCGAAAGCGAGAGGGCGGCGCTGGCGACGATGGCCCCGATGACGGCCAGCAGCGCCCAGGGGGCCCTGTGGAGCAGCTTGGGGCCGAGAACCATCGTGAGCAGCACCGCGCCGGAGATCGCGAGTGTGATGAGGCTGGTTTGGCCGAGGTCCTTGGCCCAGTTCCAGACCTCGGCGGCGGGCCCCCGGCCCGCACTGGCTTGGCCGAACATACCGGCGAGCTGCCCGCAGGCCACGCGGATGCCGACGCCGCTCAGGAAGCCGATGAGCACCGTGCGTGAGAGAAAGTTGGCGAGAAAGCCGAGGCGCAGGATACGCGCCAGAAGGAGTGCGGCGCCGGCCATCAACGCGAGCACGCCGGCCAGCGCGACGTAATCTGGCGAGCCCGCCGCGGCGAGCGGGGTCAAGGCGGCGAACATGATCGCCGCCGTCGCCGAGTCGGCGCCCACGACGAGGTGGCGCGATGAGCCGAGGACGGCGAAGAGCGCCATCGGAAGGAGAATCGTGTAGAGGCCGGTGACGACCGGCATGCCGGCGATCTTCGTGTAGCCCATCACCTCGGGGATGGCGAGCGCCGCCAGCGTGAGGCCGGCGACCATCTCCGCCGGCACGCGCCCCTTGCCCACGGGCAGGAAGCCCTGGAAAAGGGAGGCGGGTAGACGCGGCCTGCGGCGGCTCGATGCCGTTGATGAAAGCATCAGCTCACCACCTCAGATTCCTGGCGAGGGGGCGGAGGGCGCGCCACGTGCCGACAAAGCGGGCGGATGGTCGGTCATCACGCAGACTTGGTTCGCCGACGCCCAGGGTTCTCATCCTCCGAGCGCAGGGATTCGCCGCCGAAAGCCCTGGTTGTGGTGTCGGCTGGAGGTCGGGGAGTGGCCCAGGAACTGCAGAACGCGATTCGGGCCCCGGGGGGAGTCCCCCTCATCCAGCTCCTCCCCGGGGCACCCTGGGGTTGTGCTTCCGGGCAGCATTCCTTCCGAATCGGAAGGAATGCTGCAAGTCTGCCGACGAGACCCCTGAGCAGGGAGCGGCGCCCTTCCGAAGGCCGGCACGCAGCGCCGGGATCACTCCACCAAGGACCGTACCACCGCGATGCCGTCGGCGGCGGTGCTGCACCAGCCGTCCGCGCCCGCGTGGTCCGCGGTGCGCTGATCGATCGCCGCGCCTCCAATCACCACCGGGGGGCGCGGCTCCCAGCCGGCGGTGTGCTCGCGCGTCAAGGTGATCGTCTCGCGCAAGGTCTCAAGCCCCGTGGTCAGGAGGCAGGAGAGGCCGAGCACATCAGGGCGTTCCGCGTCGACCGCGCGGACGACGCGCTCCGGATCGACGTCGACGCCCAGGTCCACAACGCTGAAGCCGTGA
>JAPLCM010000303.1 GCA_026392275.1 Actinomycetota bacterium | reverse complement strand
GTCGCCAGCAGCCGCGGCCGGCGGAACCCGCGCGGCGTGAAGCGCAAGATGAGCAACTTCCCGCTGCGGCCTCGCGGCGCACCGCCGCGACCGCGGACCCAGGTCAGGATCGTGGTCGTCGCTTCTATGTGAACAGTATTGGGGCTAAGTACGCCCATCCGCGCATGCAGCACGGTCGGAATGCACGCCAGAAGGCCCGCCGCCCGTCAGGGCAGCGGGCCTCTTCCGCGACCGGCCACCGTCTCGGGGACTTCGCCCACGCGCACAGAACGTCCGGCAGGGCTTGGCACTCACTGGCACCCTGGTTTGACGCCCGCGCGCCCTCGTAACACAACAACGGTGTCACTCAGGGCCACGAGGGTAGCGGAGAAGGATACGAGACTCCTGAGAGGTGCCGCGCTGCACGCAGTCTGGGGACCGCCTTCTCGGAAGCCATGGGCTCACGGGAAGGGGCAGGTCATGGGGACTCAGGGGAAACGAGAATCATCCGCGATCGTCGCAAGCGCGTTGGCGCTGCTCGTCGTGCTCGCCATGCTTGCGCTTGCCGCCTGCGGCGGCTCGAGCACCACGGCAGCGAGTTCGCCGTCGGCCGCGCCATCGGTGACGCCAAGCGAGAGCGCCACCCCGCTGCCGGCGCCGACCGTCGCCGGCACCATCGCATTTGTGAAGATGCTCAAGCCGGCAACGGGATACAACAGCGACATCTACGTGGTGAACACGGACGGCGCAGGGCTCAAACGGCTGACCGACGATCCTTGGTGGGAGGACTATCCCACCTGATCCCCTGACGGGCGCAGGATCGCCTACGATGTCATGCGCGATGAAGAGCCCGGCAATTTTGACATCTGGGTCATGAACGCCGACGGCAGCGGCAAGGTGAAGCTGAAGTCGCACGGCGACTATCCGGAGTGGTCGCCCGACGGCAGGCAGATCGCCTTCTGGACGGCACAGGCCAACGGCGACGGGTTCATCTACGTGATGAACGCCGACGGCAGCGGAGCCAAGCCGGTGGCAGGGGGGATATCGATTCGGGAGTTGAACCTCGACCCCGGTGGCGATCTTGGGTGGACGCCGGACGGCAAGATCCTCTTCATGAGGACCACCGACAAGTCCGCGGACGTCTTCGCCGTGAACCAGGACGGGAGCGGACTCACGCAGCTCACGAAGGGCGCGGAGCTCGGGAGGTTCTCGCTGTCGCCCGACGGAACGCGCATCGCCCTCCATGACCAGGCGCTTCGCCTCTACGTGGCCCCGGTGCAAGGGACCGGCAAGCCGGTGACGCTGCTGGAGCAGACCAACTCCTACTTGTTCGACGTGTGGGCTCGCGCGTCATGGTCGCCCGACGGGAAGGCGGTTGCGTTCTCGACCGACTCCATCGTCATGATGGCCGGCTACCCCCTCTACGTCATCAATGCCGACGGCTCCGGCTTCTCCAGGGTCCCGGAGATCACCTGGGCGTTCGACCCGGCCTGGCGGCCGGAGTAGCTCGCGCCTTGCGGGTGGCTGAAGCGACGGAAGCGACCGATCCCTTCGACCTCGTCGCTCATGTGATCGCGTCCGCGTACTACTACGTGTCGTGGCACCCGGACCGTTTCCCGGGCCGCCCGCCGGGGGCCTCGACCTCGCCGCGTCGATTCTACCGAGCCACGCGTCAGAATCGACGCGGCCGACGATTCGCCCCGCTGGCAAACGCCCGGCAAACGAACGCAGCGTCACTCCGCGGCCCTCGCTGTCACTCACCGATACTTCGGCCCTGATTCCCACGCTCAGGAAGGCACTCAGGGGCACTTCGCGGTACCTGCCAACACCTTAGTTGACGCGTTCGCACGGCGGAGGTCAGCGGTTCGAACCCGCTGCGGTCCACCATTGATCGGCAGCGGTTTCGTGTCTTCTGAGGCCTCGCCGAGACCCCCGAAACGGCGCCCCGGCAACCATTCTGCAACCCAGATCTGTGCGTCTTGATGGGACCCGCTGGTGTGGTCTGGGACCAGATGGGACGGCGGCGGCCGGTGGCCGCCGGCTGACGGGCTTGGCTGACCTCCGCTTTCGCAAGACTGCGGCGCACGCATCGGGCGAGGTCGCCCTGATCGCCGTTCGCGCACGCCCACCCCCCGACGGCGCGAGCTCCGCAGCAGAGGTAGACTACAGCGCTGCATGAGCCACGATGCGACGCGTGCGCAGGAGAAAGGCGCTACTCCGGCTGGGGGCGATTGGCAATGCCTGACGACATGGCTCCAACGACACCTCCGACGATGGCCGGCGGCGGCGACCTCTGCCCAGCCAAGCACGCCGGGTTTCTGACAACCCCGCTGCGCCGCCTGATCAGTGATCCCAAACGCATCCTGGCCGGGCTCGTCGAACCGGGCATGACCGTGGTCGATCTGGGCTGCGGGCCCGGGTTCTTCACCCTGCCTCTGGCCGAGATGGTCGGTCAGCAGGGTCGCGTGATCGCCGTCGACCTCCAGGAAGAGATGCTGGCGAAGCTGCTCAAGCGCGCCGACGCCCGCGGGCTCTCGGCGCGCATCCAGCCGCACCAATGCGCGGCCGACACGATCGGGACGATCCCGCCGGTCGATTTTGCCTTGGCGTTCTACGTGGTGCACGAAGTGCCGGACGTGGAGCACTTCCTGGGTGAGGTGCGCGCTGCCCTCAAGGACGGGGCGCAGTTTCTGCTCGTTGAGCCCAAGTGCCATGTGACTCGGGAACACTGGGAGGCGACGGTCGTGGCCGCAGGGCGCTGCGGCCTACGACCGCTCTCGGGGCACAACGTGAGATTCGCCCGGTCGAGCCTGTTCGGCGTCTGAAATCGTCGGTCCAAGGCTTCCACGCGGGCTCACGCGGAGGTCGCAGGCCTCAGAGTCAACGCGTCTTGTGGGAGCCGGTGTTCGCCACGCGTCCATCCCAATCGATGCGACCGAAGCGACGCAAGCGACCTATCCCTCCGGCCTCGTCGCTCATGTATGGGATGCGTGCGTACTACTAAGAGTCGTGGCCCCCGGCGCATGTCCCGGGCCTCCTGCCTGGGGTCTCGGCCCCGCAGGTCGCCTCAGCCCGCCAGCGCCGCCTTCATCCCGGCATCGAACTTCCCTGTCGCAGCCGACTGCATGTACGGCGATCCCCCCTGCGCGGAAGCGTCGTCGCGTGCGTGTGCCGCAGATTGCGAAGGCGGGGCTCTGAGCAAGTCCGGCTGCGCGGCAAACGCCCGGCAAACGAACGCAGCGTCACTCCACAGTCCTCGCCATCACTTGCCGGCACCGAGGCGGGCGCGTCCTGACGACGGGCTTGGCGTTGCCTCACGGGATGACGTCGGGCGAATTGGGTTCGCACGTGGGCCCCGACAGACGTCACCCTTGCCTTCCGGTCCCGGCAGTGTACTCGCTGGTCCTGTTCGTGGCGCTCCTACGCTGGAAGGAGGTCAGCGAGTTGCTGTTCGAGGTCGTCGTAGACGGCGTCCGACCCGGCCCCCAGCGCGTTGAACGTCTTGCTGGCAAAACAGCGCATCGTTGCCGTCAACGTGATGTCGAGGATCTCGACGTCTTCGAGACCCAGGGCGCGCAGTGCGTCAACATCCGCCTGCGTCATTTCATTGGCGCTCCGGGCGATCTTCTCGGCGAAGTCCATGATGGCGACTTCCGCGGGTTCCAGCCCTGCGTCATGGAAATCGGTCAGGATGGCGCGCAACTGATCCACGCCGACGCCGTTCTTGTTCAAGATCGAGCCGTGCGCGAGCAGACAGTACCGGCAATTCAAAGCCTTTGCCGCCGCCAGCGTGACCAGCTCGTAGCGGCGCAGCCGCAGGTTCTTGCGAATAGCTCCCTGAAAGCTACGCCACGCTTCCAGCACGTCGGGGCGCAGACTGAAGACCTTGGCGTGGTTGGGCACGTAGCCCAAGCTGCTTTGGTCGCTCTCGTAGACAGCGCGGACCTTGCCCTCGGCCTTCGCTTCCGAGATGGTCTCAATGAACATGACATTCTCCTTTGGGTCTCAGCCGCGCAGCACACGGTTGAGCGGTCCTCCGGTGGCCGATCGTGCAGCACTCGCTCGATCGCTACCAGATGGTTTCATCGATCTCCACTGTGACCCCGCTGTCGACGTTTCCTGCTTGGCGCGCGGTGTCGGAGGCCATGACCGTTTGTTCCCGATCGTCACTCGAAACATACGGTGCTGTGCATCCCCGCGTCTGCTCGCCAGTGCCTTTCGCAGTCACGCGTCGATCTCTTCCGTGGCCTGCTCCTGCATGGACGGCAGAACGTGGGAGTAGATATCGAGCGTGATTGCGATTGAGGCGTTGCTGAGACGCTCCGATACGACCTTGGGATGCACGCCGGTGCTCCACAAAGTTGTCGCGTTCGTGTGCCGCCGGTCGCGAAGGCGTGGCTCGGAACGAGTCAGTCTCCTCGGCAAACGTCCGGCAAACGAACGCAGCGCGACTTCGCAACCCGTGACGTCACTAGCTGGCACTCCGGCCCTGTTCTTCACGTTCAGGAAGGCACTCAGCGGCACTTCGAGTTACCTGCTAACACTTTAGTTGACGCCTCTGCACGGCGGAGGTCAGCGGTTCGAACCCGCTGCGGTCCACCATTGATCGGCAGCGGTTTCGTGTCTTCTGAGGCCTCGCCGAGATCCCCGAAACGGCCCCCCGGCAACCATTCTGCAACCCGGATGATCTGTGCGTCTGGATGGCATCGGTCGGGGCCTGATGGCACCTTCGGGGCAACGCCTCCGTCACCCAAACGCTTGACCTCGTCACGAAACGGGAGTACGCCATCCCCATACGAGACTCCTGAGAGGTGCACCGCTTCGTGGCGGAGGCTGTGATTCGCCGATGGCACGAAACGGCCACCATGATTCGGCGGGGAACCGCTGGTGAGACCGGCCCTCGGGTCGGGTTGTCGTCCCAGCGAGGAATCATCGGAACGACACGCGCGGGCGGGTGAAGGCATGAGAGGACCAAGGGTCCTGTACGTCAGCGGGTCGATCGGCCTTGGGCACGTGAGCAAGGACCTCGCGATCGCGCGCGAGCTGCGCCGGGCGCGGCCCGACATCGAGATCGTCTGGCTGGCCGGGCATCCGGCCTCCCAGGTGCTCCACGACGCCGGCGAACGTGTGGCGCCCGAATGCGTGCGGTGGGTCGGGGCCAGCGCCATCGCGGAGCGCTGCACGCGCGGCGGGCAGCTCAACCTCGTGCGCTACGTGTACCGTTCACTGCCCTCGTGGGCTCGGAACACGTGTCTGTTTCGGGCGGCGCTTCACGCCTACGATATCGATATAGCCGTGGGCAACGAGGCCTGGGAGGTCGACATCCCCCTTGTGCTAGGCGTGCTGCGCTTGACCGTTCCCTTCGTCATGATCTTCGACTTCGTCGGCTGCGACGCGATGGCCCCAAACCTCCTGGACAGCATCGGGGCATATGCGCTGAACGCCCTGTGGGCTCTCGACGGCCGCGTTTACCGCGACCGCGTCGGCAACGGTCGCTGGCATTCGGCGCTGTTCATCGGAGAGCCGGACGACATCCCGGACAGGGCGCTCGGCTGGGCGCTGCCCAACAGGCGCGAGCACGCGCGCTTCCACTACCAGTTCGTCGGCCACGCCATCAGCTTCAGGCCCGAGGACTTCGCCGACCGTGCCGCCTGGCGTCATGCCCTGGGGTACGGTGAAGAGCCGCTCATCGTCTGTGCCGCCGGCGGCACGTCGATCGGGCGGGACCTGTTGGAGCTCTGCGGCGCAGCCTGGCTCCCGCTGCGCGAGAGCCTGCCCGGCGTGCGCATGGTCCTGGTGTGCGGCCCGCGACTCCCGGTCGAGTCGGTGCGTGCTCCGGAGGGGGTGGAGGTGCGCGGCTACGTACCGCGTCTCTACGAGCACTTCGCCTGTAGCGACGTGACCGTGGTCCAGTGCGGAGCCTCCTCGACGACCGAGCTTGCGGCGTTGCGCAGGCCGTTCGTCTACTTTCCGATCGACGGGCACTTCGAGCAGGAGATCGTCGCGGCGCGCCTCGCCCGATACGGCGTCGGGCGGCGAATGGCACCCGCAAGAACGACTCCGGAGGAGCTTGCCGCCGCCGTCCGTGGCGAGTATGCGCACGCGGTCACCTCCCGGCCCCCGCCGTCCCCATCTCTGCCGACGGACGGCGCCCGCAATGCGGCAAAGCACATCCTGCGAGTCCTGGAGGACCGGCGCATCGGCGCGTCGCGACCGCGGCACTGAGCCGCTGCCGGCGTGACGGGCTCCCAACGGCGTTGAACCGTCGCGGGACGGATACCCGAACCGAATACGAGACTCCTGAGAGTTGCAGCGCCGAACACGAAAGGGGGACCCGCCTCGTAGCCCACCTGCCCGAGGGTCAATCGGGTACGAGTTCGGAACGTCCGATCCGCCCGGCGGCTCGTCGAGATCCTGAAGGGGGAACGGAGTGTCTGCGAGAACGTCTGCAAGGACTGTCGAGGTCGCCCGCGGCGTGCACTGGCTGCCGATACACGGCACCAATGTCTACTTCGTGCACTCGGCGAAATCTTGGGTGCTGATCGATGCCGGCTTCCCCGGCTCCGGACGGATCATCGCCGAGACCGCCGGACGTCTGTGCGGCGCGGCGGGCCGCCCGGGATCGATCCTCATCACGCACGGTCATCCCGATCACGTCGGCAGCGCCGTCGGCTTGGCCGCTGCATGGAACGTGCCGATCCTGGCCCCGGCGGCGGAGATGCCGTTCATCGACGGCACGGCCCTCTACCCCGAGCCGCTGGTCGCCTGGCTGGCCCGGGTGCTGCCGCGGCGGGCCATGGCGGCGCTGGTCCGCGACAGCGATCTCGGCGATGCCGTCCTGCCCTTCGATCCCCAGGCCGGCGTGCCCAGCCTGCTGGAGTGGGTCTGCGTTCCGACACCGGGGCACACGCCGGGCCATGTGGCCTTCTTCCGGCCCGGCGACAGAACGCTCATCGCCGGCGACGCCGTCCTGACGATGCCCTGGGCGAGCCGCCTCGGCGGCGGCGGCGTCGGCTGGCTCTGGGACCTGGTGCGCCGCACGCCGCGGCTCTCGGGCCCACCGACTGTCGTCACCTGTGATTGGCGAGAGGCGGCCGCGTCGGTGGTCGCGCTCGCCGACCTCGACCCGTGGCTTCTGGCGACCGGCCACGGGACGCCGTTCGTCGGCCGGCATGCGGCTCCAGCGCTGCGCGCGTTCGCGGCTCGTGTCGCCGCAGCGCCGTTCGGCTGACGCGAGCCAGCCGGGTGGAAGCGCGCCACGATCCGCATGCGGGCTGGAGTCGGAGTCGAGCCGATCTCGTAGACCACTGAGCAACCTTGATGCGTGCTGGTCGTTGGCACGGAACGGGATCCGCCGCACGGCCCGCACGCACCAGGAAGACGGGGGGCCGAGCCCCGTCGGACCACGACGCGCGATTGATCAGACGCCCGAGACCAGCTGTTCGTGGCGCCCGACCGTCAGGTCGGCGACCGTCACGACCGCCGCCCCCACGATGCCGCAGCCCCCAAGGGCCAGGATCATCCCGATGGAGTCGAACTGGGGATGTCCCGTCGCCCAGACG
>JAPLCM010000204.1 GCA_026392275.1 Actinomycetota bacterium | reverse complement strand
GTGGACTTGCCTACTTGCCTCGGGCCACGTATGACATGAGTGCCTGCCTCGTCAACCGCGATGCCGTCGGCCACCTGAGTAGGCAGTTGCACCGGTTGCAGGGCGAGCGCGCGAAGATGGCCGTCCCGGGCCTCCCAAGCGTCCGGGTCGGTCCACCACGGATTCTGCGCGACGATGAGACGTTCGCTGATCATGCATGGATACTAGCACCCACTATCGGTAGTTGTCTATCGATAATGAGGGTTTACATTGATAGCATGGGCGACAGTCCTGGCTGCGGCGACGCAGTCCTCCCGCGGCATCACGTAGGATTGGGCGCGAGGCACTCCCCCACCGCTCATTCCGACCACGACGGAGACCGGCACGCCCTCGCCACCCGCACAGACCACAGCCACGCCGAGCAGGCAGGCTGCTCGCAGCCGCGACCTCGGTATCCTGGCACTTATCGTCCTGGGGCCCATCTGGGGCTACGGCTGGGTGGCCACCAAAGTCGCGCTCGGGTACTCGCAGCCGCTCACCTTCGCGGCGCTGCGTGTCGTGCTCACGGCCCTCATCCTGTTCCTCGTCCTGATCGTGACGCGGCGCTCGCTGCGCCCGCCGCCGCTCGGCTACACCACGGTCATCGGCCTGCTGCAGACCACGGCCTTCGTGGGCCTCGTCATCGTGGCGCTCCACAGCGGCGGCGCCGGCAAGGTGGCCGTGCTCACGTACACCATGCCGTTCTGGCTGCTGCTGCTCGCCTGGGCGTTTCTTGGCGAACGTCTGCACGGCGTGCAGTGGCTCGCCGTGACCCTGGCTTTTGCCGGGCTCGTGCTGGTGGTCGCTCCGTGGCAGCTTCAAGACCTCACCAGCAGCCTCCTGACGATCGCCGGCGGCCTCGCGTGGGCGGCCAGCGCCCTGGTGGTCAAGCTCATGCAGCGCACGCACCACGTGGACGTGCTCTCGCTCACCACCTGGCAGATGACCATCGGTGCGCTGCCGCTGGTCCTCGCCGCGGTGCTCATGTACAGCGGAGGCCCCGATTGGACGGCGGGCTTCATCTGGGGCCTCGCCTACACCGTGATCTTCGCCAACGCCGTGGCCTGGGTCCTGTGGCTGTACGCGCTGCGCACCCTCTCGGCGGGCGCGGCAGGGCTGGGCACACTGGCCATCCCCGTGGTCGGCGTGATCGCCGCCTGGCTGCAGCTCGGGGAGGTGCCGACGCTCGCAGAGGGCATCGGCATGGTCTTGATCGTCGGGGCCCTCGGGATCCTGGCGGCGGGCGGTCTGGCGGCCGGGCGGCGCCAGCCGCCCCCGGCCGACGAAGAGCCCATCGTGCAGCCGGTCACGGACTGACGCGCACGCTGCGCCCCGGGTCAGCGGCTCAGAAACACCTCGAGCTGCACGCCGCCCGGCCCCACCAGGGTCGACTCCCGAGGAGCATAGCGCCGGGCGAACGCCGCCATGCCGGCCGCGTCGTCCTTGCGCGGCCGGCCGCTCTTGACCTCGATGGCGTTTGGGGCGCCACGCGCCTCGACGACGTAGTCCACCTCGAGGTCGCCCTGCCGCCAGTAGTACAGCCCCTGCGCGCTGTCCCCGGCGGCAGCCGCCGCGAGATGGGCACCCACCGCGGTCTCGACGAGGCGTCCCCAGTGCTCTGCGTCGGCACGGGCCTCGTCGATCGTCAGCCCCTTGACGGCGCTCTGCAGCGCCGTGTTGAGCACCAGCAACTTGGGTGACGAACCCCGCCTGCGCACCGCCCGGCCGGAGTACTTCTGGAGGCCCACGACCAGCCACGCGTCGGCCAGCCGCCTGAGGTAGTCGGCCAGCGTCGTCGTGTTGCCGGCGTCCTGGAGCTGGCCTACGAGCTTGGTATAGCTGACGATCTGGCCCGAGTAGTCACAGGCCAGATAGAAGAGCTGCCGCAACAGCGCCGGCTTATCGATGCGCCCGAGCGAGAGCACGTCGCGCGACACCGTCGGCTCGATGATCGCGTCGAGCACGTAGCTGCGCCAGCGGGGGAAGTCCGCCACCAGCGGCGCCGCGCCCGGATACCCGCCGTAGAACACGTAGGTATCGAGGTCCCAGCCGAAGGCCGCCTGGCACTCAGGATAGCTCCAATGTGTCGCCGGCAGGGTCTCGAAGCGCCCCGTCAGCGACTCCTCGAGCCGTTGACGGACGAGCAGAGGTGAGGATCCGAGCACCACGACGTGGAGCGCCCGCGCTTCTCGGGTGTCACGATCCCAGTTCGCCTTGAGGCGCTCGGCCCAGCCCGGGATCTTGTGGACCTCGTCCAAACAGAGCACGGCCGGTTCATCGGCCGCGGTCACTGCCCGTGCGACCTGCCACTGCTCGTCGATCCAGACGGCGGAGGGGAGCAACGGCTCGTCGCCGCCGGCGTAGTGAAAGGGCACGCCGGCGGCCAGGAGATGGGAGCGCGCCTGCAGGACAGCCGTCGTCTTGCCCACCTGCCGTGGACCCACGACGGCCTGAACGAAACGGCGTGGCTCGCTCAGCCGCTCCAAGACGCGTGCCACGAGCGGCCGTTCGAACATGTTATTTTGCAGGGAAGACATCATCTACTCATCACGTTGAGTTAATTTACTCACCGTACTGAGTAAAGTCAAGGCCGGCGCAGGACCTCGGGCGCAGCGTCGGCCACTCGCCGACGCCGAGCTACCCCTCCCGCAACAATGGCGGAGCGGCCACACGAGCAAGGAGATCACCGTTGGCCAGGCCAAGCGCCTGCCACAGCAGCGAGACCAGGTGGTGGTGGGCGCTGAGAGCCGCCGCGGAGTCGGCGAGCGGCGGCCGCGGCGGCCTCGCTCAGCCCGTCGCCTCGTCCATCGCCACTTCGTAGATCTCGGCCGAGACGCGCTTGCCCCAGCCTTTGTTGCTGGGCGTCATGCTCTCGAGGATGCTGTCTGCCTCCCGCGCGTCGTCCCTGTTCTCGCAGTAGACGCAGACCGCGACATTGCCGTTGTGGCGGTCGAAGAGCATCTCGACCCGGCTTGTGACTGCGGCGAGCCGGGGCGGCAACTCCCGCGTGGTCTCGCCGCGCTTGAGAGCGGCGATGCCTTCCTTGAGCAGGGCGCCTTCCGCCTCGATCTCATCCATGTCTCCGCCCTCGAAGCGGGCGATCCTGACGTACATCGTGTGGCCTCCTGAATGGTCAGGTGAAGGAGCGGGTGATGATGGGATATGCCCGCTCCGGCACAGGTCAGACCGTCCCCGGCCTGACGGGCGACGGCGCGGGCGACGGCGAAGCGGGCGACGGCGCGTCGAGCTTCGCCAGGTACTCTTCATTCTTCGCGGCGATCGCCGAAAGCTCCTCCTGCTCGGCTTGGTGCCGCGGGTACTTCCAGAGCACCAGAGCGACGCCGATCAGCGCCGCGCCGAGAGCGAAGGAGATGGCCAGCGTCTTGCCCTGCGTGAACGCATCTCGCGCCGCGGCGACGAGCTGGTCGGCGACGGCGCCCGGCAGCGTCTCGGCGACGTGGCGAGCGCCGGCGAGTGGCCCGAACACCGAGGCGCCGGCGCCGATGCCCATCCACAGGGCGACGGCGCGCGTCAAGGTCTTGCCCGAGTACAGCGCCGTGATCAGCGGGAGCGTGGTGGGGTAGATCATGCCGCCGCCGACGCCGGTGGCCATCTGCGCCGTCACCAGTCCTTGCCAGCCGTGCGCCATCGCCGAAAGGATCGAGAACGGGATGCAGAGCGCGGCGCCGAGCAGCAGGAGCTTCTTGCGCCCGTAGCGGTCGCCTACGGCGCCGAGGTAGAGCACCGTGGATGCGATAGCGATCTGGTACGCGTCGGTGATGAATGTCAGCTGCTGATTGGAGGCGTTCAGCGCCTGGCCGATATCTGGCAGCGCCACATTGCTGATCGACGTGTTGATGTTGGCGACGATGGCGCCGAGGATCAGCGTGGCGAGGACGAGGCCGGAGTGCGGCGGCCGGCGGTCCGCGGCG
>JAPLCM010000008.1 GCA_026392275.1 Actinomycetota bacterium | reverse complement strand
GGTCCGCGCCCTGGCCAGCGCCGCCTGGTATGCGACCCATCGGGTCCGCCGGAGTGCCCGCTCCAATCACACTCCGCCTGCTGCAACCTCAGCATCGGAGGACTGACGCACGACATCCCGTTGTGCCCCGAGATGAGCACGCGGGAGGAGGAGGTCGAGCGCGCCGTGCCGCCGAAGGCCTTCGGCGCGAACATGCGCGCGCTCCTTCTCGGAGCGGCGGCGCGATCGCGTTAGCCTCCGGGTAAGCTAGCCTCCAGATGAAGGTCTTCTGGCGCATCCTCAAGCTGCTCGGCGACTACAAGTGGCTCACCTTTGTGGGCTTCACGCTGGCGTTCGCCCAGATGGGGCTCGGCCTGCTGGTGCCGCGCATCATCCAGCTGACCATCAACAACGCCTTGGTGGGCGGCGAGACGGGACTGCTCGTCACCTACGGTCTCGCCCTTCTCGGCATCGCCATCGTGCGCTTCATAGTGGCCGTCGGCCGTCGGCTCGCCACCGGCAAGGCGAGCCTCGGCATCGAATACGACCTGCGTAACCGCATGTGGTCGCACCTTCTCAGGCAATCCTTCAGCTACTTCGACCGCTGGCCCACGGGGCAGCTTATGAGCCGCGCCATGAGCGACGTGCAGAACGTGCGCACCTTCCTCGGCTACGGCCTCGTGTTCTTCGCCGTCAACATCGTGATGATGATCGCCGTGGCGATCATCCTGCTGCTGCTCGACTGGCGCATGGGGCTGCTCTCCCTGGCGTTCCTGCCCTTTCTGCTGCTGGTCACGGTGCGCTTCAGCCGCCGCCTGCAGCCGATCCTCAAGGACGTCCAGCAGAAGATCGCCGACGTGACGGCGGCGGCCGAGGAGAACGTGGTGGGCTCGCGCATCGTGCGCATCTTCGCCCGCGAGGACGACGAGCTGGAGAAGTTCAGCGACCGCAGCTTCAAGGTCTTCGAGGCCAGCGTGGCGGCGGCCCGCGTGCGCGCCACCTACATCCCGCTGATCGCCTTCATCCCCAACCTGGCGGTGGCCTTCCTGCTGTACTACGGCGGGCGGCAGGTGATCGACGGGAGTCTGAGCCTGGGCTCGCTGGTCGCCTTCTACAGCTACCTGATGATGCTCGTGTACCCCGCGCAGGTGATCGGCTGGCTCACCGGCCTCGCGCAGCGCGCCATCGCCAGCGGCGAGCGCGTGTACCAGGTGCTCGACGCGCCCCTAGAGATGGAAGAACGGCCCGACGCGCAGCCGCTGCGCGGCCCGGACGGCGGGCCTCCCCTCGGCGCGGTCACCTTCGACGACGTGTGGTTCAGTTACGTGGACCGGCCCGTGCTCGAGGCGGTCAGCCTCGACGTCCCGGCCGGTCGCACGCTCGCCTTCGTCGGCCACACCGGCTGCGGCAAGACCACGCTGACCAACCTCATCCCGCGCTTCTACGATACGAGCGCCGGGCGCGTACTCGTCGACGGCCAGGACGTTCGTGGCTTGCGGGCCGCCGATCTGCGCAGCCACATCGGCATCGTCACGCAAGACCCGTTTCTGTTCAGCGCCTCGATCGCCGACAACATCCGCTTCGGCCGGCCGGAGGCGAGCGACGAGGAGGTCCACGCCGCGGCGCAGGCCGCGCAGGCCGACGACTTCATCGCCGCCCTCCCCGAGGGCTACCAGACGGTCGTCGGCGAACGCGGCTTCACGCTCAGCGGCGGCCAGCGCCAGCGCATCGCCATCGCGCGGGCGCTCGTCATGGACCCGCGCATCCTCATCCTCGACGATGCCACCAGCAGCGTCGACGTGGAGACCGAGTTCAAGATCCGCGCCGCGCTGACCGCAGTGATGCGCGGCCGCACGACGTTCATCATCGCCCACCGGCCGTCGACGATCTCGTTGGCCGATGAGGTCGTGGTGCTGGATCACGGGCACGTCGAGGAACGCGGCACGCACGACGCGCTCATGGCCGCCGGCGGCCTCTACGCGCACATGTTCGGCGACGCCGAGGCGCGGCACTGCGACCTGGACGCCGTCGAGGTCGGGGAGCCGGCGGGAGCCGCGGTGGGAGCCGGCGGGCGCGCCGCCGGCCCGGCCGCCCGAGAAGGTGGCGCCTGATGGCCGCGACCTCTCGTCACGCCTCCGGTCCGCACGGCAGCGGCGCCGCGCTCGAGGACCTGCGCGGCTGGCGCGCCTTCGTGCACCTGGCGCGCGAGCTCAAGCTCGCCCGGCTCGCGCGCCTCGCCTACCCATACCGGCGCCGCGCCGTCTACAGCGTGCTCGCCATGATCGCCGTCACGCTGAGCAGCCTCGCCGTGCCCTATCTGCTCAAAGTGGCCATCGACGGAGGCATCGGCGCCAAGGATCTCACGGTGCTCACATGGGTCATCGTCGTGTTCGTCGCCGTAAGCCTCGTCAACCTCGGCGCCAGCTACCTGCAGACCTATCTCACCAGCTGGGTCGGCTCGCACATCATCTACGACCTGCGCCGCCAGCTCTTCGCCCACTTGCAGAAGCTGTCGCTCGACTTCTTCAGCCGCCAGAAGACCGGCTGGATCGTCAGCCGCCTGACCAACGACATCGACGCCCTCGACCAGCTCGTCACCGAGGGCGTCTCCTCGCTGGTCACCAACTCGCTGACCTTCATCG
>JAPLCM010000074.1 GCA_026392275.1 Actinomycetota bacterium | reverse complement strand
AGGGCATGGATCGTCGTGGCGACCACCTCGTCCACTCCTCACCTGTGGGCCGTCAAGGACGGCGTCCTGCTGACGATCGCCGGCGGCGCCACGGCCGAGGAGCTGCTCGCCGTCGCGAACTCGTTGCAGGTCTATCCCGGCCCGGCGGCGGATTAGAGACCTCCCCGGCACCCGCCCCGGCGGATTCGCCGGAGCTCCCGTGCACTGCCGGCCCCTTGCACCCCCCAACGACGGACAACGAAGAAACAGGTCCCTTGGCAGGTCTGTCTGAGTGGGGAGAGGGCATCCCCAGGCGACAAGGAGGAGGGACCATGGCAAGCGACATCTCATGCGGACCCACGAGCTCGACCGACACCAGGGGCGCACCGCACGGAGTGGCCGCATCGAGGACTCGCGCGAGGTTCAGATCGAGGCTCGCGGGCGCGCTGTGCCTGCTGCTGGCCGCGGCTCTGGGAGTGGCGGGCGCGTCGGCGTGCGGAGGATCGAGCACGGCGTCCATCTCACCGGCGGCGATCGCCAGCGGCACGCCGGTCGCCCTTTCGACATCAGCGGCCGCCAAGGAGCCCCGCGGCATGCTGCCCGTCGTGTTCACTCAGTCGCTGATCAAGGAGCACAAGGGTGGAAGCAGCAAGACCGTTGGCGACGTCGAGCAGATGCGCCACTACGTGTGGACACTTCGCCAGGACAGCTCCGACCCGCGCCTCAGCGGGAGGTTCGACGTCGTCTTCAATGTCGATCAGCGGCAAGCCGACATGAGTGCCCGGTTCTGGGGCACGAGCCGCCTCTCCAACCAGGGCGGGACCTGGGTGGGCAAGTGGACGGGCGGCATCGCCGCCGCCGGACAGGAGCATCACTGCTACCTCACGCAGAAGGGTACCGGCGACTACGCCGGGCTGGTCGCGCACTGCAGCGGCTGGTTCGTGGAGGCAGGGGACGGCTTCACGGCCGACATCCAGATCGTCAACGCCGGGTGGATCGAGACGACCGACGGGAGTCCGGTGCCGCCGGCTCCCGGACCGGGGTCGACGCCGGCGAACTGGACGCCAGTGGTCGCCATCGACACCATAAATGACCCGGCGTACGAGGGTCCGGAGCCTTGGATCGTCGACGTACATGGGTCGGATGCCCGTGTCGGCGGTCGCCTCGAGGGTTGGTTCGAAGAGGCCGGCGCCGAGCGGTCCGACCGCAGCGTGGACTACGGAGGCAGCTGGTCGATCACCAACGTGGACGGCGCCTGGAAGTCGACGCTCTTCTCGGGCGTGCGCGGACCGGACGCAGTCGAGCACTTCCAGTACGCCACGTTCTCAGGATCGGGCGCATACGCGGGTCTCACGTATCACGAGTTCTCGCACTTCATGGAGCGGCAGGACTACGTGAAAGGCGACGCGCTCATCTCCACTGGGTGGATCGAGGAGGCGATGCAGTGATGAGCAGACGATGGGGATCGAGACTCCAGGTCTCGGTGACTATGACCGTCACGCTTGTGCTGGCTGCGGCAGTCATGCTGGCCGCCTGCGGCAGTTCGAGCTCGACAGCGGCTACCTCCCCGGGCGCGGCCGCAGCGCCCCCGGTGGCGTCGAATCAGAACGCGATGCCCCTGCCGGCGCCGACGGTGGCCGGCACGCTCGCGTTCGCGAGAGTCACGAGCGTGAACGACGTCGTCGTCATTCGCACCGGTGACATCTGCCTCATGCGCACCGACGGCACGGGGCTCACGCCGCTCACCGTCGGCTCTGCCGACGAGGCACAGCCGGCGTGGTCGCCGGACGGCCGCCAGATCGCCTACGCCGCGTATCGGCTCGCCGGCAGCCACAGATCGACTGTGCGGGTCATGAACGCAGACGGAAGCGGAAGGCGGCGGCTGCTGCACTCTGCGCTCGCGGGCGAGTGGCCGGCCTGGTCGCGCGACGGCACGCTGGTGGCGTTCTTCCAGCCCCCACGGGAAGTGCGGGGCTGGCTCGCGGGCTGGTCTGGCCTGGTCGTCGCGAACGCCGCCGAGGAGAGCTCCTGGCGCCCTGTCTGGAAGCTGGCCGGCGGCGAGGTGGCGCAAGGCGATCGCTTCGCCGCCTGGGCACCGGACGGGAGGATCCTGTTCCTCAGGTCTCGGCTCGGGGACGTCTTCTCTGGGAGTGACTTCGGCGGCACGCCACGCCGCGTCACGACTGGCGGTGGCCACGGCGCCTTCGCGCTCTCGCCCGACGGCAGCCAGCTCGCGATCTACGACCAGGAGCACGACCATCTCGTGCTGCTCCCGGCGAGCGGCGACGGGACCCCGGTCGTGCTCGTCGACAACATGTCGCAGTACGTCCCGAGCCTGAGCGTCCGGTTGGCCTGGTCGCCTGACGGCACGGCGCTGGCCTTCGCCGCCAGCAGCGACAGGGCGCGGACGCCGCATCCGCCCGGGTCCGCCCTCTACATCGTCAACGCCGACGGCTCCGGGCTCTCAGTGGTGCCGAACACGGGCAAGGTGTGGGATCCCGCCTGGCGGCCCGAGTAGGACGCCGGGCGCAGGCCGATCCCAGCGAGATCCGCGGCGGGCGGGGCGGCCGGGAGAGCCGCCCCGCCCGCTTTGCGCCTCGCCGCTTCTCAGGCGCCGGCCAGCTCGCGATCGGCGTCGTCCACGATGCTGCGCAGCCGCTTCCGCACGTCGTCGGGCAGCGGCTCGGGCACGTGCATCTCGAGGATCTCGCGAGCGCGCAGCTGGGCGCGCTGGTACATGTCGGTGCTGCCGCGCGCCTCCCAGTCCTCGCGCACGCGGCGGTCGATGAGCGCCGGCTGCGACTGCTCGCGCATGTGCGCCATCGTCGCGTCCAGGCTCAGAAAGTCGCCGAAAGC
>JAPLCM010000307.1 GCA_026392275.1 Actinomycetota bacterium | reverse complement strand
CACATCATCGCCGGCGGCGACGCCTTCGTACTCATGCCCACCGGTGGCGGCAAGTCGCTCTGCTACCAGCTGCCGGCGCTCGTGCGCCCCGGCGCCGGCATCATCGTCTCCCCGCTCATCTCGCTGATGAAAGACCAGGTCGACGCGCTGCAGGCGGCCGGCGTAGGCGCCGCCGCCTACAACTCCTCGCTTGAGACCGGCGAGGCGCGTCGCGTACTCGCCAGGCTGCACAGCGGCGAGCTCGACCTGCTCTACGTGGCGCCCGAGACGCTGATGACCGAGTCGTTCCTCACGCGGTTGCACGAGATCCACGAGACCGCGGGCGGGGCCGGCCTCGCCCTGTTCGCCATCGACGAGGCCCACTGCGTCAGCCAGTGGGGCCACGACTTCCGCCCCGAGTACGTACGCCTCGGCCAGTTGCGAGGCTTGTTCCCCGGTGTCCCTGTCATCGCCTGTACGGCCACCGCCGACCCGCAGACGCGCGACGACGTGCGTGCCCGCCTCAGACTCGGCGAGGCACCCTGCTACGTCACCGGCTTCGACCGGCCCAACATCCGCTACACGGTCGTCGAGAAGCGCGAGCCGTTGCACCAGCTCAAGGTCTTCCTCGACGGGCGCCCCGGCGAGGCCGGCATCGTCTACTGCCTCAGCCGCAAACGTACCGAGGAAGTGGCCGGCAAGCTCGCGGCGGCCGGTCTGCCGGCCGCCGCCTACCACGCCGGCCTGCCCGCCGACGAGCGCCGCCGCGTGCAAGACGCCTTCGCCCGCGACGACATCCTGGTCGTGGTCGCCACCGTCGCCTTCGGCATGGGCATCGACAAGAGCAACGTGCGCTTCGTGGTGCACTTCGATCTGCCCAAGAGCGTCGAGAGCTACTACCAGGAGACAGGCCGCAGCGGGCGCGACGGTCTGCCGGCCGAGGCCCTCCTGCTCTTCGGTCTCGGCGACGCGGCCGTCGTGCACGCGCTCATCGAGGGCGGCGGTCGTGGCGGCCCGAACGGCCAGCCTGGCTACGAGCGCGACCCCGAGCAGGTGCGCGTCGAGCTGCACAAGCTGAGCAGCATGGTGGGCTACGCCGACGGCCTCACCTGCCGGCGCGAGGCCCTGCTGGGCTACTTCGGCGAGCCGTACCCGGCGCCGTGCGGCAACTGCGACACCTGCCTCGAGCCTCCCGAGACCTATGACGCCACCGAGCACGCGCAGATGGCGCTGAGCTGCGTCTACCGGCTGCGCCAGAGCTTCGGCATCACGCACGTCATCGACGTCTTGCGAGGCTCCGAGAACGAGAAGATCCTGCGCTTCGGCCACGACGAGCTCAGCACGTACGGCATCGGCGCCGAGGTCAGCCGCGACCACTGGCAGAGCCTCATCCGCCAGCTCATCCACCGCGGCTACCTCACCCAGGACATCGCGCGGTTCTCGGTGCTCAAGCTCACGGCGAAGGCTCAGCCACTGTTGCGCGGCGAGGAACCGCTGGTCCTCGCCAAGCCGCGTACCAGAGTGCCGACCAAAAAGCAGCGAAAGGCGGCGGGCCGCTCCGCACGCGCCGCCGTCCTGGCCGGGCTCGACGTCGACGAAGAGCTGTTCGAGCGGCTGCGCGCGCTGCGCAAACAGGTTGCCGACGCGCAGCGCGTGCCCGCCTACGTGGTCTTCAGCGACGCAACCCTGGCCGAGATGGCCGCCCGCAAGCCGTGCACAGAGGCCGACCTGCTGGAGGTCGGCGGCGTCGGCCAGACCAAGCTCGAGCGCTACGGCGAAGCGTTTCTCGAGGTCATCGTCGCCGGGGAGGGCGGAGCGGCGCCCGGCGCCCCCGTCTGACGCCGCGCGTCGTCTGAGCCAGCGTCAGCGGTAGCCGGCGGCGCGGAACAACTCGGGCAGCGACACGGCCTTGTATCGGCGAGCGCGCAGCCCGCGGAGGATCGCGGGCAGCGCCGCGGCGGTCTGCGGACGCAGGTGCAGGCAGACGATGGAGCCCGGGCGCACCGCCGCCAGCACGCGCTGGGCGATGACGCCGGCGCCCGGTTCCGTCCAGTCTCGAGCATCCACGTCCCACAGGACCACGCGCGTGAAGCCGGCCGAGCCTGAGGCGGCGACCGTAGAGCTGTTGTACGACCCGTACGGCGGGCGGCAATACGGCACAGGGCTGGCGCCGGCCGCGTTCCACCACGGCGCCTCGCTGCGGATCCACTCCCCCCGCACGGCGCTGTAGCTCTGCCGCGTCATCTCGGTGTGCGTCCAGCCGTGCGAGCCGACCGCATGACCCTCGGCGACCGTGCGGCGCATCAAGCCGGGGCTTGCCGCCGCGTAGGGGCCCAGCGGGAAGAACGTGGCGTGGGCGTGGTACGCCTTGAGCGTCTTGAGCATGCTGGCCCACGGGCCGGCGCCGCCGTCGTCGAAGGAGAGCGCCACCCGCCGGCCCGCGCCACTGACCCGCCGCCAGGCCCTGGCCGGCGCCGGCCGGTAGTTGCGGAAGTCGCGAGTGCTCGTCACCGTGACGTTCCCGGCCGGATCGGTGAGCGTGAGCCCCACCCTGTACAGGCCCGGCATGAACGCCTTGTGGTTGTTGTAGCGGGGCGTGATCTCGATCTGGCGCGCGCCGGGCTCGCGCTCGAGGCCACCCTCGCGCGCGGTGGGGAGCCCGTACTGGTCGGTGGCGCGCCAGGAGATGCGGATGGGCCCGCCGATATCGCGGATGATGAAGCGGAAGCGCACGGACTGCACGTGCTGGATCACGGCAGGACTCACGTCGCGCCACTTGAAGCGCGGCGGGGTGGTGTCGATCTTCACCGTCAGGCT
>JAPLCM010000211.1 GCA_026392275.1 Actinomycetota bacterium | reverse complement strand
ACGGCAAGCGACATCCAGATGGGGATGTGGAGCACCTGCCTCAGCAGCATCTGACGCCCACGAAGATGAAGGTCCCGCGCATCACGATGGCCCCAAAGATACCCCACAACGGCACCGTACGCTGGTAGCGGAGGACGATGTGGAGCGAACTGAGGACGATCATGAAGCCGAACAGGTTGTCGATGCTCAGCGATTCGTCGATGAGGTAGCCGGCTAGGTATTCCTGCGCGACGACCGCACCGACCCACCCCCACACGGCGAGCGCGAACGAGAGGCCGAAGGTGATCCGGGTGGCGCTCCAGGCGAGGGCGCTGCGCGTGCTCATGATCTCGACGTGCCGCCCGACCACGCCGAGGTCGACGATGAGGAGGGCGGTGACACCGACGAGCAAGACGATGCGCGGTGTGAGCTCCGCGGGCGTCATCGCCCGGCCTGCGCCGCACGCCCGCTCGAATCGCTTCTCATGCCGTGCTCCCTCGCCCGCACTCCAGTTGTCTCGACGTGCGGGCAACAAGAAGGACCCCCGGCACGACGACGTGCCGAAGGTCCTGCCGCTGACGTGCGCGACCGGGGCTGATGCCCGTGCTGACGACCGCGTCGCCCGCTCGCGCGAGCCGGCTACTCCCCATCAGAGACGCGAGCGTGTCGTCCGCGCGGAAGGCGGGTCAACCAGGCGGGCGGCGCGGGGCGGCTGCGCCGCCGCGCCAGGGAGGCCGCGCGCAAGCGCGCGGGCCGGCTGCGCCGCCGCGCCCGTGGACTCCGCGCGCCGGGGTGCTGGGATGCCGGAAAGCCGGGAAGACCGGGGCGCGCCGGGACGCGCCGGGACGGAAGGTGCGAATCGGTAAGATAGTGAGAGGCCCTTCCGTTATCTTACCTTTTCGCGACCTGGCTTCCGCCGCCCGGATTCGCGCGGGGATCGCGGGCCACGCGCGGGCATCGTCGGCCGCGCGCGGTCAGGCGACGGGGTTGTGCAGCTCCCCGATGCCCTCGACGACGATCGTGACGGTCTGGCCGGCGGCCAGAGGGCCGACGCCGGGCGGCGTGCCCGTCATCAGCACGTCGCCGGGCTCGAGGGTCATGACGCCGCTCGCGAACGCGAGCAGTTCGAGCGGCGCCACCAGCATGTCGCCGATGAAGCCGTGCTGGACTTCGACCGCGTCGAGCAGCGCGCTCACGCGCGCCTCCGCGGGCGGCGCCTGCGGCACGATCCACGGCCCCAGCGGGCAGAAGGTATCGAAGCTCTTAGCGCGCGTCCACTGCCCGTCCACCTTCTGCAGGTCGCGGGCCGTGACGTCGTTGCCGCAGGTGTAGCCGGCGACGAAGCCGGTGGCCTGGGCCGGCGAGACGTCCCTGCAGCGCCGGCCCACGACGACCACCAGCTCGGCCTCGTGGTCGACCTGGGTGGACCGGGCCGGGCGGACGATGCTCTCCCCCGGGCCGATGACCGCCGTGCGCGGCTTCATGAACAGGATGGGCTCGGTCTGCACAGGCATCTGCAGCTCGGCGGCGTGCGCCCGGTAGTTGAGGCCCACGGCGAGGATCTTGCCGGGCAGCACGGGCGCCAGAAGGCGCACCGCCGCCAGCTCCGCGTCGCCGATGATGCGGGCGCCGGCCTCGTAGGCCGGCCGGTCGAGCAGCTCGACGGCGTCGCCGGCGAAGCGGCAGTGCCGCTCGTCGCCGCCCACCGCGACGCGCCCGAAGGCGCCGGCCGGCGGCCGGCCCGGCGCGTCGCCGCCCCTCACGGCTGCTCGCTTCTGACCATGCCGTATTCGATCGAGTCGACGAGGGCCTCCCAGCTGGCCTCGATGATGTTCTCGCTGACGCCGATGCTGCCCCAGGTGTCGTCGCCGTCGCTGGCGTCGATCAGCACGCGGGTGACGGCATCCGTGCCCTTGTTCTCGTCGAGGATGCGCACCTTGTAGTTCACGAGCTCGATGTCGCTGAGGTGAGGGTGCTTGCTCACGATGGCCTGGCGTAGAGCGGCGTCGAGGGCGTTGACCGGGCCGTTGCCCTCGGCCGTGCTGATGATGCGCTCGCCGCCCACGTGCACCTTGATGGTCGCCTCCACGACGGCCTTGCCGTCCTCGCGCTTCTCCACGATGACGCGGAAGCTTTCGAGGTGGAACAGCGGCTCGCGCGGCGCCAGCTCCTCGCGGAGCAGCAGGTCGAAGGAGGCGTCGGCGGCCTCGTAGTGGTAGCCGCTGTGCTCGCGCTCCTTGAGCCGCTTGAGGATGGCGGCCACGCGCTCGTCGTCGCCTTCGAGCTCGAGGCCGATGTCGTGGGCACGGCGCAGCACGGCGCCCTTGCCCGAGAGCTCGGAGACGAGAATGCGCTGCTGGTTGCCCACGGCCGCCGGGTCGACGTGCTCGAAGGTCTGCGGCGCCTGCTGCACGGCGGCCACGTGCAGCCCGCCCTTGTGGGCGAAGGCGGCCCTGCCCACATAGGGCTGGTGGGCCCAGATGGCGGCGTTGCACACCTCGGCCACGAAGTGAGCCGCCTCGCCGAGCCGCGCCAGCTGCTCGTCGGTGACCACCGGCAGGCCCATCTTGAGCTTGAGCGCCGGGATGATGCTGACCAGGTTGGCGTTGCCGCAGCGCTCGCCGTAGCCGTTCATCGTGCCCTGCACCTGGCGGGCGCCGGCCTCGACGGCGATGAGGCTGTTGGCCACGGCGCAGTCGCTGTCGTTGTGGATGTGGACGCCGACGGTCACGCCGAGAGCCGCCGTGACCTCGCCGACGACGTCGGCGACGAACGGCGGCAGGGAGGCGCCGTTGGTGTCGCACAGGCAGACGACCGCCGCGCCGGCTTCGGCGGCGACGGTCACGCAGCGCAGCGCGTAGGCCGCGTCGTCGCGCCAGGCGTCGAAGAAATGCTCGGCGTCGTAGACGACCGTCTTGCCCTGAGCGACCAGAAAGCGCACCGAGTCGTCGATCATGCGCAGGTTCTCGCCGCGGCTCACGCGCAGCACCTTGGTGAGGTGCAGGCCCCAGGTCTTGCCGACGACGGTCACCGTGCCGGTGAAGGAGTCGGCCAGCACGCGCAGGTTGTCGTCGGCCTCCGCCGCCACACCCTTGCGTGCGGTCATGCCGAAGGCGACCAGCTCCGCGTTGCGGAGGCGCTCGCGTTCCATGCGCCGAAAGAACTCGACCTCCTTGGGGTTCGAGGCAGGGAAGCCGCCCTCGATGAAGTGCATGCCGAGCTCGTCCAGCTTGAGCGCGATGCGCACCTTCTCGTCCACCGAGACCGACATGCCCTCTTGCTGCATGCCGTCACGCAGGGTGGTGTCGTACAGCCGCACGGTCTGGTCGCTCATCGAGCTCAGCTCCTCGCGTACTCCATGTAGTGGCCGAACTCCTCGTCGCGACCCTCGATGATGGCGCGGAACTTCTTCTGGATCTTGCGCGTGACGGGCCCGGGCTCGCCGATGAAGTGATCGTCGACCTCGCGGATCGGCACGATCTCGGCGGCCGTGCCGGTGTAGAAGAGCTCGTCGGCGATCACCAGGTCGCTGCGCGCCATGGTGCGCTCCTGGCAGGGGATGCCCATCGCGGCGGCCATCTTCATGACCGAGTCACGAGTGATGCCCTCGAGCACCCCGTCGCTGGGCGGCGGCGTCATGAGCGCGCCGTCCCGCACCACGAAGATGTTCTTGCCCGAGCCCTCGGCGACGTGCCCGTGCGCGGTGAGCATGATGGCCTCGTCATACCCGGCGTTGGTCACCTCGATCTTGGCGAGAATGCTGTTCAGGTACTGGCCCGTGGCCTTGGCGGCGCGGGCCAGCGCCGTGTGGTCGAGCGACTGGATGCTCGAGACCTTGGCGCGGATGCCGTGTCTGATGCCCTCCTCGCCGAGATAGGCGCCCCACGGCCAGGCGGCGATGACCGTCTGGACCGGGGCGTTCAGCGGGAACAGGCCCATCTCTACGTAGCCGCGGAAGATCAGAGGGCGGATGTAGCACGCGTCGAGACGGTTGCCCTCGATCACCGCGAAG
>JAPLCM010000323.1 GCA_026392275.1 Actinomycetota bacterium | reverse complement strand
GCGATGTTGGGGATGAGGTGCGGGCTCACGACGCCCTGCTTCACGTTCAGCTTCTCGTTGCTGAAGATGGCGATGGCGGTGACTTCGGTGCCGGTGCCGGCCGTGGTGGGCACGGCGATGAAGGCCAGGCCCTTGTGCGGCACCTGGTCGACGCCCACGTAGTCCTCGAGACGGTCGTCGGTGGGGGCGAGGACGGCGACCACCTTGGCGGTGTCGATGGCGGAGCCGCCGCCGAAGCCGACGATGAGGTCGTACTTGCCCTTCTTGGCGATGTCGACGATCTCGTGGACGCTGCCCATGGGCGGCTCGGGAACGGCCTTGTCGTAGACGCCGACCTCGATGCCCGCCTCACCCAGCGGAGCCTCCACGCTGTCCACAGTGCCGCAGCAGGCCACGCCGGGGTCGGTGATGATGAGCACCTTCTTGGCGTGCAGCTTCCTGGCCTCGGCGCCGATCTGGGCGACGCAGCCGTTGCCCGTGATGAGCGTCTTGGGCGCCCTGTGGACGCGGATCTTGACCCCGATTTCGAGACTGTGAATTGGACCTGGTCCGGCCTGCCGCAGGGAGCGCTGATGGTCGCCGACACCATGGGCGCCGTGCAGTTCACCGGCATCGGCGGCCAGGTCGATTTCGTGCGCGGCGCCGCCCGCAGCCGCGACGGCAAGGCGATCATCGCCTTGCCGGCCACGGCGAAGAAGGGCGCCGTGTCGCGCATTGTGGCCGCCCTCAGCCCCGGCACCGCGGTCACCACCATGCGCGCCGACGTCGATTACATCGTCACCGAGCACGGCGTCGCGCACCTGCGCGGCATGGGCCTGCGCGAGCGCGCCGAGGCGCTCATCGCGATCGCCGACCCCGCATTCAGAGATCAGATCCGCGAGGAGGCGGCGGCCGTCTATGGGCCGGGCCGCCTCACGCGCTAGCAGGGGCCGGGCCGCCTCACGCGCTAGCAGCCAACGGAGGAGAGACAAGCGATGGATACCAAGATCCGCGTGCACAGGGCGCCCAAGACGCTCATCACGGGCAACGGCTGCGTCGCCCAGATCGGCGCCGAAGCCAAGAAGCTGCACGCCAAGAACGTGCTCATCATCACCGATCCCGGCGTGGCCTGCTGCGGCACCGTCGAAAGCGTCGAGACCCCGCTACGCGAGGCGGGCATAGAGGTCGGTATCTACGACAAGGCGGTCCCCGAGCCGCCCATGGGCAGCGTCCACGAGATCGTCGACCTCGCCAAGAAGGGCAAGTACGACCTCATCGTCGGTTTCGGCGGCGGCTCGGCCATCGACGTCGCCAAGGTGGTCGCCGTGCTCGCCCCCAACGACGACCGACTCGAGGACTACGTGGGCATCGACCAGGTGCCCCACAAGGGTCTGCCCTTCATCGCCGTGCCCACCACGGCCGGCACCGGCACCGAAGTCACGGCTATCGCCATCTTCAGCAACGAGAAGCTGAACGTGAAGCAGGGCGTCGTGAGCCCGCACCTCATCCCCAACATCGCTCTGGTAGACCCCGTGCTCACCTACAGCTGCCCGCCGGGCGTCACCGCCGCCAGCGGCATGGACGCCCTGATCCACAACATCGAGGCCTACATCTCGGTGAACGCCACGATGCACACCGACCCGCTGGCCGCGGAGGGCATCAAGCTCATCAGCAAGAGCATCCGCACCGCGGTGTTCGACGGCGGCAACGCCTGGGCGCGCCACAACATGGCCATCGGCTCGCTGCTCGGCGGCATCTCCTTCGGCAACGCCGGCGTCGGCGCGGTGCACGCCATGAGCTACCCCATCGGCGGCATGTTCCACGTGCCGCACGGCATCGCCAACACACTCATGCTCCCCTGGGTCATGGAGTACAACATGCTCGCCTGCGCGCAGTTCTTCCGCGAGATCGGCGAGCTCATGGGCGAGAACATGGAAGGCCTCAGCGACCGCGAAGGCTGCGAGGTCACGCTGCAGGCGCTGCGCACGCTGGCCGAGGACCTCGACGTGCCGCAGTACCTCAATGAGGTGGGCATCCCCGAATCGGCGATCCCCGATCTTGTGAAGGGCGCCCTCACGCAGGCCCGCCTGTGGAACAACAACCCGCGCAAGTTCAGCGCCGACGACATCGAGCAGGTCTACCGCAACATGGCCGTGAAGCCCGGCACCGAGCCGGTCAAAGAGAAGAAGGCGCCGGCCAAGAAGTAGGACTGCAGGCCGGCGCGGGCGGCGGCGCAAGCCGCGGCCCCCGCCGGCCGACCTGCGTTCGCGCGCCGGCGCAAGCCGCGGCCCCCGCCGGCCGCAGTGCACCGCGGCCGGCTGCTACCCCTCGCTGCGCGCGGTCACGCGGCTGCCGTGCGGCACCACCAGGAAGCGCGCCTCCTCGCCGTAGCGCGCGAAGGCCGCGGCGACGGCCGCAGCGACGCTCGCGAACGGCTGCATGCACATGGCGCGCACCAGCTCGTCGGGAAACTCGGACACGAGATAGACGTCGACGCGCGCGAGCAGCCCCGCGATGGCGGCCGCCTTGTGGCCGCCGAGCACGAACTCGCGCTGGATTCGGTCGACGAGCACCTGGGGCGTGCCCATGCCGCGCATCCACTCCTCGAACGCCTTCTGCCCGAAGCCCTCCGGGCAACGGGCCACGAGGATGACGGCGCCACCGTCGCGCACCGCGCCGCCGACATTGTCGAGAGTCTTCTGCGCCTGGTAGAGATTGATGTCCTTGGGCCTTCCGCCCGGCGAGGCGATCACCACGTCGGCGGCGGCGGCGACCTGGAGGTCGGAGCGCTCGTGATACACGCGCACGCCCTCGCGATGGGCCTCGAGGTAGTGGCCGGCCACGGCGTGGACGATGCGTTTCCGCTCGTCGAGCACCACGTTGAAGATGAAGCCCACGCCGATGAGTCCGGCGGCCTCGTCGAGGTCGTCGCGCACCGGGTTACCCTCGAGGACGCCGGCGCGAGCGCTGGCCGCGAGCATCATGCTGTGGTTGTCGCGTATCGCGGCATACGAGCAGAGGCCGGGCACCAGCGCCTTGGCGCCCCCGGAGAAGCCGGCGAAGTAGTGGTACTCGATGTTGCCGGTCAGGATGCGCAGGTCTGCCTCAAGGTAGGGCTTGAACACCTCGAGGCGCGTGCCCCGCGACGTGGTGCCCACCGGCACGCAGCCGGCGGCGTCGAGGTCGAGCAGGCGCACGCCGGCGGCCACGACCTCGGGGCCGACAAGCTGCTCCTGCTCCTCCGGCGTGTGCCGGCGGTGGCCGCCGAGCGCGAAGAGGATGGTGATGCGCTCCCGCGGCAGGGGCGCAAGCTCGGCGAGCAACGCCGGCAGGAACTTATGGGACGGGCAGGGGCGAGTGACGTCGCTGACCACGATGACCGCAGACGTGGCCGTCACGGCGAGTTCGCTGAGGCGCGGCGCGCCGATGGGCTCCGCCAGGGCGCGCCCGATCTCCGCCTGCTCGTCGGCGGGCGTGGGCGCCGCGGCCGGCGTGGGCGCCACGGCCTGCGCCTGGGCGGCGGCCGGCGCCTGCTCTTCGACGGCGCCGCAGCCCGGGCTCACCACCGCGAGGAGGTTGGCCGCGGGGAGCTCGAAGAGCAGCTCCCCGTCGCCGTACGGAATGGAGAGCTTCACCGTCGTCACGTGAACCTCGCCCTCAGCCGAAGCGCGCGGCCGCGCTCTTTAGCGCCTCGATGACGGGCATCGGCTTGCCGCTGAGGAACTGCACCATGGCGCCGCCGGCCGTGCAGACGTAGTCGAACTGGTCGGCCAGGCCGAACCTGTTCATGGCGGTGATGCTGTCCCCGCCGCCGAGCGCGCTGAACGCGGCGGAGCCGGCCATGGCCTCCCAGAGGCTCTTCGTGCCGTACTCGGTCTGCGGCTGCTCGAAGACCCCGGCAGGGCCGTTGACGAACACGGTGCCGGCGGCGGCGATCAGCGCCCCATAGCCGGCCGCCGCCCGCTGACCGATGTCGACCAGCGGCTCGGGGGCCGGCAGGTCGGCGGCCGCGACCTCGACACGGGCGCCGCCCGAGACGTAGGCGAGGTCGGCCGGCAGGACGATCCTGTCGCCGTGCTCGGCGAGGAGCGTCCTTGACTCATCGATGAACTTCTCGAGTTGCCCAGCGCGAAGAACGTCCATGGACGGCGTGCCGATGTCCGCGCCCGTGGCGGCGAGCATGACGTTGGCCACGAGGCCAGCCGTGAGCACCGTGTCCACGACGCCGCCCGCCAGGGCGGCCGCCATCATCGGGAAGGCCTCCTGGATCTTGGTGCCACCGAGCACGAAGACGCACGGCCGGGCCGGCTCCTCACGAAGACGGGCGAGGTTGGCATATTCCTTCTCGAAGAGGCGGCCCATGGCCGACGGCAGCAGTTGTTCGAAGCCGACGAGCGTGGGCTGCGAGCGATGCGCGGCCGCGAACGCGTCGCAGACGTAGAGATCGGCGAGCGGCGCCAGCTTGCGCACCACGAGGGTCCGCGCCTGCGCCTCAGGGGACAGCTTCACCTTGGTCTCGAAGAGCGTGAGCTCTTCGGCGCAGAAACGCACGTTGTCGAGGAGCAGGACGTCGCCGTCCGCGAGCCGGCCGATCGCCGCGCGCGCGGCCGGCCCGCAGACGTCGTCGACGAAGATCACGGGCCGGCCGGTGAGCGCGCTCATGATCGGGGCGTGTGCCTCGGTGGAGGCGTAATTGTGGTACTCGAGGTCGCCGCCCTGGTGAGCGAGCAGCACGACCCGCGCGCCCTTCTCGGCGAGCTCCTTGACCGTGGGCGCGCAGCCGCGCAGCCGGGTGGTGTCGCGGAGCCCACCCGTCTGCGGGTCGAGTGGCGCGTTGATGTCGACCCGGCAGAGAACGATCTGGCCGCGCCACTCGAAGTCCTCGAGGGTGTGGATGCCGTACTTCACCGCGTGCCGCCGTCAGGCGAGCCCGAGGTACTTGTTCGTCAGCCCCACGGCCTCCAGCCGGTCGGTCTGCAGGGAGAGCGCGGCGCGGATGCCGTCGATGGTCTCGGGGATCACCACC
>JAPLCM010000132.1 GCA_026392275.1 Actinomycetota bacterium | reverse complement strand
CCGAGGCTCTTGTCGTCGAGCACCTCGAGGACGCCCTTGACCGAGCCCAGGGGCGAACGCAGCTCGTGCACCATCATGCGGATGAAGCGCGACTTCTCCGTGGCCAGGCGCCGCACCTCGCTGATATCGGAGAGCGTCAGGATGCGGCCCAGCGCGGCGCCGTCCTCGGCGCGAAAGGTGACGATGCTCGCCATGTAGCTCTGTTCGTCGATGTCGAGCTGCTTGACGGTGCGGTCCTTGACCGGCGCCGCCAGCTGCTCGCACAGGGGCGCCAGGGCGCCCTCCCCGAGCAGCTCCTGCGCCGGCTTCATGAGCACCTCGGCCTCGGGCTTTCCCAGCAGCGCCGTCATCGCCCGGTTGGCAAGCACCACGTCGCCCTCGCGATTGACCACGAGCACAGCGTCGCGCAGCGAGCTCACCAGCGAGTGCGTCTGCGTCTTCTCGTCGGCCAGAGCCAGCAGACTGGCCTCGTGCTCGCCGCGCAGCCGCTCGGCCTCGACCCGCGCGTGACGGTGCCTCAGCAGCGTCTCGACGACGCCGAGCAGGTCGTCGGGCGTGAACGGCTTGGGAAGGAAGAAGTCCACGCCCTGGCGCGTCGCCGCGACCGCCGTGTCGATGCTGGCGTAGGCCGTGATCATGCAGACCATCGCTTCGCAGCCGCGCTCACGCATGGTGTATAGCAGGCTGAGGCCGTCGGTGTTGGGGAGCCGGTGGTCGAGCAGCGCGACGTCGAAACCCCGGCGCTCGATCTGGGCCAGCGCCGCGGCGCCGAGGCTCGCGTAGTGCGGGTAGATCTCCTTGATGAGCGCGCCGGCCATCTGCTGCGGGCTCTTGCAGGTGCTGAGGTGCGGGATCAGGTCGGGACGATGAGTCTTGACCCAGTGCACCCAGGCCGGCGAACAGCTCGTGAACAGAGGCAGTGCGCCGCCGTTCTGGATGCGGTCCAGCAGTTCGCTCGCCTCTTCCATGATGGTCACGTCGGCGGCGAAGCTGGTGTCGAAGACGGCGTCGAAGCCGACGCGCTTGAGGGCGCCGGCCATGCGTTCGAGCATGGTGTGCACGCCCTGGGAGCGGCTGTGCCCCTCGAGAAGCGTAGCGGGCACAGCCGGCGCCACCTGCGCGACGACGACCGCATCCGGGTCGGCGAGCGCGGCCACCACGGCGTCCACGTGATTGCGCTCCACGATGGCGCCCGTGGAGCACACGCGGGCGCACTGGCCACAGTACACGCACGCGCTCACGTTGAGCCCGATGCTGAACCCGGGCGCGACCTTCGTGCGGAACCCGCGCCCGGTGAAGTCGATGGCGCCCACGCCCTGCACATCGTGGCACATGGTGACGCAGCGCCCGCACAGTACGCACTTGTTGGGGTCGCGCCACAGGGCCGGCGACGAGATGTCCATGGCGTGCTCTTCGACGGCGCCCACGTAGCGGCGCTCGCGCACGCCGAGATCGCCGGCCAGCTCGGCAAGCTCGCAGCCGCGGGCGCGCACGCACGCGAGGCAGTCCTGGGGGTGGCTGGCGATCAGGAGCTCGAGGATGGCGCGCCGCGCCTTGAGGATGCGCGGCGTGTGCGTGCGCACGCTCATGCCGTCGCGCGCTTCGAGGGTGCAGCTCGCCTGCAGGCGTGGTGCGCCCTCGACCTCGACGACGCCGAGGCGGCACGAAGCCGACGGGGACGGCGCCCAGTCGAGAGAGCACAGATGGGGGATCTCGATGCCTGCGCGGCGGGCGGCCCTCAGGACCGTCTCGCCCGCCGTGACCTCGATCTCCTTGCCGTTGATGGTGATGCTCATGATGGATCCTCTCCGGCGACGGCCAGCACGGCCTGTTTGGGGCATGAGTCGGCGCAGGCGCCGCAGCCGCTGCAGCGGTCGACGATGATGGAGTGGGCGAACTTGCGCTTGCCGATGATGGCGTCGCTGGGGCAGTTCTTGGCGCACAGCGTGCATCCCGTGCAGAGCCCCGGGTCGATGTCGCAGATCCGCAGCCCCTGGCACACGCCGGCGGGGCAGCGGCCCTCCATGATGTGAGCTTCTTACTCGTCGCGGAAGAATCGCAGCGCGCTCAGCACCGGGTTGGCGGCAGACTGACCGAGGCCGCACAGCGACGTCTCTTTGACCGTCTCGGCGAACTCTTCGAGGTGCAGGATGCCGTGAAAGCGCTCGACACGCCGCAGCGGCTCACCGATGGACCGCTCGGTGAGCTCCACGAGGATCGATGCTCGTCAGGATCGCGGTCTCCTCGCCGCACACGAACGCCCCGGCGCCCTGCTTGATGGTGATGTCGAAGTCGACGAGCGTGCCGAGGTGGTCCTTGCCCAGCGGCCCCGCGGCGCGGCACTGGAAGATCGCCTCGCGCAGGCGCTCGATGGCCAGCGGGTGCTCGGCGCGGCAGTACACGTAGCCCTTGGTCGCGCCGCTGGCGTAGGCGGCGATGAGCATGCCTTCGATGACGCGAAGCGGGTCGCTCTCCAGGACGGCGCGTTCTATCAAGGCGCCGGGGTCACCTTCGTCGGCGTTGCAGATCAGGTACTTGTGAGCGCGAGGCTGGTCAAGAGCGCTGCGCCACTTCCGCCCCGTCGGGAAGCCGGCGCCGCCGCGGCCGCGGAGGCCGGCGGCGGTCACTTCGTCGCAGACCTCGACCGGCGTCATGGGCGTGGCGCCCCAGGAGAAAGCGATTGCGCAGCTCGCCCTCGTCGAACACGGCGCGCAGGAACTAGTCGATGGTGTCGGGCCCGAGGTCGCAGTAGCTCAAGCGCACGCCGTCGGCGGTGACGAGGTCGACGAACACCTCGCGCTGGCAGTAGCCCACGCACCCGGTCTCGATGATGGGGATGTGCAGGCCGCGGTGAGCGAAGTACTTCGTCGCCTTGGCGATCACAGTCAGGGCGCCGTTGGCACGGCCGCAGGTGCCTGCGCCGACGTACAGCACCACGCCGTCGCCGCAGCGCAGAGCGCGGGCGCGCCGCGCGGCGCGCTCCTCACGGCAGGCTTCACTGTCGTGACACACGGGGCCGTGGTCGATGCACTCGAGCAGGTCCGCGCAGGGCGCGGACGGCTTGTGCCCACACTGGTGGCGGCACGGCGACACGAGCTGTCTGTTGTTCACGGCAGTCTCGTCTTTCTGTTGCAGGTGACTCACGTTTCCACCTTTCGGGCGGGCGTCCTCGGCGGCCTGGTCAGGCCGCCGCTGCGGCGCCCGCCTCGACCTCGTCGAGCAAAGTGTCGAGCTTCTCCACGGTCAGATGGCCAGAGAACTCGCCGTCCAGCTTGATCACCGGCGCGATGGAGCAGGCGCCGAGGCAGGCGACGGTCACCACGGTGTACCGGCCGTCGGCCGAGTTGCCGTCGGCGCGCAGCTTGAGGCGCCGCCTCAGGTGCTGCGCGAGGGTCAGGCTCTGCTTCACGTGGCAGGCGGTCCCACGGCAGACCTCGATCACGTGCTCGTTCAGCGGCGCAAAACGGAACTGGTTGTAGAAGGTCGCGACGCCGTATACACGGCTGACCGGCGTCTCCAGCGCCTGCGCGACCTGCAGCATGGCGGCCGGCGAGACGCATCCCTCGTGTTCCTGGATCTCCTGCAGCAGTGGGATGAGCTGCTCGCGCGTCAGGTCGGCGCGAGCGGCGATGATCTCGTCGACGGGGGTCACGGTCACACCTTGGTCGTGTCGACGGGACCGGGCGCAGGCCCGGAGCCCTCGGCGCCCGCCAGCAGCTCGGCGATGGCGTCGGCGAGAGCGCCGAGCTTGACCGGCTTCTCGAAGAACCTG
>JAPLCM010000061.1 GCA_026392275.1 Actinomycetota bacterium | reverse complement strand
CTACCAGTTCGCGCGCTGCTTTCGCGACGAGGACCTGCGCGCCGACCGCCAGCCCGAGCACACGCAGATCGACATCGAGACGTCGTTCCTCAGTGTCCCCGAGATCCGCGAGCTGCTCGAAGGCCTCATGAAGGCGATCTTCGACGGCGTGGGGGAGAGGGCGCCCGAACTGCCCCTGCCGCGGCTGTCGTTCGACGACGCCATGCTGCTCTACGGCTCGGACAAGCCCGACCTGCGCTACGGCCTCGAGATCACCGAGCTCTCGGCGGTGTTCGCGGCCAGCGAGTTCAAGGTGTTCCGCGGCGCCGTGGACGGCGGCGGCGTCGTGCGCGCTCTGCGTGCGCCCGGAGGCGGCTCGCTCTCCCGGGCGCAGATCGACAAGCTCACCGAGCACGCCAAGGAGCACGGCGCCAAGGGCATGGCCTACGTCTTCGTCGAGGAGGGCCGCGCGTTGCGCGGCCCGATCGTCAAGTTCCTCGCCGAGGCTGAGCAGGTCGCGCTGCTCGAGCGCACGGCCGCGGAGCCCGGCGACCTCATCGTCTTCGCCGCCGACGAGGCGCTCGTCGCGGCCCAGGTCCTCGGCGCCCTGCGCGCAGCGCTCATCGCGCTGCTCGCGCCCGCGCCGAAGGCCCGCTGGGCGCTGCTCTGGGTCGAGGAGTTCCCGCTGTTCGAGATCGACAAGGAGACGGGCAGGCTCACCTATGGGCACAACCCGTTCAGCCTGCCCACGGCCGCCACGATGCCGCTGCTCGACAGCGACCCGCTCGCCGTCCGGGGGGCGCAATACGATCTCGTCCTCAACGGCGTCGAGCTGGGCTCGGGCTCGCTGCGCAACCACGATGCCGGCGTGCAGCGTGCGATTCTTCGGGCGCTGGGCATGGACGACGCGCGCATCGACGAGTCGTTCGGCTGGTTCCTGGAGGCGCTGGAGTACGGCGCGCCGCCGCACGGCGGCATCGGGCTCGGCTTCGACCGCATTCTCATGCTGCTCGCCGGCGCCGACTCCATCCGCGACGTCATCGCGTTCCCGAAGACCTCATCGGGCGGCGATCCCATGACCGGGGCCCCCGGGCCGGTCGCGGCCGAGCAGCTCAAGGAGCTGCGCATCAAGCTCGGCTGAACCGCCGGCCTGCGCCGCGCGGCTGCGTTCCTCAGGGAGCTGCGTCAGGCTCAGCTGGCCGCCGGCTCGCGACACCGTCCGGCCGCCTTCCTCAAGGTTCTTGCAGGGCTGCCGACATGTTTGTTGAAACAGGTGACGTTTGCTAGGATGGCGCGGCTCGACCTTGTTCGTGACCTCGTGACATTCTCGAGCCAACACGAACACATCGGGAGCTCGTTCTTCGGTGCATCTGTGGATGCGCCGAGAGGGCACCCACCTGCGAGAGCAGGTTCGAGAATAACGCGAGCACGGCAAGGTGGAGCACCTTACCCCGGAGGCCGGCATGGGCATCATGAGGCGCAATAGAGCCTTTCTCATCAGCGCCGCTCTGATCCTCGTGATCGGTGCGGCCCTGTTTGGCGGGGTGGTCGCGGTGCGTGTGTTGGCGGCCGCCAGCAACGCTCCGGCCGCGGCGCCTACCGCCCCAGCCTCGTACAACACGGTCAGCAGCTACGGCATGACCGGCTATGCGCCGCTTAAGCTCACGCCGACCGCGGAGACCCCCTCGTTCATCACTTCTCGCCTCAAAGAGAAGCGTCCCCTCGTCCTTCTGGTGTACGTCGACGGCGCCGCCGACGACATGGAGATGCTCAGCTACTTCAACGCCGTCAAGGGGCAGTGGGGCGCCGACAGCTCCTTCATGTCGTTCGAGGCCCGCAAGTCCTCCGAGCTGGGCGACACGCTGCAGCAGCTGCGCGTGAGCAACCCGCCCATACTTGCCGTCATCCGCGGCGACGGCGAAGTCGCCGAGCTCTACACCGGCTGGATCGGCCGCAAGGTCATGGAGCAGGTCGTGGCCGACGCCGCACGCGGCCTCTGACCCGGGGCGCCGCGCACTCACGCGCCCGCGCTCTGCTCGCACATCGGTTTGACCCCCTCGCCCGTCGTGGTACCATAATGCCGACCTATTCGGTTGGGATTCGACTCAGGCGACGACGGGAGACCGGTGCGCATCTCATCGCGTTGCGAATACGGGCTCAGGGCCATGGTCTTCCTCGCCGCCCGCGAGGACGGCAGACCGGTGCCGCTGCCTGAGATCGCCGCAGGCGAAGGCATCCCCGCGCCGTTTCTCGAGCGCATCCTGGCGCGTCTCCGCGAGAGCGGGCTGGTCAAAGCCACGCGCGGCGTGAGCGGCGGCTATCAGCTTGCGCAGTCGCCCGGCGACATCGCCGTCGGCGACGTCGTCACGGCGCTCGAGGGGCCGCTCTCGCTGGTCGGCTGCGTGCCCGATGACGGCGGCTGCGAACGCTCCGGCTCCTGTGCTTCGCAGGTCGTGTGGCGGCGCCTTGACAGCGCCATCAGCGGCGCTCTGAGCTCCATCACCTTGGAAGACCTCACAAGGAAGGCTGTGCCGAGATGAAGAGTGTGTACTTCGATCACGCGGCGACCACGCCGGTCGACCCCCGGGTCCTCGAGCCGATGCTGCCGTTCTTCTGCGAGCGCTACGGCAACCCGTCGGAGCTCCACCGTCTGGGACGTGAGGCGCGCACGGCCGTAGAGCAGGCGCGCGCCCAGGTGGCCGCCGGCCTCGGCGCCGGCGAGAAGGAGATCGTCTTCACCGCCGGCGGCACCGAGGCCGATAACCTGGCGCTCAGCGGCTATCTGCAGCGCTTCGAGCCCGGCCACTTCATCATCAGCGCCATCGAGCATCCGGCGGTCATGGAGGCGGCGCGGGCGCTGAACCGCCTGGGATGGGCCGTCGACTTCATCCCCGTCGACGGCGACGGCGTCATCGACGTCGATGCGTACGAGCAGGCCTTTCGCGACGACACGCGGCTTGCGTCGGTCATGTACGCGAACAACGTGGTCGGTACCATCCAGCCTGTCGCCGAGCTCGCGCGCATCGCCCACGAGAAGGGCGCCGCGTTCCACACCGACGCGGTGCAAGCCGTGGGCTCGGTGCCCATCGACGTCGGCGCTCTCGGCGTCGACATGCTCAGCCTGTCCGGGCACAAGCTCTACGGCCCCAAAGGCATCGGCGCGCTCTACGTGAAGCGCGGCACGCGCCTCACGCCGCTGATCCACGGCGGTGGCCACGAGCGCCGCCTGCGCTCGGGCACCGAGAACGTGCCGGGCATCGTCGGGCTCGGCGTGGCCGTCGAGCTCGCCCAGGCGGAGATGGCCGAGACCCGGCCGCGCCTCGAGGCGCTCCGCGACTATCTGGCGCGTGGCGTGCTCGAGAACGTGCCGGAGGTCAGATACCTGGGGCATGCCACGGAGCGGCTGCCCGGCAACGTCTCGTTCACCGTGCGCTACATCGAAGGCGAGTCGATGCTGCTCCAGCTCGACGTGCACGGCTTCATGGTGTCGAGCGGCTCCGCCTGCGCCTCCGGCTCGCTCGAGCCGTCGCACGTGATCTTGGCGCTGGGGCTTGGGGCCGAAGAGGCTCACGGCAGCCTGCGCCTGAGCCTCGGTCGCGAGAACACCAAAGCCGAGGCCGACGCGTTCATCGAGGTGTTCCCGCCGATCGTCGACAAGCTGCGGCAGATGAGCCCGCTCTACGTGAAAGGTTGAAGCATGTACACCGACCTGGTCATGGACCACTTCAGCAACCCGCGCAATGTGGGTGAGATCGAGGGAGCGGACGGCGTCGGGCAGATCGGTAACCCCGTGTGCGGCGACGTCATGCGCATCAGCATCGATGTCCACGACGACCGTATCGCCGACGTCAAGTTCAAGACGTTCGGTTGCGGGGCAGCCGTGGCCACGTCGAGCATGGTCACCGAGATGGTCAAGGGCCACACCCTCGCCGAGGCGGCCGCGATCTCGAACAAGGCCGTTGCCGAGGCTCTCGGCGGGCTGCCGCCCAACAAGATGCACTGCTCCAACCTCGCCGCCGACGCGCTGCACCTCGCCATCCAGGACTACCTGGTGAAGGCCGGTCGCGAGGCGGAGGTCCCGCGACTCCTCGAGTCACTCCCAAAAGCACGCGAGCACTCGTCGCCCTGAGCGGAGGAGTGGACAGCGCCGTTGCGGCGCTGAGGCTGATCGAAGAGGGACGCACGCTGGAGACGGCCACGGTGCGTCTGTGGCCCGGCGGCGACAGGCGCAGCTGCTGCTCGCCGGGTGCCCTGCAGCGCGCCCGGCAGACGGCCGAGTGGCTTGGCCTCCCGCATCACTTCATCGAGCGGGAGGCCGAGTTCGAGGCTCAGGTCGTCGCACCGTTCGTGGCCGCGTACCTGGGCGGCGAGACGCCGAATCCCTGCGTGAGCTGCAACCCGGGGCGCCTGGCGGCGCTCGTCGGCTTGGCCGACGAGCTGGGCCTGGCGCGCGTCGCCACCGGCCACTACGCGCGCCTTGTGTGGCGCGACGGCGCGCCCTACCTGGCGCGCGGCGCCGACCCCGCAAAGGACCAGTCTTACATGTTGTGGGCGGTCCCTCCAGAAGTGCTGGCGCGGTTGGAGTTCCCCCTGGGTGAGATGACGAAGCCGGAGACGCGCGCAGTCGCCGAGGCGGCCGGCCTGCCCGTCGCCGGCGAGCCCGCGAGTCAGGAGGTGTGCTTTGCCGTCGACGGCTACCAGCGCTTCCTCGACGAGCGTGGCGTGCGGCCCCGGGCGGGCGCCATCGTCGACAGCTCGGGGGCGGTGCTCGGCACGCATCAGGGACACTGGCGGTACACGATCGGTCAGCGGCGCGGTCTCGGCGTCTCGTCTACCGAGCCGCTGTTCGTGCTCGCGCGGCGGGCGGCCGCCAACGAAGTGATGGTCGGCCGTCGCGCCGAGCTCGAGGTGCGCGAGGTCGCGGTGCGGGCCCTCGTGGACCGTGGGCTCGGCGACGGCGGGGGCCTGCGCTTGCAGTTGCGCTATCGCTCGCCGGCGACGCCCGTGGCTGCGCTTGAGCGTCGCGGCGCGACCCAAGCGCTGGTACGGCTCGGGGAGGCGTTTACGGGGGCGGCGCCGGGGCAGGCGGCGGTGTTCTATCGTGAAGATGTGGTGGTCGGCGGCGGCGTACTGGCGGAGCCTGCCTGAGCGCCTCCACGTTGGCCTGGGCGGGCGAGGGAGTATGATACGCTTCGCGCACGTGTAGAGGACTGACTCGGACTGTAAGGAGAGGTGCATGGACACGATGTTCGTGACCGCCGCGATGGAAACCCCGTCCCTCGTGCTGCGGTTCGCCGCCGCCTTCTTCTTCGTGGTCGTGGCCATCTTCCTGGCCTACATGTTGTTCAAGGCCGCCAAGGTCCTCGAGCGCGCCGACAAGGTGCTCGCGGACGTCGACGAGAACGGCATCCCGCTGATGGAGAAGGCCGGCACCACGCTCGACGGCGTCAACGCCAACCTGGGCAATGTCGACGAGATCACCAAGGACGTGGCCGGCATCACCGACAAGCTCGACAAGATGGCCAGCTCCGTGGAGGGTGCGGTCACCACCCCCGCACGCAAGGCCGCCGCTTTCGGCGCCGGCGTCCAGTCCGCGGTCTCGAGCTTCATGAAGCGCGACAAGCCCGGCGACGCCGGCGACGGCGGGTCGTCGGCGGGGTCCGCCGACGCGGCGGCGGGCGATGCGCCCGCGGCCGGCGGCTGGAGCTACGCGGACGCGCCGGCGGCCGCTGCCGACGCCGACGTCACGGCTGATGTCGCCGCCGATGCTACGCCGTCGGCAGATGCCGCTGGCACCGCCGCGGACGCCCGGCCCGACGGGGCCTGACATGGGCGTCACGAGCAAGCTCGTCGCCGGCGGCGTCGCCGCCGGCGCGGCTCTGGCGTACTACGTACAGAAGCGTCGCGCGCGCTCCGGTGAGGGCTACCTCGATATTCTCCGGCAGCTGCCCTCCGACGCCCAGCGCTGGGCCTCGGGCGCGAAGCAGAGGGCTGCTCTGGCCCTCGACGACGGTAAGGCTGCGGCCCGCGAGCGCGACTCCGCTCTGACGAAGCAGATCACGGCGGCCGGCGCGCCACCGGCAGCGGAGATCTGAGGCGGCGCATGGCCGAGAGGATCGATCTCGAGGTGCCAGCCACGCTGAGCGCCCTGTCCACCGTGCGCCTGGTGCTTGGCGGCCTCGGCGCGCGCCTCGACTTCTCCCTCGACGATCTCGAAGATCTCTACCTGGCCACCGACGAGCTGCTGCGCTCGGCGCTCGACGCGGACGCCCTCGACCGTCTTCGCGTCGAAGTCCTGCTCGACGACGGCGGACTGCGTTTCACCGCGGGCACCTTCACGTCCACCAAGCTGCGCGCCGACGTCACCCTGCACGCCGAGGACTGCCTCGACCTGTGCATGCTGCTGCGCAGGACGGTCGACGACGTGCTGTTTGAGGACGAGGACGGCGCGTATCGTATCGTCCTCGTCAAGCGGCGCGGAGGCGGGCCAGCATGAGCGGCCCGGATGAGCGCCGGGTCAGCGACCCGCTCGATCTCGAGGCGCCGCCGGGCCAGGCGCGTGTGTTCACCGCCGACGACTCCGACGAGGCCGCTGCTCACGTCAGCCCTGCGGCCGACCCCCTGGGCCGGGGCCGCGACGACTCCGAGAAGCTGGATCAGTACCTGCTGCGGCGCTATCACCTCCACGGCGACCGCCGGGCGCGCGAACAGCTCATCACGATGTATCTGCCGCTGGTGCGCTCTCTCGCCCGTCGCTACGCATCGCGCGGCGAGCACTTCGACGATCTCGTACAGGTGGGCGCCATCGGGCTCATCAAGGCCATCGACCGTTTCGACCTGAGCCGCGGCGTCGAGCTCACCACCTACGCGACGCCCAACATCGTCGGCGAGATCAAGCGCTACTTCCGCGACAAGGGCTGGTCGGTGCGCGTGCCGCGCGGCCTGCAGGAGCTGAACATCCGCCTCAACAAGGTGATCGACGAGCTGGTTCCGAAGCTTCAGCGCTCGCCGACCATCAACGAGCTCGCCGTGGCGGCCAACGCCACTCCCGAAGAGGTGCTTGAGGCTCTCGAGACCAGCCAAGCCTACAACTCCGTCTCGCTGCAGGCCTCGCCCAACGGCGAGGGCGGCGAGGACGACGCCGGCCTCATCGACTATCTGGGCGGCGAAGAAGAGGCCTACGACACCATGGAAGACCGCACCACGCTGGCGCCCGGCTTCGCCAAGCTCGATAAGCGCGAGCGCTACATCCTGCACCTGCGCTTCTTCGAGGGCCAGACGCAGAGCCAGATCGCCGAGCGCGTCGGGATCTCGCAGATGCACGTCTCGCGCCTCATCCGGCGCTCGCTCGAGAAGCTGCGTGAAGAGATAGGGGAGCTCGACAACCCCCATATCATGCGGTCTTCCGGCGACGACCTCCGGTAGACGATCCAACCCCAGACCACGCGAGGCCCCACGTGAACGCTGCCGACATCCGCGACCTGTTCAGAGACTTCTTCGTCGAGAAGGGGCACCTTGCCGGCGAACCCGCCAGCCTCGTGCCCGCCGGCGACGCCAGCGTCCTCTTCACGACCGCCGGCATGCAGCAGTACAAGTCGTACTTCCTGGGCGTCGACACGCCGCCCGCCCCGCGCCTCACCACGTGCCAGCGCTGTTTTCGCACCTCGGACATCGAGAACGTGGGCAAGACCGCGCGCCATCTCACCTTCTTCGAGATGCTCGGCAACTTCTCGTTCGGCGACTACTTCAAGGCCGACGCCATCGCGTGGGCGCTGGAGCTGTCCGACCGTTTCGGCATCGACCGCGGCAAGGTGTGGGTCAGTGTCTTCGGCGGCGACGACCAGGTGCCCGTGGACGACGAGGCCGTGGCGTTGTGGAAGTCCCACGGCTTCGGCGACGAGCGTATCGTCCGTCTGGGTCGCAAGGACAACTTCTGGGGCCCCGCCGGGCCCACCGGGCCATGCGGGCCCTGCTCCGAGCTCTACTACGACTTCGGTCCCGAGATGGGCTGCGACGACCCCGCGTGCGCCCCGGGCTGCGACTGCGATCGCTTTCTCGAGTACTGGAACCTGGTGTTCGTGCAGTACGAGATGGACGAAGGCGGCGCGCTCACGCCGCTGCCCAAGCCCAGCATCGACACCGGTCTCGGCATCGAGCGCATCGCCGTGATCACCCAGGGCCTCACCAACGTCTTCGACACCGACCTCTTCGTACCGCTCGTCGCCAGAGGCGCGGAGCTGGCCGGCGTCGAGCCTGCGGCCTCGCCGGCCGTCACCCGCGCCCTGCGCACGATGGCCGAGCACGCGCGCGGCGCGGCCTTCCTCGTCATGGACGGCATCCTCCCCGGCAACGACGGCCGCGACTACGTGCTGCGGCGCATCATCCGCCGCGCCGTGCAACAGGGCGTCGCCATCGGCCTCGAACGGCCGTTTCTGGCGACGCTCGCCGAGAGCGTGGTCGAGCAGATGGGCGCCGCCTACCCGCGCCTCACGGACGCGCGCCCCGAGATCGTGCGCGTCATCGGCGAGGAGGAGGTGCGCTTCCGGCACACTTTGCAGCAGGGCACGGTCATCCTTGACGAGGCGCTGCGGCGCGCCCGCGACGCGGGCGCGGAGCTGCCGGCGGAGGTCGCCTTCGAGCTCCACGACACCTATGGCTTCCCGTTCGACCTCACCCGCGAGATCGCCGCGGAGTGGGAGATGAGCGTCGACGAGGAGCGCTTCGAGCACCTCATGGAAGAGCAGCGCGAGCGCGCCCGCTCGGCCCAGAGGGCGGGAGCCTTCAACTCCGGTCCCGGCGAGCTCGACGAGTTCCAGCGCGACCACGCGAGCCTGCCCGTGTCGTTCGTCGGCTACGAGCGGCTTGAGGTCTTCACCGTGATCCGCGTCTGCGGCGAGCTCGCCGACGGCCGCGTGGCCGTCAAGCTCGCTGAATCGCCGTTCTACGCCGAAGGTGGCGGCCAGGTCGCCGACACGGGCTGGATCCACACCGACTCGGGCAAGCTCGAGGTCGACGAAGTGGTGCGCTTCGCCGGCGACCAGGTCGTGGTCGCGCGGCGCATCGAGGGCTCCGTGGTGGCCGGTGAGCGCGCCAAGGCCATGGTCAACGCCGTACGCCGTCACCAGACGGCCTGCAACCACACGGCCACGCACCTGCTGCACAACGCCCTGCGCATCGTCCTCGGCGAGAACGTGCGGCAGGCTGGTTCAATGGTCCGCCCCGACCGTCTGCGTTTCGACTTCAGCGTGCGCCGGGCGCCGACCGACGACGAGCTGCGCCAGGTCGAGGACCTCGTCAACCGACGCCTCGTCGAGAACCACGCCGTGCGCCCGTTCGTGACCACACGGGAGTACGCCACCGAAATAGGGGCGGTAGGCTTGTTCGAGGAGAAGTACGGGGAGTTCGTGCGCGTCCTCGAGATCGACGATTTCAGCCGCGAACTGTGCGGTGGTACGCACGTCTCGTCCACGTCGCAGATCGGCTTGTTCAAGATCCTGAGCAGCCAGTCGGTGGGCGCCAACACGCGCCGCATCGAGGCCATCACCTCGGCGGCCGCCAGCGAGCACTATCGGGAGCTCGAGCACGCCTGGGACGCGGTGGCCGCAGCGCTCGGCGTCAAGCCGGAGCGCGTGCCCGCCGCCGTGGGCAAGCTCGAAGCCCAGGTGGGCGAGCTACGGACGAAGCTCAAGGCCGCGGAGAGCGGCGAGCGCAGGGATCTTGCCGGTGAGCTGCTCGCGCAGGCGCTCGACGTGGGCGGCACGGCGGTCGTGGCCGCGTCGCCGCAGGTGGACGCGGCCGACGAGCTTCTGGCGCTTGCCGACGAGCTGCGGCAGCGGCGCTCAGACGCCGTGCTGCTTTTCATGGCCGCGGTGGACGGCCGGGTGGCGGCCGTGGTCGCGGCCTCCGACGCGGCCGTGGGCCGCGGCCTGCATGCGCAGGACGTGCTCCGCACCATGATGCCGGCCGTCGAAGGCAAAGGTGGCGGCAAGCCGACCCTTGCCCGCGGCGGCGGCCCCGCGCTCGACGGTATCCCCGCCGGCCTCGAAGCCGGCCTTGCCCGAGTCCGCGAGTTGCTCGAGTCCTGAATGCGCATCATGGCGCTCGATCACGGCTCCGTGCGCACGGGCGTGGCGATCTCCGACAAGACCGCGACGCTCGCCCGGCCGCTCAGCGTCCTCGACAGGGTCGAGACCGACGCCGGTTTCGCCGTGCTGCTCGGCTTGATCCGCAGTGAGGCGCCCGGCGTCATCGTGGTAGGATTACCGGTGTCGCTCGATGGGCGGGAGCACGCTCAGGCGCTGCGCGCGAGGGCCTTCGCCGCCCGGCTTGCGGTCGCCGTCGATCTGCCCGTGGAGCTCCACGACGAGCGCTTCACAACGCGCCTCGCCGACCAGCGCGGCGGCAGGGCACCACGGGACGCGCGGGCGGCGGCGACCCTGCTCGAGGACTACCTAAGGAAGATCGGTGACAGGCAGCCCTGACGACGCGAGCGCCCGGCACCCGCGGCCTTCATCGGGACGCCCCGTCACGCCCGCCCGCCGCAGACCCTCCGACGCGTGGGCGGACCTCGAGCCCTCGTTCACCGCCGACGGCCCGGAGCTCGGCCCGCGTCGCGGCCCGCGCCACCCCCGCGACGGCAAACGCCGCCGCCGCGTGCTGGGGTACCTGCTGGTCGCGGTCTTTGCCTTCATTCTCGGCACCGGCACGGGGTACGCCCGCGGGTATTTCGCCTCCGGCGACCTCGGCCGCGAAGTCACCGTGGTCGTTCCCACGGGCGCGACCCTGAGCTCCATTGCCCGTCAACTTGAAGCGAAGGGCGTGGTCAAGCACGCTCGCGCCTTCGTGATTCACGCCGAGTCGGACGGTTACGCCACGAAATTCATGCCCGGCACCTACGTCTTCCACGAGAACGAGCCCTACCCGAATCTCGTCGCTTTGCTGGCCAAGGGGGTAAGGCCGCCCACTGTGAAGGTCAGTATCCCGGAGGGCACCACGCTCAAGCAGGCC
>JAPLCM010000125.1 GCA_026392275.1 Actinomycetota bacterium | reverse complement strand
GCGCAGCGCGACGAGCGCCGCGAAGATCTCAGCGATCACCTTGGGCGCCAGCCCGAGCGACGGCTCGTCGAGCAGGAGCAGATGAGGCTGAGACATAAGGGCTCGCCCGACGGCAAGCATCTGCTGTTCGCCGCCCGAGAGTGTCTCGGCGGGCTGGATCGCACGATCCGCGAGGACGGGAAAGAGCTCGTGGACCCGCGCGAGCGTCTGTGCGATCGTGGACCTCCGCTTGCGGCCCATTCCGTACGACCCCAGGATGAGGTTCTCGCGCACGCTCATGGGGCCGAACAGCATCCTGCCTTCGGGAACGAGCGCAAGCCCATCCCGGACGAGCCGCTCTGGTCGCGGTGAAGCGACGCGGACGCCCCGGTAGGTCAGCGTCCCCGCTCGCATGACCACGAGCCCCACGATGGCCTTCAACAGGGTGGACTTGCCGGCGCCGTTCGCGCCGATGATCGTGATGAGCTCGCCTTCTTGGACCGTGAGGTCGATGCCGTGAAGCACCTCGGCGCGACCGTAGCCGGCCCTCACGGCGCTGAGTTCAAGAAGCGCGGTGATCTCAGGCACTCTCGTCCATCTCCCCGCCAAGGTAGGCGGCGATCACCGCGGGGTCCTTCTGGATCATCCGCGGCGGCCCCTCGGCGATCTTGCGGCCCCGATCGAGCACCACGATCTCATCCGACACCTCCATGACAAGCCCCATGTGGTGTTCGACGATGACGACGGTGATGCCTGAGTCCCGCACGCGAAGCAACGTCTGGACGAGTTCGCGGGTCTCGGTGGCGTTCAGCCCCGCAGCCGGCTCGTCGAGCAGAAGCAGGCGCGGTCCGGTAGCGAGCGCGCGCGCGATCTCCACCAAACGGCGCAGGCCGGCCGGCAGGTCGCCAGCCGGCGCGTCGAGCCATTCCTCGATACCGATGAGGCGCAGGAGGCGGCCGGCCTCATCGCGGGCGTCGCGGTCATCGGAGATCACCGTTGGCAGTCTCAGCATCGCGGCGGTGAAGCCGCGGCGCTGGTGGGCCTGACAGCCGACCATGACATTCTCGCCGGCGGTCAACTCGTCGAAGAGCTGGGTGTTCTGAAACGTCCGCGCAACCCCCGCGCGTACCGTGTCGCGTGGGTTGCGACCGACAAGCTCGGCGCCGGCGAACAGCACCGAACCGGCGTCGGGCTTGTCGAACGCCGTGAGCGCGTTGAACAGGGTGGACTTGCCGGCGCCATTGGGCCCGATGAGGGCCTTGATCGTGCCTTCGAACACGTCGAAGGACACGTCGTCGACGGCGGTCAACCCGCCGAAGCGTTTGGTGACGTGGCGCACCTGCAGCAAGCTCACGAGGCTTCGCCTCCGCTCGAGCGACGCCGCCATACTCCGGCGAGCCCCCGCGGCGCGAGCACGACCACCAGGATGATGGCCAGACCGTAGATGTCTTCCTGGTATGACTGGAGTGTCTGGGCCGTCTCACTCGGGAGGCCCTTGATCACCGCGTCGGGATACTGCAGCAGTGTCAGCAGGACGGCGGCAACGAGCGGTCCGGCGAGCGACCCGGTGCCGCCGATCACCGTCATCGCGAGGAGGGTCACCGAGGCGGCCAGCGTGAACAAACTCGGGGACACGAAGCCCACCACGCTCGCGTAGAGCGCTCCCGCCAGGCCGGCGAGAAGCGCGCTCATGACGAAGGTGCGCACTTTCACTCCGACGACGTCGATGCCCGATGCCTGAGCACCCAGCTCGCTGCCGTGGAGGGCCCGCATGGCCCGTCCCGGCCTCGTGCTCGTCACGTTGAAGGTGACCAGGAGCGCGACGCCGACCACCATCCAGACAAGCCAGTACAGCGAGGCGGCCTCCTCGACCTTGATGGGGCCGAGGGTCGGGAAGGGGATGCCGCCGAAACCGTCGACGCCGCCGGTGACCGGCTCGGCCTCGACGAACGCGAGCGTCATCAGCTGCCCAAAGCCGAGCGTCGCCATAGCCAGATAGTGCCCCTTCAGCCGCAGGCTTGGCAGCGCAAGAAGGAGCCCTCCGAGGCCGGCGACGGCGCCGGCCGCAGCGAACGCGAGTACCCACGGCCACTCGAACCGGACCGTGCAGTAGGCGCAGACGTAGGCGCCGATGCCGACGAACGCGGCGTGCCCCAGCGACACCTGACCGGCGTGGCCGAACAGCAGCGCGAGTCCAACGACGACCAGGGCGTTGATGCCTGCAAACGTGAGGATCTTGAGAAGATAGCGGTCGCTCACCAGCAGCGGCAGGATCGCCACGACCACGACGGCGACGGTCGGGGCGAGTGTCCGCAGCGTGCGGGCGCCCATCAGACCTTCATCCTTCCTGAGCCGCCAAGGAGCCCTTGTGGGCGTGCGAACAGCACCACAAGAAGGACGACAAGGGCCACCGCGTCCTTGTAGATCGGATCGACGTAGCCGGCCGTGAGGCTCTCGAGCAGGCCGAGGATGAGTCCCCCGCCGACGGCCGCGACCGGGTTGCCCAGGCCGCCGAGGATGGCCGCCGCGAAGCCTTTCACGCCCATGCTCGCGCCCACATGGAACGAGGTCTGCGTGAGGGGCGCCACGGCCAGGCCGGCCACGGCGCCCAGCGCGGCCGCCAGTGCGAACGACGCGGTCACCATCGTTGAGGTGCTGACGCCCACGAGACGCGCCGCGTCACGCCGAAGCGCCGTGGCTCGCATCGCGCGACCGAACATCGTCTTGCGGTAGAGCAGGGCCAGGGCGACGACGGCCACCGTGGTGAGCGCCCAGATCCAGATCGTCTGCCGTTCGACCGCGGCGCCGAACGCCCTGAGAGAGGCTCCCTGCGTGAACGCAGCAAGCGCCCGCTCGTCTGGTCCGAGAAGGTGCAGCGCCATTTGCCGCAGCACAACGGCGCCGCCGATCGTCACCATGATGATGCGCAACGGGTCGCCGCCCTTGATCGGCCGCACGGCAAGGAGCTCGAAGACGGCACCGATCGCGGCGGTGGCGGCGATCGCCGCCACCGCCGCGATCGGCAGGGGCAGCCCGACGCCGGTGAAGAACGCGCCGAGCATGCCGCCCAGCATGAAGAACTCGCCCTGAGCGAAGTTGATCGCGCCCGTCGCTGCGAAAACGATCGTGAAGCCGAGCGCGACGAGCGCATAGATCGCCCCGCTCTTGAGGCCGGCAATAAGGAACTGCAGGAACTCGTCTATTGAGTGACTCTCCCGGTCTCAGGCACCATCCGACCAGCGCCCCTGCTGCCGTGGTCACGACCCGACCCTCCGGGCGTCCGTGGGCGCTCGGAGGGTCGGGACCGGTGCTCTACTCGGCTTGAGTCCACACGCCGTTCGAGATCTCGTACATGGTGAGATCGCTGGCGGAGAGACCGTTGTGGTCCTCGGCGGAGAAGTTGAAGGTGCCGCCGATGCCCGTGAAGCCCGCTGTCTTCTCGATCTCGTTGCGCAGGGCCTCGGGCGTCAGGTCCCCGTCGATGCGCTTCGAGGCTTCGGTGATCAGGTACAGGGCGTCGTAGGCGTGACCTGCAAAGGTGCTTGGGGCGGCCCCATAGGCTTTGGTGTAGCGGTCGATGAAGTCGGTGGCCGTCGCGTAGGCGTCGGTGCCCTCACCGTATGCTTCCGGCATGAGCACCTTGCCGGCCGCGAACTTCACGCCGTTCGCGGCGTCGCCCGCGCCCGTGATGAACTCCTTGCGCGCGATGCCGTGGCTGCCGTAGATCGGCAGGTCGATGCCGAGGTCCTTGGCGTTCTTGGCGATGAGCGCGGCCTCCGAGCCGGCGGTCCATATCACGATCGCCTCGGCGTCCGAATTCTTCATCTTGGTCAACTGAGCGCTCATGTCGGTGTCGCCGGGGTTGAAACTCTCATCGGCGACGACTTCGATGTCCGCCTTGGGAGCCTCGGCGGCGATGACGGCCTGACCGTCCTTGCCGAAACCGCCACTGTCGCTGATGAGCGCGATCTTGGTGATGCCCTGCTTCTTGAGGTAGTCGAGCGTGAACGGCACGACGATGGTGTTCGACCAGGGCGTCGCGAAGACGAGCGGGTCGACGGGGTTGGTGACGACCGTGCCGCCCGCCATCGAGACTTGGGGGACCTTGGCGCGCTGGACGTCGCCGCGGACCGCCATCGTCGCCCCAGTCCCGGTCGAGCCGATGATGGCGACGACCTTGTCCTGTTCGATGAGCTTGCTCGCCGCGGCGACCGCCTTGGCTTCGTCCGTGGCGTCGTCCTCGATGATCAACTCGACCTGCCTACCGTTGACGCCGCCGGCTTCGTTGATCCTCTTGAGCTCCATCTCGAGCGCGTTCTTCTCGGGTTCGCCGAGGCCGGCGTAGGTCCCTGTCTCAGAGACGATCGCACCGATCTTGATGGGCTCGTCTGCGGCTTTGGTGTCGCTGCTCCCGCAGGCGACAAGGAATAGCGCCAGCGATACCGCCAGCGCGGCAGTCAGGACCGCCATCGAGAGCTTCAGTGTGCGTCCACGCATCGTGCTTACCTCCGTCTGGTTTGTGTGCGCGCTCCGAACGGCCCAGATACGCGCGGCGCCCCTTGGCCGGCGATGTGGACGCAAGGCAGGATGCTGCTCATGTGTCCCCTTTCACCCCCGACGGTCGCCCCACCCGGGCAAGGCGCCCGAGAATTGCCGCATGATAGCACGCGTCGTTCGCGCTCGGGTATCATATTTCGGCTCGTTCATGACCGTCCCCGTGGAGGTGAGGACGATCCCCGCGTCGACCCCTTCGTTCGAACAAGGTCCCATCCGCCCGCCGAGCGAGGCGCACAGCCTCCTGGTGCGGGTGATCCGCAACTGCACTTGGAACCGCTGCACGTTCTGCCCGGTGTACAAGGGAAGCGGGTCGTCGCTGCGGCCTCTGGAGGATGTGCTCGCGGACGTGGACGCGATGGCCGCCGCCGCCGAGGTGCTGGAAGAACGAGGGGTCGGGGCCATCCACAGCGGGCTGGCGCCGCACGAGGCCTTCCAGGTCGCGCTGTTCCTGCGAGGGGGTGGTCGCACGGTCTTCCTGCAGGACGCCGACCCCTGCGCCGTGAAGCCCGAGAAACTGGCGGCTGTGATCCGTCGCGTGCGCGAGCGGTTTCCGGCCGTCGAGCGCGTGACCACCTACGGCCGCGCGGCGACGCTGGCGCGGCGCACGGCGGAGCAGCTTGCGCTGCTCGTCGATGCCGGCCTGGCAAGGGTGCATCTGGGCCTCGAGTCGGGCGCCGACGAGGTGCTCATGGCGATCGACAAGGGCTGCACCAGCGGCGACCTGATCGCCGCCGGCGAGAACGTCGTGCGTGCCGGCCTGGAGCTCTGCTTCTACCTGATGCCGGGGCTGGGCGGGCGCGAGGCGGCTGCCGCGCACGTCGCGGGCTCCGCCCGCGTGATCCGCGCGGTGGCCGCGGCCGCGGCCCCGGAGCGCCCGCTCGTGGTGCGACTGCGCACGGCCGCGGTCGTGCCCGGCACGCCGCTGGCGGAGCGCGAGGCGGCGGGCGGATTCGTGCTGCCCGACGACGTCGAGGTCGCACAGGAGCTGCGCGACCTCCTCGGGCAGCTGGGTGACGCCCGCCTCGAGCTGCGCTCGGACCACGCCCTCAACCTGTTGCCGGGCCTCGAGGGCTCGCTGCCCGCCGATCGGGGGCGCCTGATCGCGTTGCTGGACGAGTTCCTCGTGCTGCCCCGCGACGAGCAGGCGCGGTACGCCGTCGGTGCGCGCCTTGGGATCTACAGCGACCTGGGCGACCGGCTCGACGCCCAGCGCCGGGCGCTGCTGGAGCGGCAGTTCGCCGGGTATCGCCGGCCGACCGCCGACGAGTTGCTGCAGGAGGCCACGGCGCTCCGCGCGCGATTCCTGTAGAGGTAGAGGCGGCCGCCTCAGCCCCGTCCGCTCACCCGTCGACAGACTGGTCGGAACCGAGATCGCCGCTGAGATACCGCTGCATCGTCGGCCCGATGGCGGTGACGAGCTGTTCGACGCTCGCCGAGGCGAGCGGCTCGATGTGGGCGATGTATCTCATCATAGCCAGGCCGATGAACTGGGAGCCCATGAGCGTGGCGCGGAGCTCGGCATCGGGCGCGGCGAGCGCCTGGGTGATAGGGCCGAACACGCGCCGACCAAGGTAGTCGCGCACCAGCGCCAGAGCCGTTTCGTTGGTCATCGCCGAACGCACCATGGCGACCAGTGGCGCGCGGCTCTCCTCGGGCTCCCACGCCTCGAGGAAGGTGCGGACCAGCGTCGCTCCCATGTCGTCGATGCGCTGCTCCATGACCTGGCGCAAGACCTCGCCGGGCTTCATGGGTATCTGCAGCGCGTCGCCGAACAGCTGTTCCTTGGAGCCGAAGTAGTGCAGGACGAGGGCCGGGTCCACGCCGGCGGCAGCCGCGATGCCGCGGATCGTCGCGCGGTCGAAGCCGAGTTCGGCAAAGGCGGCGCGCGCCGCCGCCAGGATGGCCTCGCGGGTGCCGCTCTCGCCGCGTCGGCGGCCGCCGCGCCGGGGTTGCGCCGCAGCGGTCATGCCCTCTCCGTGGCCTCGTCTGCGGCGCGGTCGGCGGAACGCTCCTCACGCGTCATCTCATGGTGGCCGGTGTCGTCGCCCAGGCGGCGACCGGTCAGCAGCGCCGGGACGATGGCGAGCAGCGCGGCAAGAGCGGCGGCGTAATAGGGCCAGGTGAACGACTCGGCGAGATCGTGCCGGTAGATCGCCGCCACGCTCTCGTTGACCTTGGCGTACGTCGCCGCTTCGGGCGTCCCGGCCGCCGGAGGCGTCATGCCCTTCACCATCAGCGGGTCGGTGGTCAGATGCGAGCTGCCGTTGTTCGCCGCCGCCGCCTTCGCGTTCCCGATCACGGCTCCGGTGTAGGCCTGCTTCTGAGTGGGGCTCAGCTGCGGACTGGCGGCGATGGCGCCGACCGCCTGCTTCGTCGCCTGCCGCGCGTCCTGCGCGATGGTGTGCGAGAAGATCGCCACGAGCAGGGCGACGCCGATGGTGAAACCCACTTGGCGCATGGTGTTGAGGGAGCCCGAGCCGACACCCCGCACCTGCGGCGGCAATGACGCCATGGAGGCGGCAGACAGGGTCGGCATGGCGAGACCCATGCCGACGCCGATGAACAGCGCCCGCCAGACCACATCCCACAGGGTGGCTTCGCCGTTCAGCTGAGCGAGCAGGATCAGGCCGACGGCGAAGCACCCCGCGCCCGCGGCGGCGGGGAGCCGTGGCCCGATGCGGTCGTTGAGGCGCCCCGAGTTGGGCGCGATCAGCAGAGAGACCAGCGGGATCACCGACATGCCCACGGCGGCGTGCAGCGGTGTGTAGCCGAGGACCGTCTGCAGGAAGATGACGATGAGGAGGAACGTGCCGCCCATACTGATGCCCAGCAGCATGACGGCGCTGTTGGCGGCCGTGAACGAGCGGATGCGCAGCAACGTGACGGGGAACATCGGCGACGGCGTGCTGACCTCACGCCAGATGAACAGCGGGAACGAGATGATGGCGCCGGTGAACAGTCCGAGGATGACCGGCGAGGTCCAGCCCCATCCGCCGCCCTGCACCAGGGCGAGTGTGAGCATGAACAGGCCGGCGCCCGAGATGAGCATGCCCGGGATGTCCAGGCCGCCCTTCTGGCCGACGCTCTTGACGTCCCGGGGAATGACCATGCCGCAGGCGACCAGCGCGAAGACGCCGACCGGGACGTTGACGAAGAAGATCCAGGACCAGTGACCGTAATTGAGCAGCACGCCGCCGAGGACCGGACCGACCGCGGCAGCGGCGGTCCCCAGGGCGGCCCAGATACCGACCGCGGTACCCTGCTGGCGGCGCGGAAAGGCGCCGAGCACGATCGCCAGCGAGACGGTGAGTAGCGCGGCGCCGCCGAGGCCCTGGCCGGCACGGAAAGCGACCAGCCATTTGATGTCGGGCGCCATCCCGCACAGGAAGGAGAAGATGGTGAACGTGACGAGGCCGAACAGGAAGACCCGCTTGCGGCCGAACTTGTCGCCGATGCGGCCCATGGTGAGGAAGAACACGGCAAGCGTGAGGCTGTAGGCGTTGAGGACCCAGGAGATACTGGCGAGCGAGGCGCGAAGGTCGGCCTCGATCGACGGGATGGCGATATTCACGATGGTCACGTCGAGCAGCCCCATGAACATGCCGATGCTGACGGCCACGAGGATCCACCACTTGCGCGGGTGGCCCTGGTCGAGGGCCGGGTCGGCGGCGGCGAGGGCGGAGGTGGAGATCTCGGTCACTGCGCTGTCCTTCCGTTGGTGGGATCGTCTGAGGCGCGGGCGAGCGCCACGAACGTCTCTTCGAAGGTGGCGGGGACGACGCTGAGTGCGGCGGTGACGCCGCCGGCGTCGAGCGCAGCCTGCACGCCGGCGGCGTCGCCGCCGGGCACGCGCAGCGTGCGTCCGACGAGGGCCGCGGGGAGGCCGCCCTTGTCGAGGGCCGCGAAGGCGGCCTCCCAGCGGTCGGCGGTCACGGCGACGGCCGTGCGTTTGCCGACGATAGCGGCCAACGTGCCCCGCGCGACGACGCGGCCGGCGGCCATCACGACGAGGCGGTCGCAGAAGCCGGCCTCGTCGAGGTGGTGAGTGGTCACCAGCACGCCGGTGCCGCCCCCAGCCGCGCCGTGGACCGACTCCCAGAGCCGCGCTCGTGCCGCAGGGTCGACGCCCGAGGTGGGTTCGTCGAGGACGAGCAGCTCGGGGTCGTGCGCGAGGGCGGCGGCGAAGGCGAGCCGGCGGCGAAGGCCCAGCGGCAGGTCACGTACGGGCGTGTCGCGCAGCGCCTCGAGATCCGGCTCCAGAGCGGGCACGGCACTGCCGAAAGCGCGCGCCGAGAACGCCAGGTTCTCCTGCACGCTGAGGTCCCCCCAGAGGCCGAGGCCCTGAGGCACGT
>JAPLCM010000272.1 GCA_026392275.1 Actinomycetota bacterium | reverse complement strand
CCGGTTGGTGAGCCCGACGAACTCGGCCACGAACGCCGTCCGCGGTCGTTGATAGATCTCTGTAGGAGGCGCCACCTGTTCGAGCCGGCCGAGGTGCATCACCGCGACCCGGTCGGCCATGGCAAACGCCTCCTCCTGGTCGTGGGTCACGAAGATGGTCGTTGTGCCCACTTCGACCTGGATGCGCCGGATCTCGTCGCGGAGCTCACCTCGCACCTTGGCATCAAGCGCGGACAGCGGCTCATCCAGGAGCAGCACCCTCGGCTCGATGGCAAGCGCCCGTGCCAAGGCGACACGCTGCTGCTGCCCACCGGACATCTCACTGGGGTAGCGGCTGGCCTGCGCGCCCAGGCCGACGAGCTCAAGGAGCTCATTCGCGCGACGGCGCCGCTCCGCCTTGCCGACCTTCCGCATCAGCAGTCCGAAGGCGACGTTGTCGCGAGCCGTCATGTTGGGGAACAGACTGTACGCCTGATGGACCATGCCCATGCCCCGCCGACTGGCACGAACGCGGCAGATATCCTCGCCTTCCACGAGGACCTCGCCCGAATCGGCCTCGTCGAGCCCCGCGATGATCCTCAAGGCGGTGGTCTTGCCGCAGCCGGAGGGTCCAAGAAAAGCCACCAACTCGCCCGCCGCAATGTCGAGAGACAGCCCGTCGAGAGCATGAACGGACCCCCACGACCGGCAGAGCCCGACGAGCTGCAGCGCGACACCCGATCGGGTGGAGCGGTCTGCACCTCCAGTCCTTTCCATCTCGGAAGTCACTACTGCAGGCCTCCTTCCAGGGGCGCCAGGGTCGATTCCTCACGAGCAGCAGCTCCGCTACGTCGAGAGCCCGCGGAGGACACGATGAAGAGCAGGATGAAGCCGAAAATGAGGGCCGCCAGCGACACCGCGACGGACACGGCGGCGTTCCGCAGACCCACCTGATACAGCACGACCTGCAGCGTGTTGTAGTTGAGCAATGACGCGATGGTGTACTCGCCCATGACGAGCGCGATGGAGAGGACCGCGGCGGAGAGGAGCGCTCCCCGGATACTCGGTATCACGATCCGGAACAGGGTACCCCACCACGAGGCGCCCAGACCGAGAGCGGCCTCCGACAGGGTCCCGATGTCCACGGCCCGCAACCCCGCGTCGATGGCGCGGTAGGCGAACGGCATGACGAGGACGACGAAGACGAACGCCAGTACCAGCGGAGTGTCTCCGAAGAAGTACGCGAGCCACGAGAAGACCGGCGCCAGCCCGACGACGAGGACGATGGCCGGAATCGTCAACGGTAGCAGACAGAAGAACTCCATCACGCGACGCACCGCAGGCAGACGCAGGTGGACCCACACCATGGTCGGCACCAGGAGGCACAGCATCCCCGCCACAGTGATCACGGCAAGCTCGAGCGTCACGGCGATCGCGCTGACCAGTTCAGTATAGCTGGCGATGGCTGTCCAGGCTTCCACGGTGCGGCTCGAGCCCGCGCCCCGCGTCGAGAAGTCCAACATGGACAGGAGGGGCACGAGCAGGTAGGCGCCGACGACCGTGAGAACGATCCATCTCACCAGCGTTCGCGACCTGGTCCGGCGAGAACCACCGGATGTTCGCGCCTTTGCTAGGCGCGCCACTTTGCGCCCTTTCGCTGCAGCAAGGCGTACAGCGACATAACGATGGCGACGACCACGACCATGCCGAACGCCAGGGCCTTGCCCACGTTGGCCTGACCAAGGACCACCTCGCTCTGCAGGAAGGTGCGGATCTGCAGGGGCACAATCGGGCTCCCCTGGCTGATGAGGGCGGCGGCCGTCGCATACGCTGAGAAGGCACTGACGAAGAGCAGGAGCAGCCCGGCCACGAAGCTGGGTGCGAGGATCGGCCCCGCCACATACCGCCAGTAGGCCCAAGAGCCCCCGCCGAGGTTGTCTGACGCCTCCCGCCACTGCACCTGAAGGCCGTCGACTGCCGGGAGAAAGATCAGGACCATCAACGGGATCTGGAAGAACGTGTAGACGACGGCGAGGCCGGTGAAGCTGTAGATCCACCCGCCGCTGGTGAGGGGGTCGACTCCCGCAAAACGCTGCAGGGCCAGAGTGATCACGCCCGCGTAGCCGAACGTGGCCAGGAATGCGAAGGCGAGCATCACGCCGCCGAACTGGGCGAGCACACCGGACCAGGCCACCGCTTGACGGCGAAACACGCCGTGTGGGTTTCCCTCGGCGACCGCCCAGGCCAGCAGCCCACCGAACACGCCCCCGGCCAGGGCAGTCACCACCGAGAGCTTGATCGAATACCAGAACGCCTGGAGATAGGCGCTGGTTCCCACGACAGTCCTGATGTTGTCGAGGGTCAGCTGGCCATCGCTGCTCCGGAACGCGCCGGCGATCACGAGGACCGTGGGCCAGAGCAGAAAGACCGCGATGTACGCGAAGAAGGGGACCACGCCGAGCTGGCGCGTGGTCGGTCTCAGGGACTTCAGAGCACCGCCTGGGCGCGCGGGCGGGGGAGACCCGCCCGCGCCCAGGCCGTGACCCCCGACATCGGTCGGGGGAACGTCAACGCTTTGGGTCACTGGACCGCTTTGGTCCAGTTGGCGAGCAGGTACGTCTGCCCCGCTTCCAGCTGCGCCTGGGTGAGCACGACCGGCGTCCCCTCGGCGACGGGCAGTGCCTCAAGCGCCGTCTGGTCGATGGTCCCATCCTCTATCATCATGTCGATGAGGACCGGGCGGGCGGCTCCTCTGAGCCAGATGTTCTGGCCCTCTGTCGAGTAGACGAACTCATTCCACAGTCGAGCCGCGGCGGGGTGCGGTGCGTCCACGTTGATGGCCTCGTTGTAGTAGGCCGCGACGACTTCGTTCGCGGGGACGACGACTTTCCAGTCGACCTTGCCCTTGAGCTCGGCGGTCTGCGCCACGTTGTTGTAGTCCCAATCGATGACGATCGGCGTCTGCCCCGAAGCTATCGTGGCCGGCGTCGGATCCACCGG
>JAPLCM010000105.1 GCA_026392275.1 Actinomycetota bacterium | reverse complement strand
GGGTTGGGAGCCGTCTGGCCGAGCCCACAGAGACTCGTCTCCTTGATCACGTGGGCCAGTTTCTCAAGACGGTCGAGATCCTCCATGGCGCCCTCACCGTTCGTGATGCGGGTGAGGATCTCGAGCATACGCTTGGTGCCCAGCCGGCACGGCACGCACTTGCCGCAGGATTCGGCCTGCGTGAAGTTGACGAAGAACCGGGCCAAGTCGACCATGCACGTCGTTTCGTCCATCACGATGACGCCGCCCGACCCCTTGATCGCGCCGGCGTCGCGGAGCGAGTCGTAGTCGACCGGCAAGTCGAGATGCTGCTCACTCAGGCAGCCTCCGGACGGACCCCCCATCTGGACGGCCTTGAAATGCCGGTTGCGCGTGATCCCCCCGCCGATATCGAAGATGAGCTCGCGGAGCGTGATCCCCATGGGGACCTCCACGAGGCCCGTGTTGTTGAGCTTGCCGGCCAGCGAGAAGACCTTGGTGCCCGGGCTGTGCTGGGTGCCCATCGATCGGTACCACTCGGCCCCGTTGACGATGATCAGCGGGACGTTGGCCCAGGTCTCGACGTTGTTGATGTTGGTCGGCTTGCCCCACAGGCCGCTGACCGCCGGGAACGGCGGGCGCGTGCGCGGCATGCCACGCCGACCCTCGATGCTGGCGATGAGCGCCGTCTCCTCGCCGCAGACGAAGGCGCCGGCGCCTTCCTTGATGTGCAGGCGGAACGAGAAGCCGCTGCCCAGGATGGACTCGCCGAGCAGACCGCGCTCTTCGGCCTGCGCCATAGCGATGCGGAGGTGCTTGATGGCGCCGGGATACTCCGCGCGGCAGTAGACATAGCCCTCGTCGGCGCCCATCGCGTAGGCGCCGATCAACATGCCCTCGAGCACGGCGTGAGTGTCGCCTTCCAAGAGCCCGCGATCCATGAACGCTCCGGGATCGCCTTCGTCGGCGTTGCAGATCACATACTTCTTGTCGCCCTGCTGTGCGGCCGCGAGCTCCCACTTGCGCCCCGTCGGGAAACCGCCCCCGCCGCGGCCGCGCAGCCCACTCGAACCGACCGTCTCAATCACGTCAGTCGGCGACATCGCTTCAAGAGCCTTGGCCAGGGCCTCGTAACCGCCCCTCGCGATGTAGGCGTCGATGTCCGTCGCGTCGATCGTGCCGCAGTTGCGCAGCACCACGCGCGTCTGCCCGGAGAAGAACGGGATGTCCGGCTGCCGCAGACACGGGCAGCCGTCGGCGCCGCGGTGGGTGAGACGCGAGACGACTTCGCCGCGAACGATGGTCTGGGCGACGATATCGGGGACGTCGCCCGGCTCGACCATCTGGTAGAAGACACCCTCCGGGTCGACGACCACGATTGGACCGCGGGCGCAGAATCCGTGGCAGCCCGTGGCCAGGACGGCCACCGAACCCCTGAGGCCGCGATGCTCGAGTTCACGCTCAAAGGCGCGCATGATGCTTTCCCCGCCACCCACGCGACAGCCGGTGTCCATGCACACGCGCACGGTCTTGTCGGCCTGCGGACGCGCACGTACCTGGTCACGGTAGCCCTGCAGCGACGCGACCGATGTCAGCCGGCGAGACGGCAGATGAAGGGCATCGGAGTCAGTCGTCATCGGACTCATCACCATCACCGCCGATCTGTTCCAGAGCCGCCGCCACCTTGGCGCCCGTCAGCTTGCCGAAATACTGGCTGTCGACGGTCATCACCGGAGCGAGCGAGCAAGCCCCAAGACAGGCGACGGTCTCGAGTGTGTGCTCCAGATCGTCGCCCGTCGTGCCGGCCTTGATGCCGAGCTCGCTTTCCACGGCGCGCAGGACGCCGTGCCCTCCGCGGACGTGGCAGGCGGTCCCTTGGCAGACGCGGATCTTGTGCCGCCCGCTCGGTGTCGTGGAGAACTGCGCGTAGAACGTGACCACACCGTAGACGCGCGAAGCGGGCAGACCCGTGAGACGTGCGATCTCGGTGACGACTTCGTCGGGCAAGTAGCCGAACTGGCGCTGGGCACTCTGGAGTACGGGAATGAGGTCGCCCGACGATACGTAGCGTGCGGCGACGATCTGCGCGAGCGGCGCGAGATCGAGGGTGGCATCCTCTGCCTCCCGGCCCTCCAGCTCGCGCTTGGGGGTCAGCACACGACGAGGCATACAGATCCTCCGGATCGACGACGCCGATCTCGCGCACGAGACAGCGGGCTCAGCCCGGCACGCGGGATACCGATGGAGCGAGGACCCATGCGGCGCCTGAAGGTTATGAGCGTATCTACCATCAGTAACCAGTAGTAAGGACCACGATACAGCACTATGCAACCCGCTCGCGGTGTCGCTTCGCCCGGCTGCTATGCGATCGCGCTCTGTGCCATGCAGGCAGTGAGCGCGTTCTTCAGCAGGATCACGTTGGTCACGGGGCCCACACCGCCGGGAACCGGCGTCGCCCTGCCGGCGACCTCGAGGACGCCTTCCCACTCCAGGCTGCCGACCTGCTTGCCGTCGTCGCCGCGCATGGTGGTAACGTCGATGACGACGGCGCCCGGCTTGATCATGTCCTTCTTGATCAGGTTACGCACCGGCGCCGCGCTGATGATGACGTCGGCCTGGCGGCAGGCGACGGGCACGTCCTTGCTGAACACATGCACCACGTGGACCGAGGCGTTGCGGTTGAGGCAGAGCAACGCGACGGGCTTTCCGACGATGTTGGAGTGGTTCACGATGGTCACGTCGAGGCCCTGCAGCTCCACGCCCTCACGGTCGAGGATCTCGATGCAGGCCGAGGGCGTCGCCGGCGCGAACAGCTGGTCGCCGAGCAGCACGTGGCCGATGTTGGCCGGGTTCACGCAATCGAGGTCCTTGAGCGGCGAGATGGCGTTGAAGACCTTGTTCTGGTCGATGCCGCCGGCCATCGGCATGAGCGCCAGGATGCCATGCACGCGGGCGTCGTTGTTGAGCTTGTCGATGAGCGCCAGGACTTCCTCTTCGCTGGTGCCATCCGGCAGCGTGTGGTTGAAGTAGTCGAAACCCACGGTGCCGGTGTTCTTCTCGATCTGGCCGCGGTAGAACTGCGCGCCGCCGTCGTCGCCCACCAGGATGGTGGCCACGCCGGGCTTCACGCCGCGGGCCGCGAGCTTGGCGACCTCGGCCTGGATCTCCTCGCGCACCTGCGCGGCGATCGCCTTGCCGTCGATGATCTGAGCTGCCATGGCGTCCCTCTCGTGTGTGGTCAGTGGTCGGTCAGAGCTTGGCGAGCGTGATCTCAAGAGTCTCGGCGCGCAGCGCCGCGGCCTCTGTGAGGATCTCGTCGATCTCGGCGGCGGCCCTTGTAACGTAGGCCTCGTCCTTGATGGAGCCGAGGTTGATCCTGACGTTGAGCGCGGCGCCCACCACGGCGGCCTCGCCGAGGATGGCGCCGATGCCGGCATCGGTGACCGCCTGCGGGTTGCCGAGACCGGCGGCGACCTTGGCCAGCCGGCAGACCTCGACGGCCACGCGGCAGATCTCGAGCGGCACGTCGGCGGCGATGATCAGGCCGTCCTGGACGGCCTGACTGCGCGCCGCCTGCTCCTCGGCGGTCTCCTTGGGCATCTTGTAGGCGGTGATGACGCCGTTGTAGGCCGTGGTGTCTTCCTGCAGCAACTGCTCAAGGCGACCGCGCGCGGCCTCGGACTCCCCGACGAGCGATACGATCTGCTGCTCGACGCCGGCGAACTTCTCGCGCCCGCGAGTGAGGTTGCAGACCATCGAGACCAAGGCTGCGCCGAGGGCGCCGGCGCAGGCGGAGACGCTGCCGCCGCCGGGCGCCGGCTTGTTGGCGGCCGCGTCGTCGAGGTAGACCTGAAGTGGTTCGGCGCAGTAGATGGTGGGACCGTCGCTCACATTTACCTCCGCAGCGGGGCGCCGGTGCCGTCAGGCGGCCGGCGCCCCGGGGTGTTCGTCAGGTTCTCAGAACAGGCCGATGATACGGCCGGTCTCGACGTCGATGTC
>JAPLCM010000221.1 GCA_026392275.1 Actinomycetota bacterium | reverse complement strand
CGTGACCTCAAGCCCGACGAGGCGCGCTACGTCACCGAGATGACGCGCCGCATCGCCGCGATCCTCCTCCTCGAGCCGGCCCTCGACGCGAACTACGAGCGCGTCAAGGTTGACACCTACGATTGGCCGGGGAGGCTGACATGACTCGTGACGAACTGCTCGCGATCATGGCCGAGATCCAGACGCACGGCTGCGAGGCTGATGACCTTGAGGTGAAGACAGCACGAGGCGGCACGCCGAAGCGACTGGATGCCTCACTGTCCGCCTTTGCCAACTCAAGGGGCGGCATCCTGATTTTCGGCCTCGATGAACGTCGCGGTTTCAAAGCGGTTGGAGTGCATGACGCACAGCAGCTTCAGAAGGATCTTGCCGAGCTTGCCCAGTCGCAGATGGAACCGGCCGTGACAGTCGCCATCTCACACGAGGTCGTGTCCGGTGCAAGTCTCGTGGTCGTGGAGGTTGAGGAACTGCCACCCGCGCTCAAGCCCAGCCATCACAAGGGCAAGGATGCCTTTGAGGGCTCCTACCTTCGCGTGGGCAACACGAACCAGCGCATGACGCACTATCAGGTCTGGGGATACCTGAGCGCTCGTGTACAGCCGACCTTCGACGCCGATCCGGTTCCGGAATCGAGCGGCGCGGATCTCGACACCGGGCGCGCAGAGGCCTACTCAGAACGCTTGCGCGCCACCCACCCACGCAGATTGCGCGGGGCCACGACGCTTGAGGAGTGCATGCGCGCTCTTCACATCACGACTGTCGACGAGGATGGCGTAATGCGGCCGACGCGCGCTGGTCTGCTGATGTTTGGGAGCTACCCGCAGGCGCTGGAACCGCAACTCGTGATCACCTTCTTGCAGTATGCCGGTGTGGACGAGTACACGAAGGGGCCGCGCGGCGAGCGCTTTGTCGACAACCGCAAGTTCGAAGGGCCCATCCCCGACATGCTCGAAGAGGCTGTGAGCCACATCATGGGGCGCATCGGTACCGCCGGCCTGATCGACGGACTGCTCACTCGCGACATCCCCGACTATCCCCGACCGGCAGTTCGAGAGGCGCTGCCCAATGCGGTGGCGCACCGCGACTACAGCGGCTACATGCGCGGCTCCCAAGTGCAGGTGAAGCTGTTCGCTGATCGTCTTGAGATCAGCAGTCCGGGTGGGCTCTTCGGCGACGTCACGCTGGAGACTCTCGAGATGAGGCAGTCCACCCGCAATCAGCGCTTGATGCAGATGATGGAAGACCATCGCCTGGTCGACAATCGCGGCACCGGTATCGACGGCATGATCGCCGAGATGCGGGACGCCCACCTCGAGCCGCCGCGTTTCAGCGATGATCGCAGCTACTTCACGGTCACCTTCTACCGCCACACCTTGCTGCTGAGTGGCGAGGGCGTCAGCTGGCTGAACTCGGTGGCGGCATCACTGCCGATATCCGACCGCCAGCGGCTCGCCCTTCTCTATCTACGCCACAACGAACGCATGACCAACAGTGACTACCGTCGGCTTCATCGTGTTGACAGCCGCATCGCTGGGCGTGAACTTCAGGATCTGGCGACGCTGGGTGCTGTGGATATGCGCGGAGTACGCGGCGGCGCTCACTACGTATTGACGCTGCCAGCCACGGCATCGCAGACCGCAGCGGATACTCTCGGCTCCGAGAGCGAGCGGATTCTGGCCTACGTGCGCGGTCACGGCTTCATTACCAACAGCCAATGTCGGCAGCTGCTTTCAATCGACAGCCGCGAGCGCGTGCGTCGCCTCTTGGTCCGAATCGTCGAGGAAGGTCATCTCGAGAGAGTCGGGGAACGCCGGGGTTCCAGGTATGTGCTGCGCGACCCTACTTGAGTAGTCGACGCAGGCCCCACGTCTCACGTCAGGAAGGTCGAGTGACGCTTAGCTCGCGCTGGAAGACCGCCTGAGCGTTGCGAATGGGTCGATATGCCACACGAGCTGTGGCATATCGCCGCAAGTGTTGCATACGTTGTCTTCCGCGCCGTTCGCCAAGTGTCCCTTCGAGAAGCAGCACTCGAGAACGTCGGCAGCATGGTCTGTCGGCTTGCTGGCGGTCTGTCGAGCTTGTCGAAGCGCACGTCCAGGTAATCACTGACGTCGAGAGAGGAGATAGCCCGAGAGCGAAAGGCGTCAAGCACGGACGTCACGTAGCAGTGGCCAAGATCTCGGGCGTGCACGACATACCAGGAAGGCCCGCCAGGGCTCTCCTGCCTGCGCCGACGCTCTCTCTCGTCGGCCTCAGCATACAAGGCCTCAAGTTCGTTCTTGCGCTCCCAGTACATCTGCCAAGACGCGCGGCGATGCCGAACCAGGTGCAGCAGGACGGCTTCGGAACTGGGCCCGAAACGAAGACTGAGTTCGCGCAACTCCTCAAGCGTCCATTCATGATCGGCCGCCGCAGTACTCACGAGCGGCGCCGTGAGGAAGAGCCGCGCCGGAATGAGTGCGCTCGCGGCCACCTGATTGCAGAAGAGCTCCAAGTGGTCTTCTTCTCGCGGCGTGGATTCGGCGACCTCATGGAGGTCGCACAAGCCACCAGCATTCGGCGCGAGATGGCTGAGTTCGTGCAGAAGAGGGTCGTGAGCCCTGAGTTCGAGGAGAGAGCGGGCTCTCTGGTGGTGCGGTTCTTGCCGACCGGCTACGTGGCCCCGACGCGAGTGGCTCACGACCTCAGTACCCTCCAACGAGACCTGCTTGAGGCGCTGTCGGCACTCGGTACCGCGCCGATCTCCCAGATACGCGCCACCTTGCCGACGGCTGCCGCGGAACGCACTGTCCGCGAGAACCTTGGCTTGCTGCGGTCGCTTGGTATGGTCGAGTCTTCGGGGCAAGGCAGGGGCTCCCGCTGGCGGCTGGTCTGACCGGGTCTCCGCCGCTTTCCGCCGCTTTTTGCCGCTTTCCGCCGAATTCCGCCGCCAACCTCAGGCGACTAGACTAGGTCGGCGAGGCCCTCAGAAGAGAGGCGGTTCCGCGTCATGTGGCCGCCCACGGCGAGATCGCGAATCGAGAATGCAGAGAGTTCCTGGGGCCGCTGAGCGCGCAGGCGGCCTGGCGGCTGCTCAGCGTGATGGTCCGTGACGGGGCTTGCAGCGCCGCAGTGTGGGTCGCGGCTCCAAGCACGTGATACCCGAACGTGAGCGCTGAGAAGAAACACTACTTCTGAAAGAAACGCTACAGCAACACGACATTACGGGGTCCAATCACGCAAATCGGCTGAAGGGACCTCTCAGGAGATGGCGCGCCGCATCGCCGCCAACCTGTTCCTCGAGCCGGCGCTCGACGCCAACTACGAGCGGGTGAAGGCGGATACGTATCAGTGGCCGGGACGACCGACATGACAGCCGACTGGTTGACGTTGGTCTTGAGGGCGTGACATCCGCAACGTCGGATGCTGCTCTTCGGGCCTACCTCCCTCGGGTTTCGGCTCGGGGCGCGAAACCGCCGCAAGGCGGTTTCTGCACATCTGGGGCCGTTCACCGAATTGGGGACGGCAATGGTCCAGTCTCCCCCGGCACCGTCTTGACAGACTAGACACGACTTATCGTCAGAGGATAGGTGCGGTCTAGTCCGAGTGTGTCCGCAGCCCCGCCATTCCGCGCCATTCGAGAGGCCCGCGCCGCTCGGCTGGCTCCGCTGCCGGCATGCGCCGGGCTGCGGGGCAGAGTCGCGCTCGCCTTTGTGGTTGAGGGGATCGTTGCATGTACCGTTGGAAGTCCCGTTGGTCGTACGCTCGACGATTTCGAGCCCGATCGACACTATCCGTTCAGCCGGCGGACGCGCCCGGCCGGGTCGGTCGGGCGGCGCGGGACTGTCTCGGCACGCTTGGCCGCGATCCCGCGACCGGGCGGCGTGCACGGTTCCCCAGTTCGACAGATGAGTGCCCAAACGCCGCCGCGCCCACTAGAATGCAGGCATGATGACCGGCGAGCGCTTCTCAAGAGGTCGATGGTGACGGACGAGCCGCGGGCGGGCGGGCGGGCGCAGCCGGACCCGCCTGTGCATCTGGACGAGGCGCTCGCGGGCCCGCCCGCGCGGGGCCCGCGCGCCTTCGCCCGCGACCTCTTCTCGCGCGAGCTGCTGCGCTACCTCGGGCCGGGCTTCGTCGTCACCATCGGGTTCATCGACCCCGGCAACTGGGCGACCAACATCGCCGGCGGCTCGCAGTTCGGTTACCAGCTGCTGTGGGTCGTCTCGCTGAGCACGCTCATGCTCATCTTCCTGCAGCACATGGCGGCCAAGCTCGGCATCATCACGGGGCGCTCGTTGGCCGCCAACGTGCGCGCTCACATGCCCCGATGGATGGCCTGGTTCCTCGGGGTGACGATCGCCGTCGCCTGCGTGGCCACGGCGCTGGCCGAGTATCTGGGTGCGGCGCTCGGCTTCAATCTGCTCTTCGGCCTGCCCGTGTGGATCGGCGGCCCGCTCACGCTGGTGCTCGTCTATCTGGCCATCCTCGGCCAGCAGTACCATCGCCTGGAGCGCATCATCCTCGTCTTTCTCGCCGTGATCGCCGGCTGCTACATCGTCGAGCTGTTCATCGTCAAGCCGGACTGGGCGGCGGCGGCGCCCGACTGGGTGATCCCCAACGTGAGCAGCGCAAGTATCCTCATCGCCCTGGGGATGCTGGGCGCTATCGTGATGCCGCACAACATCTATCTGCACTCCAACGTCATCCTGTCGCGCGACTGGGACTTGGAACCTGCGCGGCGCGCCCGACTCATGCACTTCGAGCTGGCGGACACGACGCTTGCCATGGGCATGGGCTGGCTCGTGAACTCGGCGATGATCATCGTCGCGGCGGCGGTGTTCTTCACGGCCGGCGTGGAGGTCACCAGCATCGAACAGGCGTCCCAGACGCTCGAGCCGCTCGTCGGCTCGCTGGCCCAGCTCGTCTTCGGCATCGCGCTGCTGGCCGCGGGGCTGTCATCCTCAGTCACGGCCTCCCTGGCCGAGGCCAACATCGTCACCGGTTACCTCGGTCGCCCCGAAGACCCCCGTACCCGCGTCTACAAGATCGGGCTCGTGGTGCTCACGCTGCCGGCCATGGTGCTGATCGTCGTCGGTATCGACGCCTTCCAGGGGTTGATCATCAGCCAGGTGGTCCTCAGCCTGCAGTTGCCGTTCACCATCGTCCCACTTCTGTGGCTGAGCCGGGCGCGCCGCGTGATGGGCGACGACCGCACGGGTACCATCACCTCGATAGTCGGCGTGCTGGTCGCGGCGCTGATCATCGGGCTCAACGTGTTCCTCCTGTACACCACGTTCTGGGGAGGCTGAGA
>JAPLCM010000194.1 GCA_026392275.1 Actinomycetota bacterium | reverse complement strand
CTGTGGCGCCCCGGCAACAGCGCCTGCGCGGGCTGCGGCATGTCCCTCGGCCTGCAGTGGCTCGACGACGCGCTGCGCAGCGGCATGCTCACCCTGGTGGTGCCGGCGTGCTGCGCGGTGGCAACGCCGGGGGCGTTCCCGGACAGCGCCTACGGCGTGCCGGCGGTCGGGAGCACCTTCGCGAGCGCGCCCTCCGTGGCCACCGGCGTGAGCCGCGTCCACCAGCTGAACGACGAACCTGACCCCACGATCTGCTGGGCGGGCGACGGCGGCACGTACGACATCGGCCTGGCGACGCTTTCGGGGGCGGCGGAGCGCAACGAGGACGTCATCTACGTGTGCTACGACAACGAGATCTACGGCAACACCGGAGGTCAGCGCAGCAGCGCGACCCCCGCCGGCGCGCAGACGACGACGACGCCGGCGGGCAAGGCGGAGCAGAAGAAGGACATCATGGCCATCATGGCGGCTCACGGGGTGCCCTACGCGGCCACGCTGTCGCTCGCGCACCGCGACGACTTCATGCGCAAGCTTGCCGTGGCCCAGACGACCCGCGGCTTTCGCTTTCTGCTTCTCCTGTCTCCCTGCCCGGCCGGCTGGAAGTCAGAGCCCGCCGATACGGTGGAGTTGTCGCGGCTGTCCGTCGCCTGCGGCGTGTTTCCGCTCTACGAGGTGTTCAACGGCCGGCGTTACCGCATCAATGCGCGCGCCGACGGCACCCCGCTCGAAGAGTACCTCGCGCTGCAGAAACGCTTCGCGGGGTCGGTGCTCGGCGTGGAGGGGGTGCGCGCCGGTATCGGCGAGCGGTGGGAGCGGCTCGAGGCGCTGGCCGCGAACTTCCCCACCACCGACGTCTCGGTGACCAGCGACACGGGACACCGCTGGCTGCGCGTGCTGGTGGAGGACAGACCGTCCGTGCTGGCGCGCGTCGCCGGGCAGGTCTCACGCCGCGGCGTCAACATCGAGACGGTGGTCGTCCGCCACCTCCCGGACCGCGCACACACCTACATCACGCTGGGCGTCGACGCCGACGAGCCGACCGCGGCGCGCGCGGCCAAGGGCATCGCGCGCCTCGACGCAGTCGCCTCCGTGGAGGCGTTCGTGGGACAGTGTCCGGAGCCGGAGCCGGAGCCGGAGCCTGACGCGCGGCCCGAAAAGCCACCGACCGTGAGGTGATCGACATGGCGCGGAGCAAGATGATCCCTATCGACGAGGCGGTCGCCCGCGTGGAGTCGGGCATGACCTTGGCCCTGGGCGGATTCCTCAGTCAGGGCGTGCCGCTCACGCTCATCCGGGCGCTGAAGGCGCGGCCGGTCCGCGACCTCGTGGTCTACTCCAACGACGGCGGCTTCGGCGACGACGGCGTGGTCGAGCTGGTCAAAGCCGGCATGGTGCGCGAACTGCACTGCTGCCACATCGGCTACACGCCCGACGTGGGCCGGGCGGTCGAGAGCGGCGCCCTCGATCTGGTGTGGGTCCCGCAGGGCAACCTCATCGAGATGTTTCGCTGTGGCGGCGCGGGCCTCGGCGGCTTTCTCACGCCCGTCGGCGTCGGCACGGCCGTCGAAGAGGGCCACGAGCACGTGACTGCGGACGGCCGCACCTACCTGTGGGAGAAGTCCGTGCGCGCCGACGTGGCATTCGTGCGCGCACACGCCGGCGACCTCGTCGGCAACCTGTGCTATCGCGGTACGGCGCGCAACTACAACACGACGGTCGCGACGTGCGCCGACTACGTGATCGCCGAGGTCGAGCATGCCTACAGCGTCGGCGAGCTCGACCCGGAGAAGGTACATACGCCCGGCGTCTTCGTGGACGCCGTGGTGCGCGCCGCCGTGAGCCCCCGCGGCCCGGCGTCGACCCCCGGGGGGCAGCGGGCTGAGGCCGAAGGCGCCGCAGCGCCGCCCGACGACCGCTGCGTCATCGCTGCCCGCGCCGCTCGGGAGCTCGCCGACGGCCAGGTCACCAACCTCGGCGCCGGCATCCCCATGCTGGTCGCCAACTACATCCCGGCGGGCGTCGACGTCGTCATCCAGGCGGAGAACGGAATCGCGGGCGTGGGGCATGTGTCGCCACCCGGCACCGAGGACCCGGATCGCCGCAACGCCGGCAACCTCTTCGTCACGTTGCTGCCCGGGGGCTGCTACTTCGACACGGCGACCTCGTTCGCGATGATCCGCGGGGGGCATGTCGCCGCGACGATGCTCGGAACGCTTCAGGTGGACGGCGACGGCAACATCGCCAACTACGAGATGCCGGGCAGGATGATCGGGATGGGCGGCGCCATGGATCTCGTTGCCGGCGCGCGCACCGTCTACGTGCTCACCGAGCATTGTGCCAAGGACGGTTCCCCGAAGCTGATCAGGCGCTGTACGCTGCCGCTCACGGGCGCCGCCGAATGCGACGTCATCATCACCGAACGGGCATTCTTCCGGCGCCGGCCGGGGGGCGGATTCGTGCTCGAGGAGGTCGCCTGCGGCCACACCCTCGAGGAGGTCGCCGCCTGCACGGAGATGGCCTACTCGGTGGCCGGCGACGTCAGGCTGGACGCGTACGGAGCGGTCTGACTGCCCGCCGAACACCCGCCCCTCCACATCGAGTAGACTGTGAGGACCCTCCCGGGACCCGGCCCCGCACCCGTGGGTCGCCGCGCCGCGCCCGGCCGTTCGTGAAGGAGTCGAGAGTCCCATGACCGACAACCTCATTGACGACAGTCACCTCGTCAGGACCCGCGAGATGTTCGCCAAATGCCAGGAGGTCGTCTCGGGGGGTGAGTCCAGCTACGCACGTCTCATCAGCACGCGCCCCATCGTGATGGACCGCGGCGAGGGCGCTTACTTCTTCGATGTCGACGGCAACGCCTACATCGACTGGTGCATCGGGTACGGGCCGATGATCTTCGGCCACCGGCCCAAGCCCATCCTCGACGCGATCATCGCGCAGATCATGCAGGGCGGCATGCTCTACACGTTCCCCCATGAGCTCGACTACGAGGTCGGGCGCAAGATCGTCCAGGCCGTCCCCGGCATCGACCAGGTGCGCTTCGCCAACTCGGGCTCGGAAGCGACGCAGGCAGCCATGCGCCTGGCCCGCGCCTACACGGGCAAAGACAAGATCCTCAAGTGGGAAGGCAGCTACAGCGGCTTCCTCGACTGCCACGCGTTCTCGCACGTGCCGGCGCTCGAAGCGGCCGGCACCGAGCGCTTCCCGCGCACGCTGCCGTCGCAGAACGGCATCCCCAAAGCCGTCGAAGAGACCGTGATCATCGGCTGCTTCAACGATCTCGACAGCGCCGAGACGATCATCAAGCGCAACCGCGACCAGCTCTCGGCCGTGCTCTGCGAGCCCATCCTCGCCGATGCCGGCATCATCCCTCCCGAGCCCGGCTTCCTCGAGGGCCTGCGCCGCATCTGCGACGAGAACGGCGTGCTCCTCATCTTCGACGAGATCATCACCGGCTTCCGCGTGTCGCTGGGCGGCGCCCAGGAGCTGTACGACGTCATCCCCGACATCACCTGTGTAGCCAAGGCGGTCGGCGGCGGCACGCCGGGCTCGGCGGCCTTCGGCGGCAAGAAGGAGATCATGGAGCTCGAGGCCAACGGCGTCGTGCTGCACGGCGGCACCTACAGCGGCAACCCCATGACCCTGGCCGGTATGAACGCCACGCTCGACATCCTCATCAACGACCGCGAGCGCGTGTACGGTCACCTCAACACGATCGCCAACGCGATGGTCCAGGGCATGCGCGGCGTCTTCGCAGAGAACGGCGTGCCCGCGTATATCAGCCAGGTCGGGCCGATGTGGCAGGTGTTCTTCGGGCACGAGGGCCCGGTCACCCGCTATCGCCAGGCCCGGGCCAGCGACACCCGCTTCTTCGGCATGTTCCAGACCGAGTGCCAGATGCGCGGCGTGTACTTCCACAACTCCAACTTCGAGCGCTTCTTCGCCTGCACCGCGCACACCCAGACCGAGGTCGACCGCAGCCTCGAGGTGATCGCCACGGCGACCAAGGTCGTGAAGGATCGGCTGAGCACGCTGCCCGCCGGCGTCTGAGGCCGGCAGCGAGACGCGAGCGACTGGGGGCGGGAGGCCGGAAGGGCCTCCCGCCCCCCGTACGTGTACGCCCGCGGCGCTCAGCCGGCGGGCGCAAACCGCGTGAAACCCAGCTCCTCGAAGTGGGGATCGAGCCCGAGGTATTCGCGGATGCCCAGGCGCCGCATGACGGTGAAGCTGACGCAGTCGACGAGGCTGAGGTGACGCCGCCCAGCTGTGAACAGGGTGCCGAGGGCGGCCACGCGGTCCTCCGGAGAGACGGAGCCGACCTCGATGAGCGGCAGGTACTCGTCGACGAGCGTCCGGGCGGCTTCGAGGCCCCACCGACGCTGAGCCACCGCGACGGCCTCGACGAGGACGTAGTCGGTCGTCACCAGCCCTTCGGCTTTGAGAACGGCGTGCCGCCAGGCCTCGCGACAGACGCCATGGGCGGGATCTTCCCCGTCCAGAAAGGCGATCAGCGCGGACGTGTCGACGAAGACGGTCAATCGAGGATGGAATCGGCGAAGTACTCGTCGTGTCGGGCGGACACGTCGCCTGTCCCGGAGTGGAAGCGTCCCATGGCCGCGAGCGAGCGCCGCACGAGTTCCTCTCGCGAGGGCTTTGCGCTCGCGGCGAGGCCGTCGTCCACGGCCTTTCGCACCACCGCGGAGACAGACACGTGGCGCTGCGCGGCTTCGCGCCGCAGCGCCACGTCCTCCTCCTCTGTGAACTGGATCTGCATGCGGACCATGGCGGACTCCTTGGTCACAATGATGGTACCGATGCCAGTATGATGGCATGCGACCGGGAAGACAAGGTGACAGTAGCCGTTCGGGGTCGGCGGGGCGGCGAAGCCCCACCCCGCCGTCAGAAGCTCAGCACCCAGAGCGCCTGGTAGGCTACGACGGCGGCGAAGACGCCGGTCAGCAGCGTCGCCGCGATGAGCGCCGTGCGGTAGTGGCGCAGGCGCCACAGCAGGAGCGTGCCGACGGTGACGATGCCCAGTTTGAACGCCACCGCCTGGACCGTGCCCGATCTGAAGAAGTAGTCCATCACGCCGTTGGACTCGGTGGCGAAGCCCAGCGACAGCGAGTGGCGCGTGAGCAGGAGATCGGCGACGTTGAGGACCCACAGCTCCACGAGGAGCCAGAGCAGCACCCTCACCCCGAACGGGCCGAGCAGAGGAGTCCGGCGGCGCGCCCAGGCGGTCTCCTGGGTGCCTGCGCCGTCTCGATGAAGGTGGTCTGCCCGAGCTGCGCGAGCCAGGCGACGGTGTCTCCAGCGGCCGCCGTGGAGAGCACGCGGCCGTCGACGTCACGAACGAGGAAGGAGGGGCCGCCGCCGAGGCGGCGGCCCATGACGCGACTCCCGCCGGCGGTCGCGTCCGTCTCTGCCCACACCACCAGGGCGCCATCGATCGCCGGGGCGGACGTAAGGGCCGCGCCGTCGGTCACTTCCGCGACGACGCTGGCCACGCCGTCGTCCACGTTCTGAGCGACGACGCGGCCGCGTCCGCTCGCCGGGTCGATCTGTCCCCACACGAGGGTGCGCCCCGAGAGGTCGTAGCCGAGGACGTGGGCGTTGGGCAGCGTCGCAGCC
>JAPLCM010000226.1 GCA_026392275.1 Actinomycetota bacterium | reverse complement strand
CCTGGTGTGCGGCGAGGGCGCCGTGGCCAGCGCCACCGGAACGATGGTCTTCCTCAACGGCGATCCCGATCTGCAGGGCATGCTCGACCGGGTCGAGGGAGCCGGCGGAAGGATCCTCGCGGCCAAGACCGCGATCGGGATCGGCGCGGGCTCCTTCGCGATAATCACCGACAGCGAGGGCAACACGGTGGGCCTGCATTCACAGGGCTGAGGCGGCCGCTCCCGCGTCGATCGCCGCTCGCCGCCGGCCGGCCGCGGCGCTTCGGCGGCACGCGGCGCGCGGCCTCGATCCGCGGCAGGCCATGCACAACGCGAGCGGACCCCGAAGGGCCCGCCGCGGTGCGCTCTCGGCGCCGGATCGATACCAAGAGGCGATGTCGGCGAGGGAGCCTTCTCAGCCGCGTTCGCCGCTCGCGCCCTGCTCGGGCAAAGGCCGGCACTCGCCGCCGGAGAAGTCGGGAGTGCCGTTCCTGGTCGGGCACTAGGTCTTGTGCAGGTCCACATTCACGCCCGCCGGCGTGCCCGCCGCCCGCCCCGCATCAGACACCGCCTTCTGGAACCATCTGCGAAACCGCGATACTTCGTTCCTTGAAGCCATGGGAGTCCCCTTCATATGTCAGCAACGTGCCCTCCCATGTACCGCGTAGCCACAGAGGCTAATCTGACTATTTCGGTCAGCATTTGAGCTAACAGGGCTGTGCCCTTGTCGATCGGGACGTTTGCGGGCGGGGCAGTCTCCCCGCGCCATGTGGGATAGGGTTGGTGACGCGGGGCGGATATCGCGGGCGAAGCTCTTGGGTGAGAATGGAGAGAGGATGAGTCGCAGCAGCTCGAACAAGCGCCGGCCGGCCGGGCAAGGGCGCGGCCAGACAGCGCCTCCCCCGACGGGCGCCCGATTGATCCGCAGCGGCAGCCTGCTGGCCCTCGTGGGCGTGGTCTTTGTCGTAGCCCTGATGATGGTCGTCTCGCTCGTGGGGTTCGTGCTCGAGCCCGATCCCACGGTCAAGGCAGGCCCCATGTACGTGACGCTTGCGCTGACCACAGGCGCGGCGCTGCTCATGCTCTTCTTGGCGCTGAACGCGTCGTTCCTGCCGTTCATGTCCCCTCGACGGGCGCGCGACGCACAACTCGTCATGTGGGTGATGGGCGTGACCGGTATCGTGACCGGTCTCTTGACGGTCGGTCAAGAGGTCAGCCCGTTCGTGACGCGCCTCGCCCTCGGCAGCATCGCGTTCATGTTCATCACGGTGCAGAACGCCCGCCTGGCCCGGGCTCGCGCGGCTGCGCCTGCGCGAAAAGCGGGTCCGCCCGCTTCGCAGGGGCAACCGCACTCCCGCAGCCGACAGCGACGCGCGGGGCGCAAGCGGTGATTGGGCCTTGAGATCGGCGCTCATGGAGAGGCAGCGGGCAGCGCCTGCGCGGCAGGCGAGCTCGTCAGATCACCTGTTCAAGAAGTGGAACGCCTCGACGACGGAGCATGCCGGCCAGACCATCGCCGAGAAGACACCGCGGGCTCCATCCCGGAGGGCGTCGCGCTTCGGATGAAGGAGTCGAGGCGGGGATGCGGGCCGTACTGGTGGCCTCGCGAGCGACAGGGCTCACGGACGTGACATGGCCGGAGGGACCGGCGGCTGCGCCGCGCTGCCGCTGGCCGAGCGCTTGCGCGCGGCCTCTTCAAGCCCGGCCGTCCCGGCCGAGGCGCGCATCACCTGCAGCATCGGCCTGGTCACCTTCGCGCGCGCTCCCGACGACACCGAGGAGCTGCTGACGCGTGCCGACGCACTCATGTACCAGGCCAAGGCCTCGGGCGGCGACGGCGTGCGGCACGCCCGCGTGGGCTCGGCGCGGTCGACGGCTACGAACGGCCGGCTCCTGCGCTTCGCTCGGCGGTCGATGACGTAGACACGCGGCCCTCCGGCCGCTCCGTCATCTTGCCCGCGGGCCCTGACCCGCGACCGCGGGCATGCCCTCGTACTCCACGACCTGTTCAGGTCTGCCGGCGAAGACGAAGCTGTTGTTCATGTGGTCGCGCTCATCCAGCCCTATGCGCCTGAACACGTCCGCCCAAGAGCGGAACGACCCGTAGTCCCGTACCAACGGGCTCTCGGCGGGCTGGTCCTCCCACTCCGGATGATCGTGGACCAGCTGAGCGTACGTGTGCTCGGCGTGGTCCTCGAACTCGGCGTTGAAGAGGATCGCCCTGCGGATGGCCACCCGTGCCATGGTCCACGTGAGGAGCGCGTAGGAGCCCGCCATCAGTGAGGGGATCGGCGGCGCCAGATACCACGGCCGCTTGGCGGAGTCCTCGCGCATCTTCTCCTCGATCAAGAGCAGATGCCAGCGCTCGTTGTCCTGCGCTTCCCGCCCCCACAGCACAATGGCGCCGGCCGCTTGCACGAGCGCCTGATCACCCCGGTGATGCCTAACGCGCGCC
>JAPLCM010000066.1 GCA_026392275.1 Actinomycetota bacterium | reverse complement strand
GCCGACCTCTTCGATGCCTTTGACGAAGCCCTTGTCGAGGATGTCGCCGGGGGGCAGGCCGGCGTCGAGGCCCTGCTGGGCGAGGGCGGCGGCATCTTCGGCCTCGCCGTCGATGACGGTCTGCTTCATCAGTTCGTAGAGATCTTCTGCCACCGGATCCTCCTTACAACAACTACGTCCGCAAGTCCGCCAAACACGTCCTTCGCTGCCGGCGACACGCGGTCTTTGACCCGGCAGGAAATCAGTGGCACGCAGGGGAAAGCCTGTAGCCCCACCACGCGTGACGGAAGGCTACCCGAAGGGCCGAGCCATTGGCAACCGCGCGCGGGTCAGGGAAGACGGCGAGGGGCGCCGTGAGCCGGCCGGCAATAGAGCGTGCGCCGCCGCCGGCCGGCCCGGTGAGCGAAGTTGCGCGCCGCCACAAAACGGATAGCATTACGCGCGGCGCATCATGTGCCGGTGGAAGGGGGTCCGCGTGAAACTCAGCTTGGTTCCAAAGGACCACGACTACTTCCGGCTGTTCGCGGAGCAGGCCGCCAATCTCGACGCGGCGGCGCAGCTGCTCGTCAAGTTCATGAACGACGGCGACCGCGCGTCCGTTGCCGCGGCCATTCTCGAGCACGAGCACGTCGGCGACAAGATCGTCCACGACATCGTGCGGCGCCTCAACAAGTCGTTCATCACGCCCATCGACCGCGAGGACATCTACGACCTCGTGTCCACCGCCGACGAGGTCCTCGACAGCATCGAGGAGGCCGTGGGGTTGGTGATCATCTATCGCGTCAACGAGATCACTTCTTTCGCCCGTCGCCAGGCCGAGGTCATCGCCAAGGCCACGCCCATCCTGCGCGAGTGCATGGACAACCTCGAGAAGCCCAAGGGTCTCGACCAGCGCATCATCGCGGTCAACAGTCTCGAGAACGACGGTGACCGCATCGAGCGCGAAGCCATCGCCAGCCTTTTCGAAGGCGGTATTATCTGCACCGACATCATCAAGTGGAAAGACATCTACGAGACTCTCGAATGTGCCATCGACGAGTGCGAACACGTGGCGAACGTCATCGAGAGCATCGTCCTGAAGCACAACTGACCTGAGCGCAGGCCTTGGTCCTCCTCATCGCGATCGTCGTACTTGGCCTCGTCTTCGATTACACCAACGGCTTCCACGACACCGCCAACGCCATCGCCACATCGGTGTCGACGCGCGCTCTCTCACCGCGCGCGGCCATCATGATGGCCGCGGGCCTCAACCTGCTCGGCGCCCTCATCTACACGGGCGTCGCCAAGACCGTCGGCGAGGGCCTCGTCGACACCGGCCTGGTCACCCTTCCGCTGGTGCTGTCCGCACTCGTCGGCGCCATCGTGTGGAACTTCACGACGTGGTACTTCGGCATCCCCTCGAGTTCGTCGCAGGCGCTATTCGGCGGCCTCATCGGCGCGATGATCGCGAGCGCCGGGCTTTCCGGTGTCATCTGGAGCGGTGTCCTCAACAAGATCATCATCCCGATGATCGGCTCGCCGTTCCTCGGCTTCCTGGGGGCTTGGCTGCTCATGACGGGTCTCATCTGGCTGGTGCGCAAGCGCTCTCAAGGTCCTGTGAACAAGTGGTTCCGCCGCCTGCAGCCCATCTCGGCCGGTTTCATGGCGTTCTCGCACGGCGCCAACGACGCCCAGAAGACCATGGGTATCATCACGCTGGCGCTGTTCGCCAGCGGCAAGATCAGCACGTTCGAGGTCCCGCTCTGGGTCAAGGTCGCCTGCGCCCTCTCCATGGCTGTCGGCACCTACTCGGGTGGCTGGCGCATCATCCACACACTGGGCACCAAGGTGATCAAGCTCGACCCCATCCACGGCTTCGCCGCCGAGACCGCCGCCGCCAGCGTCATTCAGCTGGCCACGCACTTCGGTTTCCCAGTCTCCACGACCCACACGATCACCGCGGCCATCATGGGCGTGGGCTCCACGCAGCGGCTCTCCGCGGTGCGCTGGGGCGTGGCCGGCAACATCATGACGGCATGGGTACTCACGCTCCCGGCCGCCGGGCTGGTCGCCGCAGGCGTCTACCTGCTCGGCACCTGGATCTTCTGAGGGCGAGACCGGTGGCCCGGACGTCGCGCGGCTCGCTGCGGCCAACGCCCGCCGGCTTCACTTCGCGCCGCCGAGCGGCTACCATGGAAGCTCATTGATCACCGCACACCGCCCGTCCGGGCGACGAGCCGCGACGACCGCCGCGGCAGCCTCTCCAAGGAGCGTCATGAAGATCCGCCTCATCGAGCCCGAACCCCCCGGGATGCACGTGTATGCCAAGGTCCTGCTGCCCCGCCTCGGCTTGCCCATCATCGCCGCGACCCTCAAGGCGCACGGCCATGACGTGCTCATCTACAACTCGCAGATGGCGCCCATCGACTGGGATGACGTGCAGAGCGCCGACCTCGTCGGCCTCTCGAGCACGACGTCCACGGCCACGACCGCCTACGAGTTCGCCGACAGGCTGCGCACCCATGGGACCCCGGTGGTCATCGGCGGGTCGCACGTGACGTTCATGGCCGACGAGGCGCTCGCGCACGTCGACTACGTGGCCCGCGGCGAAGGCGGCGAGCAGACCATGCTGGAGCTCATCGAGGCCCTGAATGGCACCCGCGAGCTGCAGGACGTCGGCGGCCTGTCTTTCACGTGCGATGGCACGGCCGTTCACAACCCGCTGCGCGAGCGGCTCACCGACCTCGACGAGCTTCCCTTCCCCGACCTCCGCCTGCTGGTCGGGAGCGAGAGACTCACGACGATGCCCATCATGACGAGCTGGGGCTGCCCCTTCGCCTGCAACTTCTGTTCCGTCACGGCGATGTTCGGGCGCAAGTACCGCTTTCGCAGCGCCGAGAGCGTGGTCGCCGAGATCAAGGACAAGCGCCCGTCGCGCATCTTCTTCTACGACGACAACATGGCCGCCGACAAGAAGCGCCTCAAGAAGCTCCTGCGCATGATGATCGACGAGAACCTCATCATCCCCTGGTCGGCGCAGGTGCGCACCGACGTGGTCCGCGACAGAGAGCTGCTCGAGCTCATGCAGAAGTCGGGCTGCGAGCTCGTCTACCTCGGCCTCGAGTCGGTCAACCAGGCGACGCTCGACGGCTACAAGAAGGCGCAGACGGTCGACGACATCGTCGAAGGCATCCGCCTGCTGCACGAGTACGGTATCCGCAGCCACGGCATGTTCGTGCTCGGCGCCGACACCGACGACGTGCAGACGGTCCGCGACACCGTGACGTTCGCCATCAAGAACCGCATCGACACGGTGATGCTCAACATCCTCACGCCGCTGCCCGGCACACCGCAGTACGAGGAGCTCGACGCCGCGGGACGCATCTTCGACAAGCGCTGGCACCTCTACGACGCTCACCACGTCGTGTTCGAGCCCAAACTCATGACTCCCTACGAACTGCAGATGGAGGACCTGCGCGGCTACATGCGCTTCTACTCCCTGCGCACCTGGTTGCGCTACATCTTCGCCCTCAAGTTCACCAAGCAGCTGCTGTTCCACTGGTGGGGCATGGTGATCATCCACAACTGGCGCAAGGACGAGCGCAACAAGGCCTTCATCAAGGCGCTCAAGCGCATGTGGCCGCGCCCTACGCCCCCGGGCGCCGTGAGGAGCGTCAGCAGCGACGGAGGCCTCAGAAGGTCGTGACCCGCCACGTCCGCACGACCTGGTGCGGCGCCCCGAGCCCAAGCCCCGCCGCCGGCGGCGCCGGCGCTTGTCAGGACGGACGACGGGTGTTAAGGTCTCATACTTGAGTTCGGTGAGCTTGTCTCCCTCCGCGGGAGGCTCGGCAAACCCAGAGGAGCAGCACACTCAGGGCTCACCTCAAAGCGGGTGCGTCCGCTCCGGCGACGCGTCCAAAAGGAGGCGATGCAGTGAACGGTACACGACGAATCGCAGTCCTCTCTCTCCTTCTCGGCACCATCCTCCTCGCATTCGCTCTCTCCACCCAGGCTTCCGCCTCTCCCGTTGCAGACAAGAAAGCACAGCTGCGCCGGGTCCAGGCGAAGCTGCAGGGCGTGTACCACGAGGCCGACATGGCCATCGAGAAGCTGAACCAGGCCACCAGCCAGCTGACCACGGTGCAGCAGCAGATCAAAGAGAACCAGCACCTGCTCAAGGTCGCAGAGTACAACCTTGACGTCGCCAACACGCAGCTGCAGTCGCGTGCCGAGAGCATCTACAAGACCCGCGACGTGGGCATCGTCGACGTGCTCTTCGCCTCGAACAGCTTCGACGACCTCGTCACCCAGCTCAACCTCATGGAGCGTCTGGGCAACAGCGACGTCGACATCGTCAAGTCCATCGCCGCCTATCAGCAGGACATCCAGAACCGACGCGTCAAACTCGATGCAGACAAGAAGGCCGCCGCGAAGCTCGTCACCGAGCGCGCCGCACAGAAGAGCGCGGTCCTGGCGGTGCAGGGCCGGCTCGAGCAGCTGACGGCCGGCATCAAGAGCGACATCAAGCGCCTCCAGGAGCAGCAGGCAGCGGCAGCCAGAGCTGCCGCTCAGGCGGCGGCTGAGGCCGCCGCCGGCGGTGGCGGAGGTAGCGGCGGAGGCGGCGGAGGCGGCGGCGGAGGCTCAGTCCCCGATCCCGGCGGCTCCGGCAGGTCCGCTGTTGTCGCCATCGCCCAGCGCTATCTCGGCGTCCCCTACGTGTACGGCGGCGCCAGCCCAAGCGGCTTCGACTGCTCCGGTCTCACCATGTACTGCTACGCGCAGGTCGGCGTCGGCCTGGCGCACGGCGCCACTCTGCAGCAGCAGGCGAGCACCCCGGTGCCGCTCAGCGCTTTGCAGCCTGGCGACCTCGTGTTCTTCGGCAACGCAAGCTTCAGCTACCACGTCGCCATCTACGTCGGCGGCGGCAGCATGATCCACGCCCCGCACACGGGCGCCGTGGTGAGCTACGGGTCCGTCAGCGGCGCCTGGATCGGCGGCCGGTTCTAGCACTTACGCGAGCCCCGAGGGCGGTTCCCTACGTAGGGAACCGCCCTCGGGGCTCGAATACTGCTGTCTGCACCCGCGCGTGCCCACGCCAGCGCACGCGCGCCCCTGCTGACCGCGAGAGGACCCGATAGAGTGAAGCCCACGAACAGTACATGGCGCGCGACGCTCGCCCTCATCTTCGGCGCTTGCGTCCTCTGCCTTGTCGTCGCCGCGGCCGCGCCCGCCTCGCCGATCTCCAGCAAGAAGGCACGTCTCAAGGCAGTACAGGCCAAACTCGAGACGGTCTACGCGCAAGTCGAGGTGGTCGTCGAGAAATACAACCAGGCCACGAGCCGGCTCGACGGCGTCGCGCTGCAGATCAAGCAGAACCAGCGCCTACTGGACCTCGCCGAACGCAACCTCAGGAGAGCCAACACGCAGCTCAAGGTGCGCGCCGAGAACCTTTACAAGTCGCGCGACATCGGTATCGTCGACGTCCTCTTCCAAGCCGACAGCTTCGACGATCTGGTCACGCAGCTCGACATGATGACCCGCATCGGCAACAGCGACGTCGACACGGTCAAGGCCATCGCCGCCTACCGCCGCGACATCAAGGACCGCCGCATCAAGCTCAACGCCGACAAGAAGGCCGCGGCGACGCTGGTCGCCGAGCGTGCGGCGCAGAAGGACCAGATCCTGGCCCTGGAGAGCAAGCTCGAGCAGATGACGACGGGCCTCAAGGCCGAGATCAAGCGGCTGCAGCGGCAGGCCGCCGCAGCCGCGCGGCTCGCGGCGCAGCAGGCGCTGGGCGGCCCTCTCCCGCCGCCGCTCGACCCCAACAGCCCCGGCCACCCCGAGATTGTCACCATCGCGCAGCGCTATTTCGGGGTCCCTTACGTGTGGGGCGGCGCAAGCCCCGGCGGCTTCGACTGCTCCGGTCTCACGATGTACTGCTACGCGCAGATCGGCATCCCTCTGTACCACGGCGCGACCGTCCAGCAGCAGCAAAGCATCCCGGTGGCGCTCAGCGACATGCGGCCCGGCGACCTGGTCTTCTTCGGCAATGCGAGCTTCAGCCACCACGTCGCCATCTACGCCGGCGGCGCCAGCGTGATCGAGGCGCCGCACACCGGCGACGTCGTCCGCTACGGGGCCCTGAACGGCCGCGGGGCCTGGATCGGCGGCCGGTTCTAGGTCCGCTCGAGCGCTTGCGCCGCCGGCACGCAACGCCGCCAAAAGGTAAGCTTTTGTCGTTATCTGCCGAAGTAGATGGCGAACAGCAGCCGCCGACCATGGGGATGACACGTGAAACCCATCGATGATGTGCTCAGAGAGATGATGGCGCACAACGCATCCGACGTGCACATCAAGGCCGGGAGCCCGCCGGTGATCCGCGTCGACGGGGAGCTCCTTCTCCTGGACCAGCCGCCGCTCACCCCCGAGGACACCAAGGACGTTGCGGCGTCGATCATGACCGACAGGCAGATCCGTCGCTTCAGCGAACACAACGAGATCGACTTCGCGTACTCGGCGGCCACTCTCGGCCGCTTCCGCGTCAATGTCTTTCGCCAGCGCGGCAGCATCAGCGTGGCCATGAGGCACGTCGCGACCAAGATACCTTCGTTCGAGGAGTTGCACCTTCCCGAGATCATCAAGCGGATCGCTCTGGAGCCGCGCGGTCTCGTGCTCGTCACCGGCACCACCGGCTCGGGCAAGACCACGACCCTGGCGGCGATGATCGACCAGATCAACAACACCATTCGCCGGCACATCGTGACCATCGAGGACCCCATCGAGGTGCTCCACAAAGACAAGCGCTCGATCATCAACCAGCGCGAGATCGGCCTCGACACCGATTCCTACGTCTCAGCCCTCAAGTACGTGCTTCGCCAGGTCCCCGACGACATCCTCATCGGCGAGATGCGCGACACCGAGACGGTGGCCGCGGCGCTCACCGCCGCGCAAACGGGTCACTTCGTGATGAGCACCCTCCACACCATCGATGCTACCGAGACCATCAACCGCATCATCGACTTCTTCCCGCTCCACCAGCAGAAGCAGGTGCGCATCATGCTGGCCGGCACGCTCAAGGCGATCGTCTCGCAGCGCCTGCTCACGCGCGCCGACGGGGCAGGCCGCGTCCCCGCCATCGAGATCATGATCACCACCAACCGCATCCGCGACTTCATCCTGAACCAGGATCAGGGCATGCTGATCAACGACGCCATCAAGGAAGGCGACTTCTACGGCATGCAGACCTTCGACCAAGCGCTGCTGCATCTGTACGAGGAAGGCCTCATCACGCTCAGCGACGCCGCCCAGGCGGCGAGCAATCCGCACGACTTCAAGCTGCTCGTGCAGCAGAAGGGGCACGACGTCAGCCTGATGACGTTCTAGACGCGCGCCGCGGACCTCGCGGGCAGTGGGCGGCGCCGGCGCGCCGCAGCCGTGCCCAGGGTACCTAACTCAGGACCCTGCGGCCCTCCAGATGCAGGTCGACCTTGCGCTTGATACGCTGCAGCGCGTTGTCGACGGTCTTGCAGTCGCAGCCGAGCTCGTTGGCGATGCGCTCGTAGCTCAGACCCTGCAGGTACAGGCGCAGCACACGGCCCTCGAGATCCGAAAGCATCCGTGTGAGGCAACCGGTGAGGCTGTCGACCTCTTCCGAACTGATCACCTGGTTGACAGGGTCGTGTGTGGTCGGTCCGGGAAGCACATCCCCCAGCGAGCAATCTCCGTCGTCCGAGGAGTCGCTCGGCGACTGGCTGAACGACAGGTAGCCGTTGAGCGGGACGTGCTTCTGGCGGGTGGCAGTCTTGATGGCCGTGATGATCTGCCGGGTGATGCAGAGCTCGGCGAAACTGCGGAACGAGGCCAGGCGGTCGTCACGATAGTCGCGGACCGCCTTGTAGAGGCCAAGCATGCCTTCCTGGATGAGATCCTCGGCGTCGCCGCCGGCCAGGAAGTACGAGCTTGCCTTGAGCCGCACGAACTGGTGGTACCGCAGCATGAGCGCGTCCAGTGCCGCCTGACTCCCGCGGCGATGCGCCTGGACCAGCGCGAAGTCGGCACTCTCACTGAAAGGTTGAGGGTTGTGAGACGATCCCGCACTGCGACTGTGGTCGGCCTGGCGCGCCATTCCTTGCCCCCACCTCTACTCGTTGCCCCTGCAAAACCCGGGGGCAGAGGGCCTCCGGGCCGTCACTGCGGCTTGTTGCGTATCTCCTCCAGCCTGCGCAAAGTCTCAGGGTCTACTTTATCCTCAAGCCGTGAGGGCATTCTAGTAGAGTCCTGCGCAGAGTCAAGAGCCTGCCCGCTCTCCGTGCCGAAAAGCTCGCCGCCCAGCTCCAGCGGGGTCATGCGGCTCACGCCGGCACGCGTCGCGGTACGCTGGACCTCCTGGTCGGCAGACACCACGACCACGGCGACATCGGCCGGCCGCTCAGCGATGCGGCGCGCGATCAGTGTGTCGGCGGTGAATCGCCCCCCGGCGAAGCAGACCTCCACCGGCGCGCCCTTGATGGGCACGCAGCTCGTGCTCTGCGGGCCACGCCCGTCGAAGACCAGCACGGCCTGCGCGCCGCGCACCGCCGCGAAGCTCGCGAGCCTGTCGGCGAGCCAGTCGCGGCGCGCGAAGATCTCCTCTTTGCCGACGCCGCGAAAGAGCGCGTGGAGGACGTTGTAGCCGTCGACGATGTACAGCGTGGCGGTCACGGGGCGCCTCGCGGGCGGCCGCCGGGGGCAACGCCGCCTGTCGCCGCGACGGCGCGCTGGCGCCGGGCCTCGAAGAGGAAGAGCGCCGCTGCGACGCTCACGTTGAGGCTGTCGACCGGCTTCTGCATGGGGATGGACGCAAGGGCGTCGCAGGTGCGCGCCACGAGCGGTCGCAGGCCTCGACCCTCGGCGCCGAAGACCAGGATGATGCGGCCGGTGAGGTCGAGCTCGATGTACGACGAGCGCGCCTCGCCAGCCGCCCCATAGACCCAGGAGGCGGCGTCCTTGGCCTGCTTGAGGAAGCTCACCACGTTGGTCACCTGGGCAACCGGGAGATGCTCGATGGTACCGGCCGACGCCTTCACCGCAGCCGGCGTCACGGAGGCCGAACGGTGCTTCGGCACGACGAGGGCGCCCGCGCCGGCCGCCAGCGCGCTACGCGCCGTAGCGCCGAGGTTGCGCGGGTCGCTCACTTCGTCCAGGACGACGACGATCTCGGCGCGCAGCACGTCCTCGGCGGTCGCGTAGGCGAAAGCGTCGACCTGCAACGCGGCGCCCTGGTGGTCACGGCTGCCCGTGATCTCGTCGAGGGCGTGCGTGTCCGCCGTCTCCACGGGTAGCCCCGGCGGGAGAGAAGCACGCAGCAGCTTGAGGGCCGAAGGGGTCGCGACGAGCCCGTGGGCTCGCCGCCGGGCGCCGGCCGCCAGCGCCAGCTGCACCACATTGCGTCCGTAGATCCAGTCCACGGCGCTAGCCGACTTCCGCCGTCGAGGGCATGTATGCTGCAATTATGCCGTTCGACGTGTCCGCAGGGTCCTTCGCCGCGGCGGCGATCAGCGCCCTCTTCTGGTGGACGGTGCTCTCGCCGCTGGGCCTGCTCGCGACTGCCGTACTCTGCGCGCGGAGGCCGCGGCTGCGCCTGTGGCTGACGCTGGTGATCCTCGTGCCGCCGATCCTCATCTTCTTGCCGGTGACCGTGATGCACGCGGGTCCCGCGCGAGCAGGGACCGCCGGCGCCGCGATCCTGGACCTGGCGGGCGTGGTCCTCGCCGCTGCGGCGCTGAGCGGCCGGGCATCGCGCCCGCGGCGCGCGGCGCGGCATGCGAGCGCCGCACTGGTTCTCGGCATCGGCGGTGGCATGCTCGGCTCGGCAGCGCTGGTGGGCGCACTCGTCCTCGCCTGACGCCGCCGCCTCACGACTTCCTGACGACTTGCGTGCCCTGGGGCGTGTCGCGCACCTCGAAGCCGGCCGCCTGCATCTCATCGCGCACTCGGTCGGCGGCGGCCCACTGCTTCTCGACGCGCAAGTGATCGCGCAGCAGGCAGGCGTAGGAGGCGTCGGAGCAGCCCAGGCGATCGGCGTACACGAGCAGGATGTCGTCCCAGCGGCCGTCGCCGGCGAGGCGCGCGGCGGGCAGCAGGGCGACGTCGCCGGTCACGCAGGACAACGCATCCTCGCCGGCGACGGTGCCCGCCGCGGTGATCTCGGCGGCGGCGGACGGCGGCGTGATCAGCAGAAGCGCCAGGGACTCCGTGAGCACGTCGCGCACCGCCGCGAGCGCTTCGCTGTCGAGGGGCGCCTCGCCGCGGTCGACCGCGGAGACGGTGCGGTACATCTCGCTCACCAAGCCGAACAGATCGCCCATGGCTCCCGCGGTATTGAGATCGTCGTCCATGTGAGCGGCGACCGCCAGGCGCGCGGCCTCGGCGGCAAGCATCAGATCGGGGCACTCGCCGCGTCGCGCGGCGCGGGCCGCGTTGGCGACGCGGAAGTCGATGTCCGCGAGGGCGTCGCGCAGCCGGCCGTAGGCGGCTTTCGCCTCGTCCAGCTTCTCGGTGGAGAACTCCAGAGGGCTGCGGTAGTGCGTCGTGAGGAAATACGTGAGCACCACGGCAGGATCGTAGTGGTCGAGTACCTCGCGCAGCAGGAAGATATTGCCCACGCTCTTGGCCATCTTCTCGCCCTCGCTGCGGATCATGCCGTTGTGCATCCACACCCTGGCGAACGGCAGACCGGCGGCCTCGCTCTGGGCGATTTCGTTCTCGTGGTGCGGGAAGATGAGGTCGCGCCCTCCGCCGTGCACGTCGAAGCCGGCCCCAAGGTAGCGCAGGCCCATTGCCGAGCACTCGATGTGCCACCCTGGCCGGCCCTTGCCCCACGGGCTCTCCCAGGCCGGCTCGCCCGGCCTGGCGGCCTTCCAGACGGCGAAGTCGAGTGGGTCTGCTTTGCCGGGCTCGTTGTCGACGCGCACGCCCTCCTCGAGCTCGTCAATGCGCTGCCCGCTGAGCTTGCCGTACCCGGGGAAGCTGCGCACGCGGAAGTAGACGCTGCCGCGCACCTCGTAGGCGTGGTCCGAGCTGATGAGCTGGCAGACGAGATCGATGATCTCGGGGATGGTATCGGTGGCCCGGGGTTCGACATCGGGGCGCGCGATGCCGAGCCGGTCGGTGTCGGCGATGTAGGCGGCGGTGTATTCCTCGGCGACCTGGTTCGAATCGCGGCCCTCGGCACTCGCCTTCGCGATGATCTTGTCGTCGACGTCGGTGATGTTGGTGACCAGCGTGGTCTGAAGCCCGCGGTTGCGTAGCCAGGAACGTAATACGGCAAACGTCACGTAGGGCCGGGCATTGCCGACGTGCACCAGGTTGTACACCGTGGGGCCGCAGCAGTAGATGCTCGCCTTGCCCGCGTCGCGGGGCGCGAACGGCTCCTTCTGGTGCGTGAGCGAGTTGAAGAGGCGGATCAAGGCGTGTCTCCATGAGTCGTCGTGGGCTCGCCGGCGAGGACGCCCGCGAGAGTAAGGTCGAGGCGCCGAAGCGTGGTGTCGCGGGCGAGCGCGGCCAGCACGAAGGGCAGCTCCGGACCGTGCTCGGCGCCCGTCAGGGCGATGCGCAGCGGCATGAGAAGGTCGCGGGCGCCGATACCCTGCTCCTTGCCCCAGACGCGATAGACGGCGAGGAGGTCGCGGGCGGCGGTGGGCGGCAGCCAATCCGGCGCCTCGGCGCGCAACGCGCGAAACCAGGTGAGCTGCGGGGCGGCGGCGGCCAGCGCCGCCGTGAGGTCCGCCGGCGGAGCCGGCGGCTCCAGCACGGCGGCGGCCAGCGCCGCCGCCTGCCCGTAGGCCACGAGCGACGACTGGAAAGCTGCCGCCAGCGCCGCCGTAGCCGGCGGCGGCGTCCCGGCCGGCAGACGAGCGGCGAAAAGGCGCTCGTGCACCTCCGGCGCGAGCGCCATGATGTGCTCGTGATCGAGCCAGTCGAGCTTCGCCTGGTCGAACACCACCGGGCTGCGTGAGAGCCTCTCGACCGCGAAGTCGGCGACAAGGCGGTGCATGCCGAGCACCTCGTCGTCGCCATGCGACCAGCTGAGCAGGGCGAGGTAGTTGACCACCGCTTGGGGCAGATAGCCCAGCTCGCGATAGTCGCCCACCGCCGTGGCAGCGTGGCGCTTGCTGAGCTTGCCGCCGTCGGCGCCGAGCACCATCGAATGATGCGCGAAGCCGGGCACGGGCGCGCCCAGCGCGCGGAAGAGGAGCACCTGACGGGCGGTGTTGGTGAGATGGTCGTCGCCGCGGATGACGTGCGTGATGCCCATGTCGCGGTCGTCGACGACCGTCGCGAAGTTGTAGCCGGCGACGCCGTCGGAGCGCACGATGATGAAGTCGCCGACGGCGTCGGCACCGACGACGACAGGACCCCGGATGAGGTCGTCGATGACGATGTCGCCCGGCGGGATGCGAAAGCGCAGCGCCGCCGGCTCGCCGCCGGCGAGGCGGCGCTGCACCTGGTAGGGCGCCAGCCCGAGGCAGCGGCCGTCGTACCGCGGCAGGCGGCCTTCGGCGAGCGCCGCCGCGCGAAGCTCCGCAAGACGCTCCACAGGGCAGAAGCAGTGGTACGCGAGGCCGCCGGCCAGCAGTTCATCGGCGGCGGCCCGGTAGCCGCCCAGCCGCTCGCTCTGCCGGTACGGCGCGCACGACCCGCCGACATCCGGGCCCTCGTCCCAGTCGAGGCCGAGCCAGCGCAGGTCGGCGAGGATGGCTTGCTCGTGGCCCTCGTGCGAGCGCCCGGCGTCCGTGTCGTCGATGCGCAGCACGAACTCGCCGCCGGCGTGACGTGCGAAGAGGAAGTTGAACAACGCCGTGCGCGCCGAACCGAGATGCAGCGTGCCCGTCGGGCTCGGCGCGAAGCGGACTCTTACCCTCGACTCAAGGTTGATCATGGCCCCCGGCGATCGTCGATTCCCCTGCAAATCGGCCTCAGTCTATCATCTCGATGCGGACCGGTCCGCGCGTGCGCCCACGCGCGCGCGGGCGGGCGCCATCGCAGCCCGGTATGCTTGACGCGAGCAGACCCGCCGGCGCTCGGCCGCAGGCTCACCACGGGAGGCGCGCGTGCCCCACGACCAGCAGGAGACCCCGTACCTTGACGCCGTGTTGCGTTACCGCAGGGCGGGGTACACGCCGTTCCACACTCCCGGGCACAAGCTCGGCAAGGGCGCGCCCGAAGGGCTCCGCGAGCTTCTCGGCGACCCGTGCCTGCGGGTCGACATCGCCATGGCCGGCGGTGTCGAAGACACGCGCGAGTCCACTCATCTCATCCGCCTCGCCGAGGACTACGCCGCCGAGGCCTGGGGGGCGGACCGCTGCTGGTTCCTGGTGAACGGGTCCACGAGCGGCATCCACTCGCTGGTCCTTACCTTGTGCGGGCCCGGCGACGAGGTGATCATCCCGCGCAACGCCCACAAGTCGATGCTCGCCGGCCTCATCTTCTCTGGCGCCGTGCCGGTCTATCTGGAGCCTGAGGTCGACCCGCTCTGGGGCATCCCGCTCACCGTGAGCGCAGAGGCCGCGCAGCGGGCACTCGCGGAACACCCGGCGGCCAAGGCCATCTTCGTGACCTCGCCAACGTACAACGGCCTCGGTACCGACCTCGCCGCCGTAGCCGACGCCGCGCACGCCGCGGGCGTGCCCTTCGTCACCGATCAGGCGTGGGGGCCGCACCTGCGCTTCTGCCCCGAGTTGCCCGTGGACGCGATGACGGCAGGGGCCGACGCCGCCGTGGTCAGCACGCACAAGCTGATCAGCGGCATCACCCAGACCTCGGTGCTGATGGCGCGCGCCGGCAGGACCAACCTCGCGCGCCTCGACAGCATGGTGGCCATGACGCAAAGCACGAGCCCGCAGGTGCTCATGTACGCCAGTATCGACGCCGCGCGCCAACAGATGGCGACGCGCGGCGCGGACCTCTGGCGGGGGGCGATCGAGCAGGCCCAATGGGCGCGCCACGAGCTCAACGGGCTGCCGGGGATCCGCTGCCTGGGCGAAGAGGCGCTCCTTCGCAAGGGTGTGGCTTCCTTCGACCCGACGCGACTCACGATCTCGAGCCGTGACCTCGGCCACACCGGGCACGAGCTCGAGACCGTGCTGCGCGACGACTACCGTATCGCCGTCGAAGCGGCCGATCCGCTCAACATCGTGCTCAACGTGACCTACGGCGATTCGCATGCCGACCTCGAGCGGCTGGTCGCCGCGCTACGCGACTACGCAGGTCGGCGCTCCCGGCGAGCCGTCGGCGCCTCCGCCGTCGGCACCGGCCTGCTCGGCCACACCCCGGCGTTCACCCGCCAGGCACTCTCGCCGCGCGAGGCGTTCTTCGCGCCCTCCGAGGCGCTGCCGCTGGTGGAGTGCGCCACTCGCGTGAGCGCCGAGATGGTCACGCCGTACCCGCCCGGCATACCCATCCTTGGCCCGGGCGAGGAGATCTCGCCGCAGATCGTCGCGTACCTCGAGGAGGCGTCGGCCGCCGGGCTCAAGGTGCACGGCCCCGAAGACCGTGCCCTGCGCACGCTGCGCGTGGTGACGTGAACGGCCCGGTGGCGGCCTGAAGGAGTGGCCGCCGGGCAGGCGAACACAGACTCTGCACTATCTTCCGAGGAGGCATCGTGCACAGATCGCGCAGATACGCCGCTCTACTCCTGGCGCTGGCAGGCCTGTCACTCACGGTCGCCGCCTGCAGCGGCAGCGGCGGCAGCGGCGGCGGCTCGTCCGGGGGAGGGACGACGACGTACACCAACGACGAGTACCGCTTCGCCCTGACCTACGACAAGCAGTTCAGCGAAGGGCAGCCGGTCGAGGGAGCAAGCGTCGGCGCCAGCGCCGTGTTCGACGTCGTCTTTCCGGACAAGCAGGGGACGATCGTCGCGGACCGCTACGTCAACGCCATCGAGGTCCTGGTCTACGAGCTGGCCCGTGAGGTCAAGCCCGCCGAAGTGCCCAAGCTGCAAGGGGAGGTCCAGAGCGTCGTCGACCAGCTGCTGACTTCCGCCTCCTCGGCCGAGATCGTCGAGCCGCTCCAGAAGGTGACCGTCAACGGCGTCCCCGGGTTCCGCTTCAAGTACACGTACACAGAAGACGGCACCGAGCTGACGGCGGTCACACACTTCCTCTTCAAGGGCAAGTACGAGTACGAGATCACGACGCAGTCGACCACCCAGGAGTGGGAAGCCCTGAGCGGAAAGTTCGACGCCGCCGTGCAGAGCTTCACGGTCAAGTAGCGCTCGCGAGCGCGTCGGTGACGCGAGCGCCGGGAGAGTCGCGCCATGCCGGCCGGACAAGCGCAGACCGCGCGGACGTCTCGATGCCGAGAGGCACTCCGCGCGCGTTCCGCTACTCGGCCTTCCTGATCCCCAGCGACGTCGCCGTGAACAGCGGGTCGAGGGTAAGGCCCTTGGCTTCGATGGCCGCGCGACCGCCCTCCTCGCGGTCGACGACGCAGAGGAGCACCGGTACCTCGAGCCCGGCCTCCCGCAGCCTGTCGACGGCCATGAGGGCAGCGCCGCCGGAGGTCACGATGTCTTCGACCATGACCACGCGCTGCCCGGCCTCGGCGCGGCCCTCCATGGCCTTGTTCGTACCGTAGCCCTTCTCGCCCTTGCGCACGATCACGAACGGCTTGCCGCAGGCGAGCGACACGGCCGTCACGACGGCCACGGCGCCGAGCTCGGGCCCTGCGAGCAGGTCGAAGGGCTCGTAGGCCGGGAGCTTCTGCGCCAGCCCGGCGGCGATGTCCCGCAGCAGGTCGGGCTGCGTCGAGAAGAGATACTTGTCGAGGTAGAACTTGCTGCGGCGGCCGGACCGGAGGAGGAAGTCGCCCTCCAGGTAGCTCGCCTCGAGAAGACGCTTGCCGAGATCGCTCAACGGTCTCCCTTCGCCGTTCGTGATGACGATGTCAGGTGCCGCCGATGGCCATGCCGTCGATGAGCACCGAAGGGGTGAGGATGCTGCCCCCGGGCACCCAGCGCGCGTCGTCGCCGAAGGCACGCACGCTGGTGAGCATGCCGATGATGTCGCCGGCAAGCGTGACCTCGCGCACCGGGGTGGTGAGCATGCCGCCTTCGATGAGGATGCCACTGATGCCCACCGAAAACTCCCCGGAGATGGGGTTGGCGCCTGAGTGCACACCGACCGCATCGGTGACCAGAACGCCGCGCTCGAGGCCCGCGACGATGTCGGCGAGCGGCGTCACGGGGCCGGCGACGACGAGGTTGGTGGGGTGCACCCCGGGCAGGCCGGAGTACGAGCCGCGCAGGCCGTTGCCGGTGGAGCCACGGCCGGCCTTGCGCCCGGTATACGTGTCGTAGAGGAAACCCTGCAGCACCCCGCCGCTGATCAGCGGCGTGCGCCGGCAGGGCGTGCCCTCGCCGTCGAACGGCGCGCTGTCGAGGCCGTCCGCCAGCGTGCCGTCGTCGACGAGCTCGAGGATCTCGCCGGCCACCGACTCTCCCTCACGGGCGGCGAACAGCGAGCGGCCCTTCTGCACGGCGTCAGCGGTGAGCGCCGAGCTGAGCACGCCGAAGAACGCGGCGGATACGAACGGGTCGAGTACGACGGGAGCCTTCATGGACGGGCACTTGCGGGCGCCGAGCAGCCGGCAGGCTCTCTCGGCGGCCTCACGCCCGCAGGCGGCCGGATCCAGCTCTTCGAGCGCCCGGCCCACGGTGTACGAGTAGCCGGTCTCGACCTGGCCGTCCTCTTCGGCGAGCACGTAGGCGAAGGCGTAGCACTGGTTGGAGCGGTAGCTGCCCCGCACTCCCGCGCTGCTGGCGATGAACACCTCGCCGTCGCCCTCCGCGTACATCGAGTCTTCGACCGTCTTGACGCGCGGATCGGCGGCCAGGGCTGCGGCTTCGACGGACCTGGCCAGCTCGATACGGCGCTCGTCGGTGGCCCGCGTGAGGCGCTCGTCGAACGGGTGCACGTCTGCCGGCGCGCCGCCCCGTTCGGGGACCGCGGCAAACTCGTCGGGGTCGCTGACGGCGGCGTGATCGATGGCGCGCTGCACGACCGCGTCGAGCGCGCCGTCGCTGAGCTCGGAGGTGTAGGCGTGGCCGACGGCGCCGCCGGAGAAGACGCGCACCCCCAGGCCGCGGCGCTGGGCGGCGGTGAGCTGCTCCACCTCCTGGCGGTAAACCTTGATGCGCCGGGAGGTGGAGCGCTCGGCGAAGACCTCGACCTCGGGCGCGCCCTTGGCGCGCGCCCGCTCGAGCACGGCATCGAGGATGTCGAACATCAGCCCGTACCTCCCACCGTCATCTCGGCGATGCGCAGGGTCGCCTGGCCGGTACCCACGGGTACGTGCTGGCCGTCCTTGCCACAGACGCCCGTCTTCACGTCGAAGTCGGTGGCGATCATGTCGATGTGCATGAGGATATCGATGCCGTTGCCGACGAGCGTGGCGCCGCGCAGCGGCGTGGTGAGGCGGCCGTTCTCGATGAGGTAGCCTTCGGCGACGCCGAACACGAAGTTGCCGCTGGCCGGCTCTACCTGCCCACCGGCCAGGCTCTTGGCGTAGAACCCGCGCGGCGTCGCCGCGATGATGTCGTCGGCCGTGGCATCGCCCGGAGCGATGTACGTGGTGGTCATCCGGGGGATGGGCACATGGCGAAACGACTGGCGGCGGCCGTTGCCCGTGGGGGCGGCCCCGGCCTCACGAGCACGCAGCCGGTCGTACAGGTAGCCGGTGAGCCGCCCGTCCTCGATGACGAGCGTCTTCTGGGTGGGCACGCCTTCGTCGTCGAAGGCCTGCGAGCCCCAGCCATTGGGCAGCGAGCCGTCGTCGCAGGCGCTCACGATGGGCGCCGCGACGACCTCGCCTATCTTTCCCGCGTAGATGCTGGCGCCCTTGGCGATGGCGTCGGCCTCAAGACCGTGGCCACAGGCCTCGTGGAACAGCGTGCCGCCGAAACCGTTGGCCATGACCACGGGCATGGCGCCCACGGGCGCCGGCCGCGAGTCCAGCATGATGAGAGCCTTCTCGGCGGCGGCGGTCGCCACGGCGCGCGCCGAGACCTCGTCGACGAGCTCGAATCCCGCGCTGCCGCCGGCGGTCTCGTGGCCGGTCTGGATGACGTCGCCGCGGCGCGCCACGACCTGCACCGAGAAGCGAGTACGCGTGCGGTCGTCGTACACGAGGTCGCCGAGCGAGTTCGCGATGAGCACCTTCTGGCGCGTGTCGCCGTAGCCGACGATGGCCTGCGCGACCTCGGCGCCGGCGGCCCGCGCGGCCTCGTTGCCGGCGCGCACCAAGTGCGCCTTGCGGGCGATGGCCACGGTGTCCGGCGGGACCCTGACGGCGTGCCGCCCGGGATCACTGCGCACCGCGCCGAGATCGATCACCGAGGAGCTGCCTGCGCCGGCCCGCACCGCCGCGGCGACGGCGTCGGCGGCGGCGACCATGCCAGCCTCGTCCAGCGCATCGCTGTAGGCGTAATAGGTGTGCTCGCCGGACAACAGGCGCACGGCGGCGCCGATCTCGCGGCCGCCGCTCGTCTGCTCGACGCGCCCGTCTTCGAGACGCAGACCGAGGTTGTCGCGATCCTCCACGAAGACCTCGGCGAAATCGCCGCCGCGGCGCAGGGCGCGTGCGATGGTGGCCCGCAAGAGCCCGACGTCGAACGCGGTGATGTCCATCAGGCGTCGGCTTCGAAGCCGCGGCGCACGCCGGCCGCGGCGCTCAGCAGCTCGGCGACTCCCGGGTCGCCCACGGCCAGCGACTGCTCGCTGCCGTCGTCCAGACCGAGCTGTACCGGCGGGGGCGCCGCCGCGCGCCTGCGTCGCACGTACACGGCGGCCCCAGCCACAGCAAGGACGACCACCGCGATGGCGGCTGCGCGGGACCTCACTGCTCCTCCTCTGCGCCGAAGGCGTCGCCGAGGCAGGTGCGCAGGTCGAACAGGAGCAGCCCCACGGCCGGTCGCGGCCCCGTGACGGCGGCGATACGCCGTCCGCAGGCCGCGAGCAGCGCCACAGCGCCGGTCGTCGCCTGCACGACCACATGATCGAGCGGGCTGTCGCCAAGGGCAGCGCCGCGGAGGGCCGCCGCCTCCCAGAGCCGGCCGCAGGTGGCGGCCAAGTCGGCGGCCACCGCTCCGGGGCCGGAAGCGACGATGTCGCCGTCACGGCCCAGCACCGCCACGCCCTGGATATCGGTAGAGACGTTCAGAAGATCGCGGATGGCGTCGTCGACGGTCACTGGCCCCTCCCTGCAGGTACGGACTGCATCCACTCTATCACCGCCCGGCGGAGGGCTGCCCGCCGCCGTCGGGCGAGAACGTGCAGAGCATCTCGCAGCGCTCCCCGCCGCAGCTGATGCGGCAGTCGCCGGGGCTGATGCGCAGGCGCCCGAGCCCGGCGGTCACGACCTCGAGCACGCCCTCCAGAAAGGCACGGTGCATGGCGCAGACGAGGTCCGGATCGGCCGCCGAGAGCTCGCGAAAGGTGCAGTTGTTGACGACGACCTCGAGAGCATCACCCCGCCAGGCGACCTCGGGAAGGAGCCCCTGTTCCTCGGCGACTCGCCGCACCAGGTCGGCGGCCGCGTCGGCGTCGCGCGGCGCGCGGACCTCCCCCGCCAAGGCATGCTGGCCCTCGGCCGCGCCCGCCTCCCGGCACACGCGCACTGCGTCGTCGCGCGACCCGCCCGCCGACAGCGACTCGAGGGCCAGCCTCGAGAGGAGCTCGTAGCGCCGGGGGGGGAAGCCGAACGTGACCACGAGGTCGCTGAGCCGATACAGCTTGGCAGGCCGACCGCCGCCGCTCGCGCGGCGGAAGCCGGTGGCCAGAAAGCCTGCCTGCTCGAGCTTGGAGAGGTGCATGCGAGCCACATTGGGGTGCAACCCAAATCGCGCCGCGATGGCTGCGACCGTGACGTCCTCCGCAGGACGCTCGGCGATGGCCCGATAGATGTGATACCGGGTATCGTCGGCCAGCACTGCCGACAGCTCGTGATCGCGGTCCACGCACCTCCCTCCGGGAATCTCCGTCGGGCGATAGTACAGTCCGCAGGTCCACCTGTAAACACCGTGCCTGTAGTGCCAAACCGCGACACAGGCTCGCCCGCCGGAGAAGAGCGCGGTCGGGGAGCCGGATCAGGCCTCGACAACGTACCGCGAGGAGATGCCGACGGCCGGGCGCAACGTGGCCGCCACCGAGCAGTACTTGGTCTCCGAGAGCTCAATGGCGCGCTGCACCTTCTTCTCGTCCAGGGCGCCCTTGAACTGGTAGACGACCTCAAGCGAGATGAAGCGCCTGGGGTGCTCGTCGGCCTTCTCGCCGCGGACCTCCACGCGCAGTCCCTCGAGCGGCTGACGCATCCTCTGCAGGATCGAGATGACGTCCATGCTCGTGCAGCCGGCCAGGGAGACGGCGAGCAGCTCCATGGGCGTCGCTCCCTGCCCGGGCTCATCCAGCGCGGACGCCAAGTCGAGACGCCCGTGGGCAGTGACGGCCTCGAGCAACAGGCCCTCATTCTTCCACTTCACGATCACGGGATCGCTGGTCGCCATGCCGTCCCTCGCTTTCATCGCGGGCGTGGCCCGCGGTCGACTACGGTGTCTGCACAGGTATACCGTGCGCTAAACTCTTCGGCGGCGTCGCCCCTCCCGGCGCGTCGCCGTGGCGACGATCAGCGAAGGAGCCCTCTTGACCATCCTGCAGGCCATCATCCTGGGCATCGTCCAGGGGCTCACGGAGTTCCTGCCGATCTCGAGCTCCGGGCATCTGCTCATCGTGCCATGGCTGTTCAACTGGCACTTCCTGCTCGAGAACCCCGAGCTGAACAAGACCTTCGACGTCGCGCTGCACCTGGGCACCTTCTTCTCGCTGATCGCCTACTTCTGGCGCGACATCGGCCGGCTGCTCTCCGCCTGGGTGCACACCATCACTCACCGCAACCTCGATTCGCCCGAGGGCAAGCTGGCGTGGCTGATCATCGTCAGCACCGTCCCCGCGGCGATCGTCGGGGTCGCCTTCGAAGACGTCATCGTCACCCGGCTGGGGCAGCCGTGGATGATCGCCGTGCTCATGATCGTGTTCGGCCTCGTGATGTGGCTCGTCGACCGCTCGGCGAAGCTCGATCGCGACATCGACGCGCTGACCTGGGGCGACTCCCTTATCATCGGCGTGGCGCAGGCGCTCGCGCTTGCCCCGGGCGTCTCACGCTCCGGCATCACCATGGTCACCGGCCTGCTGCTGCGCCTCAACCGGGAGGCTGCAGCGCGCTACTCGTTTCTCATGAGCATCCCGGTGGTCGGCGGCGCCGCCGCCTACAAGGGCCTGCAGGTCGCCCAGGGCGGCTTGCCGGCCGGTACGGCCGCCCCGTTCGCCGCCGGCATCGCCTCGGCGGCGCTCAGCGGCTTCGCCGCGATCTGGTTCCTGCTGGCCTACCTCAAGCACCACAACTTCGACCTGTTCGTGATCTATCGCATCGCCATCGGCGTCGGCATGCTGATCCTCATGATCACCGGGGTACGTGCGGCGACCGGTATCTGAGCGAGCCCAGTCGTATAGAATCCTAGGCCCAGCGACCAGGAGTCACCGGTGCGCAACCTCTCTCGCGGCGACCGCGGCAAAGAAGTCCTCGACGTCCAGACCCGCCTTCGCGGGCAAGGCTTCGAGCTTGGCCGCGAAGGCGTCGACGGGTTTTTCGGCCCCAGCACGGCGCTCGCCGTACGTTCCTTCCAGCAGCAGCGCGGCCTGCTGGCAGACGGCCTCGTGGGCGCCAACACGTGGCGCGAACTGGTGGAGGCAGGCTATTCCCTCGGCGACCGCCTGCTCTATCTGCGCGAACCGCCGTTCCGCGGCGACGATGTGCTGGCCCTCCAGGTGCAGCTCAACCTGATGGGCTTCAACGCCGGCGCCGAGCGCGGCGTGCACGACGACGACGTGGAGCGCGCCGTGCTCGACTTCCAGAGCAACGCCGGCCTGCCCCTCGACGGCATCGTCGGCGAGAGCACGATCATCAAGTTCACAGCCCTGCGCAAGGCCGAGACAGGCCGGGAGGGCAAGAAGATCCCGGAGCGCGACGGCGGCTACGTGCAGGCCCGCAGCCTCACGGGGCAGACGGTGGTGGTCGATCCTGGGCACGGAGGTCCCGACGCGGGCCTGGTGTCGCCGGGCGGGCTCGCAGAGAAGGATCTCGCCCTGGCGCTCGGTCTGAGGCTGGCCGAGCTGCTGCGCGCCGAAGGCTGCCGCGTGCGGCTCACCCGGGAGCGCGACGAAGCGGTGCCGCTGTATGCGCGCGCCGCCGCCGCCAACGATGCCGGCGCCGGCTATTTCGTGTCGCTGCACGCCAACGCGAACGAAACGCCGGTCGCGTACGGGGCCGCCTGTTACTACTTCCAGCGCAGCCACTACTACTCCGAACACGGCCGCCTCCTGGCTGAGTACATGGGTGCGCGCCTCGAGAGAGCCGGCGCCGAATGCCTCGGCAGCTTCGGCCGCAACTACGGCGTGCTGCGCGAGACGCGCGCCATCGCCGTGCAGGTCGAACCGCTGTTCCTCAGCAATCCCGCGGAAGAGCGCCTGGCGTCGCGTCCCGACCATGTCGAGACGCTGGCTCAGGCGCTGGTCGGCGGTCTCGCAGACTACCTGGCTCGAGCGTCGCTGGAGGGCGGCCCCTCATGACCGCTGACGAAGCCAAAGCGCTCCGCCTGCGCCTCACGACGACGCAAGAGCAACGCCTGCGCGAACTCGGCGCCGACCCTCTCGTGCTGGGCGGCGACTTCGCCGGCGCCGCGGCCCGGGACGCGGCGTTCAAGCGCCTCGAAGACGGTCTGGTGCGCCGCAGCAGGCGCCAGCTGCAGGAGCTGCGCACGTCCAGCCGGGCGCCGCAACTCGTCGAGCTCGAGACCCGCCTGCGCGCGGCCCTTGCAGGCGCCGGCTTCGTCCAGGTCGTGACGCCACTCATCATCACTACCGAGGCGCTCACCAGGATGGGCATGGAGCAGGGGCACCCGCTCCGCGAGCAGGTCTTCTGGCTGGATGACGGCCGTTGCCTGCGACCCATGCTGGCGCCGAACCTCTATACAGTGCTGCGGCGACTGGGGCGCATCTGGAGCCGGCCCTTCGGCATCTTCGAGATCGGGCCTTGCTTCCGCCGGGACAGCAAGGGCGCCCGGCACCTGAACGAGTTCACCATGCTGAACCTCGTCGAACTCGGGCGCCCGGCGGAAGAGTGCCGGGCGCGGCTCGAAGAGCTGGCTGCGCTGGTCATGGAAGCCGCCGGGGTCGGTGAGTACGACCTGGTGCCCACGGAGTCCGCGGTCTACGGCGAGATGGTCGACATCGAGGTGAACGGAATCGAGGTGTGCTCGGCCTTCGGCGGCCGTAACCCCCTTGACGGCGACTGGGGCATCGTCGAGCCTTGGGTGGGCTTAGGCTTCGGTCTCGAACGGCTCGTCATGGCTCGCGAAGGCTATTCCGGCATCGAGCGCGCCGGCCGCAGCCTGAGCTACGTGGACGGCGTACGCCTGAACATCTAGCACCACCCGAATGGCCCCACCGGCAACGCGCGCCTTCGAGCGTGGGCCGTACGCGCGAGGGGCGGGGGCGCAGCCACGCCCCCGCCCCTCGAGGTTTCACGCTTCGCTGCCGCGGGGCGTCTTACTTGCCCAGCAGCGCGTCGATCTTCTTGACCCCGTCGCTGGCGTCCTCGGCGTAGGCGTCGGCGCCGATCTGGTCGGCCCAGCGCTGCGTGCAGGGGGCGCCGCCGACGACGGTCTTGTAGGGCAGGCCCTCGGCCTTGACCTG
>JAPLCM010000080.1 GCA_026392275.1 Actinomycetota bacterium | reverse complement strand
GTCACGCCGGGGGCCGCCTACGGCGCCCACGGCGAGGGCTACGTCCGCCTCTCGCTGACGGTGCCCGACGAGCGGCTGCGCGAGGCCGTGCGGCGCATCGAGGAGCGGGTACGGATCTAGGAGCCCTCAGATGAGCGCCGGCGCCGTCGACAGCGGCGCGACCGCGCCGCGGCCGCGCGCCGTGGTCTTCGCGGTCATGCCCGGCGGGCGCGGCGAGCCCGGGGAAGAGGAGCCGCTCAACGAGATCAAGGAGCTGCTGAGCTCCGCCGACATGGACTGGGTCGCCGACGTGCTGCAGCGCAAGGAGCGCCCGCACCCGCACTCGTACCTCGGCAAAGGCAAGCTCGTCGAACTTGTGGAGGCGGTCAAGGAGAGCGGAGCTACTGTCGCGGTCTGCGAAGACGACCTGAGTCCCGGCCAGGTGGCGGCCGTACTCGACGCCGTGGACGTGGACGTCCTCGACCGCACCGAGCTCATCCTCACCGTGTTCAGCAAGCACGCGCACTCCATGGAGGGCACGATGCAGGTGCACCTCGCGCAGCTGGAGTACGAGCTCACGCGGATGCGCGGTAAGGGCCATATCCTCTCGCGGCTCGGCGCCGGCGTGAACATGCGTGGTCCCGGCGAGACCAAGCTCGAGGTCGACCGGCGCGTCGTGCGCCAGCGCATCCAGACGCTGCGCCGGCGCATTGATCACATGGCCCGCACGCGGCGCACGCAGCGCGCCCGCCGCCTGAACGCCGCGGTCCCGCTCATCGCGCTCGCGGGCTACACCAATGCCGGCAAGTCCACGCTGCTGAACGCCCTCACCGACGCCGACGTCTCGGTGCGCGACAGACTCTTCGAGACCCTCGATCCCACGTCGCGTTCGTACCGCTTCCGCGACCGCGACTACGTGATCACCGATACCGTCGGCTTCATCCGCAAGCTGCCGCACGCACTGGTCGACGCCTTTGCCTCCACCCTCGAGGAGACGACGCTGGCCGACGTCATCCTCGTGGTCGCCGACGCCCATCTCGAGCCCTCCGAGATCGAGGTGCGCGAGCAGACCGTGGCCGAGGTGCTCGACATGCTGGGCGCGCAGGCGCCCCGCATGCTGGTTTTCAACAAGACCGACCTCGCCGATCCCGGCAAGCTGGCGCGGCTGCGGGCACTCTACCCTGAGGCCGAGTTCGTCGCCGCGGCACGCGGCGAGGGCCTCGGCCGGCTCCAGGAGCGCCTGGCCCTCTTCTTCGACCGCGCCCTGCGGCAGGTGCGTTTGCTCTTCCCCTACGCGGCCGCCGCCGACATGCACCGGCTGCGCGGCGTCGCCAGTGACGTCCACGAGGAGCACACGCCGGACGGCGTGATCTTCAGCGCCCGGCTGCCCGTGGCGGAGGCCGGGAGCTACGCGCGCTTCAGCCTCGACTCCATGGTGATCGAGAACGAGGCCTCCGATGCGGACGACGCGCCCGCGGACCCGGAAGACGGGCTCCCAGACGCGGCCGCGCCGGTCGGCCCGGAAGAGCGGGAGGAGGGGACATGAGGCCTGAGTCCGACGACGGCGCCCGCGAAGTGCCGGAGGGCGTCACAGTCCCGGTCAAGCTCCTCGGCGCCGCGGCGCGCCTGCCGGGGCGCGCCTACGAGCACGACGCCGCCTACGACCTGCATGCCGCCGAGGAGGTCGTCATAGAGCCGCTCGGCCGCGCCGTCGTGGGCACCGGCGTCGCTCTGGGGCTGCCGCCGGGCCTGGCTGCTCTCACCTTGCCACGCTCGGGCCTTGCAGCCCGGCACGGCATCTCCATGGTGAACGCTCCGGGACTCATCGATCCGGGGTATCGTGGCGAGGTCCGCGTGATCCTCCTCAACACCGATCGCGCCGAACCGTTTCACGTGGCTGTTGGAGACCGTATCGCGCAGCTGCTGTTCGTGCCGCTGACCAGGGTGGACCTGGTGGTAAGCGACCAGCTCGACAAGACGGAACGAGGCCCACGGGGTTTCGGTTCGAGTGGGAGAGGGGGGGAGACATGACCGAGGACGCCACTCGCGACCCGGCCCCGGACGTCATGGGGTCGCCCGACAAGCCTACGATACGCGTAGCAGGCTTGCTCGTGCACGAGGGTCGTATCTTGATGGTAGAGCAGGGGCGTGGGGAAGAGAGGTACTGGCTCCTTCCCGGAGGCGGCGTGAAGTTCGGCGAGACGCTGTCCGACGCCGTCCGTCGCGAGTTCGACGAAGAGCTCAGCCTGCGCGTCGGCGTCAGCAAGCTTCTCGCCATCGTCGAGTCGATCTCGCCCGATCCCGAGTACACAAAGCATGTCGTGCATCTGGTGTTCGAGGTCTCGGCGCCGCACGACACCACGCCGGAGCCGTCGGACGTCAAGGTCCTCCGGGCGGCCTATCTCGACGAGATGCAGCTGCAGAGCATCGACGTGCGCCCGCCCATCACCGAGTTCCTCAGTGCCTGCGTGCGCGAGCTGCCGTCCTCGCCGCAGTACCTTGGGCGGCGCTGGTAGACGACTCCTCCTTCTTGATCGCGTCCGGCACGCGCTCGAAGATAACGCACGATAATCATCGTTATGTAAAGCTAGCGGCGAAGTGATGGATCTTCGGTCGGCAGTCGGTTCCCGAACGCCGCCCGCCCCTTCTCCCCCGGCGCTGGCCGGTATCTGCCGTCGCGGCGGATATCATGCCCGCCGCTGTATCGCCGCGGTGCTGCCGGCCTGATTCATGAAGTCCCGCGCATCTGACTGATCGGCTCACGTTCGCCGCGCTCGGCGCGCCCGTTCGCCGGTGCGCGGCGCGCCCTCAACGGCATCGATGCCCGGACTCCCTCACGCAACAAGGCTCACCCGCCGGCCTGGCGTAGCCGCCCTGTCGAGGCAGCCAGGCCGCGTCGCCGGCCAGTACTTGGCAGGATGTTGCGCATCCAGACAGCTTTGCGGAGGTTTCGGCCGTTGACGCCGGCGACGCGCCGATCGGGCGTCTCCACGCGCAACGGGCGCGGAGCGAGCGCAGTCGCGTCCTCAGCGCTTGGCCAGCTTTCGAAAGCGAACACGTGTTCGCTCCGTTCGGTCGTTGCTCGCGGCAGCGCCCTCTGCAACAGAGCGCTGCCTGCCGACCGACGAAGGTGGAGAGGGTCGCGGTGGAGAGGGTGCGGCAGGGCCAGGTGTGACGACCGCCGGGAACGGTCTCTCAGCCTCGAGGTCAAGACCCGGCCTGCGGCGCGGCGGCGCCGCGGCGGCGCCGCGGCCCACCGGCAGTCGTGAACGCGTCTGCCGTCGCCTGATCCTGCAAGCCCTGGTCGCTGCGGCTGCCGGGCGGCATATCGCGAAACGGTAAGACAAGGAACCTCTCACTATCTTACCGATTCGCACTACCCCGCCGGGCGACGCCGGCAGCCGCGCCAGACGCAGTGCGGATCCGGGCCGCATCGCCCGGCCCGGCCCTCACCGTGAGCAGCGGGTGAAGCTGGCGCCAAGGGAGGAGGAGCTGGCCGAGTGCCCCCGTCGGTAAGATAGCGAAGCGGCCTTCTGCTGACCTACCGATTCGCGCTACCCCGGCGGGCGGGCGCGGCGGGCGCGCGCGTACTGCGGGTGAGCCGCCGGGACTCGCGCCGGCCGGAGGACGGCGTCAGTACTTGATGAGGCTGAAGACGTCGTAGCCCTGGAGCTTGCTCCGCCCGTCGAGGGCCTCGAGCTCGATGAGAAAGGCGACGCCGACCACCCGGCCGCCGAGTTGCTCGACGAGGTCGATCTTGGCCCGCGCGGTGCCTCCGGTGGCCAGGAGGTCGTCGTGCACGAGCACGTTCTGCCCGGGCTTGATGGCGTCGGCGTGGATCTCGAGGGAATCGGTGCCGTACTCGAGGTCGTACTCGGCGGCGATGGTGGTGTGCGGCAGCTTTCCGGGCTTGCGCGCGCAGACGAAGCCGGCGCCGAGGCCGTAGGCCACGGCGGCGCCGAGAATGAACCCGCGCGCCTCAGCACCCATCACCACGTCGACATGCTTGCCGGTGCCGTACTCGACAAGGCGGTCGACGGCCTCGCGCAGGGCAACGGGCTCCTGCAGCAGAGGCATGATGTCGCGAAAGAGGATGCCTTCTTTGGGGAAATCCGGGATGTCGCGGACGTGCTCGCTGAGATCGATGCGGCCATCGGTCATGAGGTTCTCCTTGAGGGTAGGGTCAGCGCCCGGCGGGGCCGCCGGTGAGGCGGCGCACTCCGCGGGCGAGGAGTAGCTGCCGGAGCTGCGAGTTGGCCTGGACGATGTCGTCGAGCTGCTCCAGGCCTTCGCGGCGGCGTTCTTGCCGGTTGGACTTGAGCGCCGGCAACAGCACCTGCTCAATGAGGCCGATCTCACGGTCGACGGCGCTCTTGACCACGCGCAGGTTCTTGGGTCGCAGGCCAAGCTGCGCCAGCTGCGCCGCCGCCCCCACGATGCCGGCGTCGGTCTCAGTGTAGCGGCGCACCCCACCGACCTGCCGGGCGAAGACGAACTCGAACTCCTCAAGCTCGGAGAGCAGCGTGGCGTCGGCGCCGGTCATCTGCTGGAGCTGCTCGGCGGTGTACTCGCGCTCCTCCCCCACCGCCAGCAGATCGGTCTTGCGCAGCCCTTGGCGGGCCGAGGGCAACGCGCTCGCCGGATTGCGCTCGAGCTCCCGACGGATCACTTTGAGGGGCAGGTATTCATCACGCTGCATGCCGAGCACGCGCACAAGGCGCCCGAAGTCGTCCTGCGAGTACAGGCGATAGCCGGACTTGGTACGGCGCGGCGTGACGAGGCCCTGCTCCTCGAGGTACCGCAGCTTGCTCACGCTGATGTCGGGGAACTCGCCGTGCAGGCGCTCGACGACGGTGCCGATCGTGAGTAGCTTCTCGGCGCCGACATCGAACAGGAGTTCGGCGGCGTCGCTCACGACGGCACGATGAACGTAAGCTTGTACTTCCCGATCTGCAGCTCGTCGCCGTCGGCGAGCGCCACCCGGTCGGCGCGGCGGCGATTGACGTAGGTACCGTTGAGGCTGCCTTCGTCGACGATGATCCAGTCGGCGCCGGCGCGCTCGACGACCGCATGATTGCGCGACACGGTGACATCGTCGAGGAAGATGGCGGCGGCGGGGTGGCGGCCGATGGTGATGCGTACGCCGCGCAGCGGGTATGTCTCGCCGGCGCGGCCGCCGCCGCTTCGCATGACCAGGCAGGCTTCGTCGCCGGCGACGGCGGCGAGCGCGTTGGGCTCGTTCTCTTCGTCGCCGGGGATGTAGCTCAGCGTGATCGCGGACTCAGGCTGGTCGGCGATGAGGCTGGCGCCGCAGCGCACGCAGAAGGCGGCTGCCTCCGAGTTCCGGATGCCGCACTCGGGGCAGAACACCTCAACGCTCCCCGAGGTCCTCGTCGGCCGGCTCGGCGTCGGCGGCCGGTTCGTCGTCCCCCGGCCCGAGACCTGCGAGGATGCGCGAGAGCCGTTGCACGTCGTCGGCGGAGATCACGGACTCCCCGGCGCTGTGCCTGCGCTGGAGGCGCATCACGAGTTCTGCGTGCAGGATGTCGAGCTTGCCGTGCAGAAGGCGCCGGCGCCGCGAGATCTCGCGCTCCTCGGCCTCGAGCTCGGCAACGAGAGAGCGCAGATCGTCATCGGACAGCGAGACGAGTTCGACGATATCGTCCATGGCGCATCTCCTCCGCGTGCGTGAGGTCTGGGGTGCAGATGGTACCCGACGCGCCCTCAACGTTCAAGCTCAGGTTGAGGGGGCTCGCCCGGCGCGCCGTCTCGAGCCTCGACTTCGCCCTGAGGGGTCTCGACACGCACGACGCCGCGGGCGGCGAGCTCTCGCAGCGTCTCGAGGGCGTCGTATTCGTCGGCGTCCCCGCCGACGAGCAGGCCTTCGACGATGTCGCCGATGCGGCGCGCGCCGGGGCCAAGGTAGCCGAGGGCGCGCGCCTCGAGCTCGCCGTGCGCCTCTCCCCCGAGGAGGCGCACGCGCGCCGGCGCCGGCAGCTCGCAGCGCAGCCGGCGCACTTCGTCCAGGCGCCGCATGCCTTCCATCAGCAGCGACGCGGTGGGCAGGTCGCAGCTCTCGTCGCCGAGAGTCCCGGCTGGGTCGAAGTCGAAGCCGCCGTCCCTGAGGGCCAGCAGAGCATAGAAGGCCTTCTCGGCGCCGAGCTCGCCGCACACGGCGCCGACGAGGCGACCGTCGCGAAAGGCCAGAACGCCGTGCACGGCGCCGTCTTCGTCGAACACCGTGAGGCGGCCGCTCTTACGGCCTAACGAGGTCATCTCGACGAGATCTGCCAGCGGCAGCTCGGCGAGACTGCCCTTCAAGCTCATATGCACCTCACTGCGTCCGTCATCGGGTGTGCGTCGTCATCTTGCAGGTAGCTTCGCAGCCACGGGCCTGGTTCCTGCAGCAAACGCTTGCGGCGGTATATACTTCGCTGGCCGCGGGCGCGCAGAATCGCCGGCGGTCTCGACTTGGAGGAGCGTGCGTGGCACGACGCAAGGGACTTGTGATCAACGACCGGCAGCTCGACCGCTGCGACGACCTCCTGCAAAAACTCAAGAAGGTCTCGGGCTCCAGCTTCCTGGCCCTCATCAGCACGTCCGGCCAGCCCATCACCACGGCCTCCGACACTTACCACCCCGAGACGCTCTCCCTGGCCTCCCTGGCGGCGAGCTCCTTCGCCGCGACGCAGCAGCTTGCCAGCATCCTCGACGAGCACGAGTTCACCTTGCTGTTCCACGAGGGCAAGTCCCTGAACCTGCACGTCTCGCAGGTCACCGACCAGATCCTGCTTATCGTCACGTTCGGGCGTGAGACCCAGGTAGGCAAGGTCCGTCTGTACACGCAGCGCGCCATCGAAGTACTCCGCCAGATCTTCGAAGGCGCCGACGACACCGCCACGCCGGCCATGGACGCCGATTTCGAGAGCGCCGCCGGCAACGCCATGGACGATCTCTTCAGAGACGTGTGAGGCACGCCCTATGCCACTGATCAATTTCGCCGCCCGCGAGATCAACTACAAGATCGTCTACTACGGCTGCGGCCTGTGCGGCAAGACGACCAACCTCCAATACATCCATCGCAAGATCAATCCGGACGCGCGCGGCAAATTGGTGAGCATCGCGACCGAGGAGGAGCGCACGCTCTACTTCGACTTCCTGCCGCTCACGCTGGGCACCGTCAAGGGCATGCAGACGCGCTTCCACCTCTACACCGTGCCGGGCCAGAGCTACTACAACGCCAGCCGCAGGCTCGTGTTGCAGGGCGTCGACGGCGTGATCTTCGTGGCCGACTCGCAGATCACGCGCCTCGACGAGAACGTCGAGAGCTACCTCAACCTCTGGGACAACCTGCTCGGACAGGGCGACGACCTCAGCAAGCTGGGGTTCGTCATCCAGATGAACAAGCGCGATCTCGGCGACATCTTCTCGGTCGAGGACATGAACGATCTGCTCAACCACACGGAGTCGCCGGTCACCGAGTCCAGCGCGATCACCGGCGAGGGCGTCTTCGACACGCTCAAGGTGGTCTGCAAGCAGGTCATCGCGAAGACCGGCTGAGGCGGCGCGGCC
>JAPLCM010000073.1 GCA_026392275.1 Actinomycetota bacterium | reverse complement strand
ATGCGCGAAGCGCAGGATTCGGCGCGCTCGCAGCCGCCGTCGTCGGGGACGCAGCCGACCAGGGAGAGCGGCCCCTCGAGGGCGGTGACGACGTCGCCGACGGCGATGTCGCCGGGAGGCAGTGCCAGCTGATAGCCGCCGGTGACACCACGCGTGGCCTTGACCAGACCGCTCTCGCGAAGGCGCGCCAGGATGCGCTCCAGGAAGGGTGCGGGGATGCCTTCTCCCGCGGCGATCTCAGGCAGCGGCACCGGTCGCCGGCTCTCGCGAGCCGCGAGGTACACCATGGCCCTGAGCCCGTACTCGCAGCGTGATGAGATGCGCATCGGTGTCCCGTCGTCGCCCGTCTCGAATCCCAACCGAAAAGGTCGGCATTATGGTACCACGACAAACGACACGGTCAAACCGATCTGAACCGAGAAACGCGCGGGGCTGAGAGTGCGCGGCGCCCGGGTCAGAGGCCGCGCACGGCGTCGGCCACGACCTGCTCCATGACCTTGCGGCCGATCCAGCCGGTGTAGAGCTCGGCGACTTCTCCGCTGCCGCGGATGACCGCCAGGATGGGCGGGTTACTCACGCGCAGCTGCTGCAGCGTGTCGCCCAGCTCGGTGGTCTTGCGAGCTTCGAAGGACATGAAGGAACTGTCGGCGCCGAACTGCGCCTTGACGTCGTCGAAGTAGCTGAGCATCTCCATGTCGTCGGCGGCGCCGTCGATGTACACCAGAAGGACGAGGGGACGCTGCTCCTTGAGGCGCGAGGTAATGAACGAAGGGGTCTCCGCGGTGGGCGTGAGCTTGAGCGGAGCGTAGCCGGTGATGCCATAGCTGCTCACCGTGTTGTACGAGGCCGGGGCGGGAAGGTTCGCCGCCGGAGCGTCGCCGGTAGCCGCGAGCACGCGCACCGCGACGACGCCGCCAAAGAGGGCTGCGCCGACCACGAGGATCAGTGCGGCGGTGATCAGGAAGGCTTTGTTGCGCCTTACGATGCCCATGCCGGCCTCCGGGGTAAAGGGCTCCACCTTGCCGTGCTCGCATTATTCTCGAACCTGCTCTCGCAGGTGGGTGCTCTCCCGAGGCATCCACGGATGCACCGGAGTGCGAGCTCCCGATGTGTTCGTGTTGGCTCGAGAATGTCACGAGGTCACGAGCAAGGTCGAGCCGCGCCATCCTAGCAAACGTCACCTGTTTCAACAAACTTGTCGGCAGCCCTGCAAAAATCTTGAGGGCGTCGGCGCGGGCCGGCGGGTCAGCCGAGCCTGAGGCGAAGCTCCTTGAGCTGCTCGGCCGTGACCGGCCCGGGCGCCCCGGTCATGGGGTCGCCACCCGATGAGGTCTTGGGGAACGGGATGACGTCACGGATCGAGTCGGCGCCGGCGAGGAGCATGAGGATGCGGTCGAAGCCGAGCCCGATGCCGCCGTGCGGCGGCGCGCCGTACTCCAGCGCCTCGAGGAACCAGCCGAACGACTCGTCGATGCGTTCGTCGTCCATACCGAGCGCGCCCAGGATGGCACGTTGCACGCCGGCGTCGTGGTTGCGCAGCGAGCCCGACCCCAACTCGACGCCGTTGAGGACGAGGTCGTACTGCGCCCCTCGGACCGCGAGCGGGTCGCTCTCGAGGAACGGCCTCGTAGCCGCGGTGGGCAGGCTGAACGGGTTATGCCCGTACGTGAGCCTGCCCGTCTCCTCGTCGATCTCGAACAGCGGGAACTCCTCGACCCAGAGCAGCGCCCAGCGGGCACCCGGCGCGGGCGCGAGCAGCGCGATCAGCGCCGCGCGCAGGGCGCCGAGGACCTGGGCCGCGGTGAGCGCCTCGTCGGCGGCGAAGACGATGAGGTCGCCGGGCTCCGCGGCCGTACGTTCCACGAGGGCGCGTTGTTCCGCCGCGCTGAGGAACTTGACGATGGGGCCGCGCAAAGCGCGGCCCTCCTCCACGAAGACGTAGGCCATACCTTTGGCGCCGTGCTCCTTGGCGAGCTCGGTGAGCTTGTCGATCTGCGCCCGGGAGAGCGCAGCGCCGCCGGGCGCCCGGATGGCGCGCACGACGCCGCCGCCCTCCACGGCGCCGCGGAACACCTTGAACTCGCCGGCCGCAAACACGGCCGATACCTCGGTGATCTCGAAGCCGTAGCGCAGATCGGGCTTGTCTGAGCCGTACAGCAGCATGGCGTCGTCGTACGAAAGCCGCCGCAGGGGCAGCGGCGGCGCCGTCTCCCCCACGCCGCTAAAGATCGCCGACATGAGTCCCTCGAGGAGCTCGCGGATCTCGGGGACGCCGAGAAACGACGTCTCGATGTCGATCTGCGTGTGCTCCGGCTGGCGGTCGGCGCGTAGATCCTCATCGCGGAAGCAGCGCGCGAACTGGTAGTAGCGGTCCATGCCGGCGACCATGAGGATCTGCTTGAACATCTGCGGTGACTGAGGTAACGCATAGAAGTGGTGGGGCTGGAGCCGCGAAGGCACGAGGAAGTCCCTGGCGCCCTCCGGCGATGAGCGCGTGAGGTCGGGCGTCTCGATCTCGAGGAAGCGGTGCTCGTTGAGGAAGCCGCGCGCCGCCTGCACGGCCTCGTGCCGCAGCCGCATGTTGGCCAGCATGGGGGCGCGTCGCAGGTCGAGATAGCGGTACGTGAGACGAAGGGTCTCGTCGACGGAGGTGGCCTCCGCGGCTTCGATCTCGAAGGGCGGCGTCTTGGCGCGGTTCAGGACCTCCACCTCGGCGATGCGCACCTCGACCTCGCCGCTGGGAAGGTTCGGGTTGACCGTCTCGGGCGAGCGCGCGACGACCTGGCCGCGCGCCGCCAGCACGAACTCGGGGCGCACCTGCTCGGCGACTGCGTGCGCATCGGCGACGCGCGACGGGTCGAACACGAGCTGCACCACGCCGGTGCGGTCGCGAAGATCGATGAAGATGAGGTTGCCATGGTCGCGGCGGCGCGCGACCCAGCCGGCGAGGCGCACCTCGCGGCCGACGTCGGCGGCGCGCAGCTCGCCCGGATAGACATCGCGAAGCATCAGGACTCCCTCCCGAGACGTGCCGCGAGCAGCGCAGCAAGGCCGGCGGCAGCGAGGTCCTCTTCCCCGCCGCCGTCCATGGTGCGCAGGCGCACGCCGTCGGCGCCGGTCTCGTCGAGACCGAGCAGCGCCGCGAACCTGGCGCCGCTGCGGCCGGCCTGCTTGAGCTGGCCTTTGGGGCTGCGCCCGGCGAGATCGAGCTCGGCGACCAGGCCGGCCCCCCGCAGGTCCTGGACCACGCCGAAGGCGGCGGCGCGAGCTGCGTCGCTGAAGCTGACCACGTACACATCGGGCGCCCCGGACGGTAGCGGCTGGTCGCGCATCGCCAGGGCGATGCGCTCGAGGCCGCTGCCCCAGCCCACGCCCGGCGTGGGAGCGCCGCCGATCTGCTCGATGAGACCGTCGTAGCGGCCGCCGCCGCCGACGCCGCTCTGCGCGCCGAGACGGTCGGAGTTGAACTCGAAGGTGGTGCGCGTGTAGTAGTCGAGGCCGCGCACCAGACGAAAGTCGAGATGCGGCTCCAGCCCGGCCCGCTTCACGAGCGCGAGCACCGTGTCGAAGTGCTCGAGACACTCCGGGCACAGGTGATCGACGATGCGCGGCGCCTCGTCGAGCACAGCGCGGCAGCGCTGGACCTTGCAGTCGAAGGTGCGCAGCGGATTCAGGTCGAGCCGCTCGAGGCAGTCGCCGCAGAGCTCGCCCTCTCGCCGTCGCAGATAGTCGCGCAGCATCTCGACGTAGGCTGGGCGGCAGGTGGCGTCGCCCATGCTGTTCATGTTGAGCGTCACGCCCCCGACGCCGAGCTCGGCGAAGATGGCCGCCAGCAGGGCGATCACCTCCGCATCGACGGCCGGGGCGGCGGAGCCGATGGCTTCGGCGCCGATCTGGTAGTGCTCGCGATAGCGCCCGGCCTGCGGCTTCTCGTAGCGGAACATCGGGCAGTGGTACCAGACCTTCACCGGCTGTGGCAGCTTGTGCATGCCGTGCTCTACGTAGGCGCGGCAGATGGGCGCCGTGCCCTCGGGCCGCAGAGTCAGCGAGCGCTCGCCCTTGTCGACGAAGGTGTACATCTCTTTGCGCACGATGTCGGTGGCCTCACCGACGCCGCGCTCGAAGAGCGCGGTCTCTTCGAACTCCGGCGTGACCATGTGACGGTACCCGTAGGCCGCGAAGACGCGCGCGGCCGCAGCGACGATCGCGTCACGCCGGGCGGCCTCATCGGGGAGCAGATCGTAGGTGCCCTTCGGGGCGCGCGGCGCGTTCACCAGTGGTGTTCGGGGTCGTAGCGGAGCGGCGCAAGGAAGGGGTTCAGAGCGAGCTCCCGGCCCAGAGACGTGTCGGGTCCGTGACCGCAGTGCACGGCCGCGTCGGGCGGAAAGCGCCGCACGAGCCCCGCGATGGAGTTGAGCAGCTGGTCCATATCGCCGCCGGGCAGGTCGGTACGGCCGACGCTGCTCTGGAAGATGAGATCGCCGGAGAACAGATGCTTCTCGCCGAGGGCGAACGTGTAGGAACCGCGCGAGTGGCCCGGCGTGGGGATGGCGAGCACCTCGATGGGCAGCTCGAGGATCTCCTCGCCGCTCATGGTGAGAGCGCCGGCCACCGGCTCGATGTCGAAGCCGGCCGCGACCCCCAAGCCGTTGTCGGCGAGCTCCGCAGCGTCAAGCTCGCCGACGTAGACGGGAATCTCGAAGTGCCGCGCCAGCGGCGCGACGCCGCCGAAGTGGTCGAAGTGGCCGTGGGTGACGAGCACCGCGGCGGGCGCGAAGCCGAGCTCGGCGAAGGCCGCGATGACGACGTCGGCTTCGTCGCCCGGGTCGATGACAAGGCCCGCTTGACCCTGCACGACGACGAAACAGTTCGCCTGCAGCGGGCCGAGCGGGAGCGCGAAGACTTCGAGCGGATCAGCCATGATGATACCTCGGGGCGGTCGACGTTCGGCGGCGAGCGTATCAGACGGTGGCAAGTGCGGTCGACCGGCGCTGCCGTCATTGTGACGCTGCACTGGGGAAGGGGCGGCTCAGGGGGGCGCTCGCTACGCTCGCTCCGCTCGGCAAGCAGGCCGCTGCTCGCACGGGGTGACAGAGCCACCCCTACCTCGCAGCGGCCGCCTCGCGAGCCCCCTTCGCATCCCCTTCTCCAGCTCCGCTCGGTGGTGCATCAGGCACGGCACCTTCATCGCCGCGGTCTGGTACGCTGCCGCCTCACTTGTTGCGCGTGGCCGGGACGGAGCGCCTGTGGCGCCGCCCGGCCGCTTCGGCCCTTTGGGCCCATCTGCCCGCGACCCGGAATCGCGGCGCGTCGTCCCGACGTTGGCTGAGGGCACGTCCAAGCCCGGTAGACGAGAGTGTCAGAGACGCGAGTGTCGCACTTCAGTCTTGAACTCAGGCCCGCACGCCACGATCGGACCGGTTCTCCATCAGCCGCAACGGAGTCTGAAGGCCGTCCAAGTGTCATCGATGCTCACGAGTCCGAGCGGGCGCATTCCAAGGGAGTCAGCGACGTTCCAAACGTCGTCTCTGCTCATGTCCCGGCCAGCGCCGGACGACCCTTTGCGAAAGAACACCCACAGCGCGGCGCCGCTGGCGAGAGCCCTCGCGGCCGGGCGCATGACGCTGTCGAGTTCGGCGCGCTCGCGCACGAATACGAAGACGAGTCCAGCGGCGGCGGGCTCCACGAACGTGACGCCGGGAGGCAGGCCGAGCGACTCAACCACACCTGGAACCGGGTTGACCACCGCGATAGTCGTGCCGCTCTTGATGTGTGCCTTCTGCGCGACCGACTTGTCTGACATCAGCACCTCGCAACAAAGACAATCGATGCCCAGGGCTGGGCCGAACGTGGTGCGCATGACCAGCGAACCGGCCATCGCACCCTCCTGAGCCGAGAATACCTCACACGGGCGGTTTGTCTGCGTCGATGCGCTTGTTGGACCGCTCCGCGTCAGGGCCACACGTGACCGCAGTAGACGCACGCCGGGACGTGCACGCACTGAAGGCCACCACAGTCCGGGCACGCCCAGCGCTCCTGTTCCGAAGCCACGAATGACTCGATGCCTGTGGCCTGAATCGTCTGCAGATTCTCGAGCATGCTCATCCGGTACTTCGTGCGATACCGAACGTCGAGTCGCTTGAGCCGAGGGCACGGGAACCGCGCGCAATCAACGCAGAATCCGGACTCGCTCCAGCGGAGCGTCTTGCAGTTTCGAATCGTGCAGGCGAGGCACGACCTGGACTTGCCCTCGTCTCCTGCCCGGCAGCCGAGACAACCCGTCTTGTCTCGCACGTAGGCCATGCAGAGGCCGCAGTTCATGCCACACGGCGCGATCAACTCCGGCCCCAGGACCTGGGGCAACAACCTCTCTCTGGGCCTAACCCTGAGCGGCACTGGCTTCCGCCTTCAGTCGGTCCAACAACCAATATGCAGATGCGTACTGCGAGATCGGAGATCGTCGGCGGCGGCGCGAATGCTGTCGCCACGGCGCCCGCCGGGCACGGACGCCCCCGGCATGGGGGCGGCGGAGAGTTGGTGTCGACGGAGAGAGCACCTGGGCCAGGGGCCGCCATCCGACGAACCGCCGATCCTGCCCGGCGCAGCACCGCCAATCATGCTGAGGCCTGACGCCGACGGTGCGTTGGCGGAGCGTCAACTTGAAGCCAAGCGACCAGGGGCGCTCTTGATCGCACGAGGCCCTCGTCGCCTTGATTACGCGCGAGCGGAGCAGGGGCAGGGGGATGCGAAGGGGGCTTGCGAGGCGGCCGCTGCGAGGTAGGGGTGGCTCTGTCACCCCGTGCGAGCAGCGGCCTGCTTGCCGAACGGAGCGAGCGCAGCGAGCGCCCCCCTGAGCTCCCCCTGCCCCTGCGCAGCGTCGCGTGAGAAGCCGCGAGGGTACGGCCTCAGCTGGAGACGACGCGGTAGGCGTCGTAGACCGTGTGGATGCCGCGGATGTTGGCGAGAATGTTGTCGAGCTGACGCACGTCGCCCACCTCCAGGGTGAAGCGGTCGCGCACGACGCCGTCGGGCAGCGTCTGCATGCTGCCCCCGACGATGTTGACGCCCGAATCCGAGAGCGTGCGCGCGAGATCCACGAGCAGGTGGCTGCGGTCGAGCGCCTCGACCATGATCTCGACCCTGAAGGCCATATCGCCGAGGCCCTGCCAGTCCACCTTGGTGAAGCGCTCGGGGTTCTTGAGGAGGACGCGAGCGTTCTTGCAGTCGCAGCGGTGAATGGTGATGCCCTTGCCGAGGGAGATGTAGCCCACGATGTCGTCTCCCGGGATGGGCTTACAGCACTTGGCCATGCGGATCATGATGTCGGTCATGCCTTCGACGACGATCCCGAAATCGCCCGAGAGAGCCTGCGGTTCGTCGGCTTCCTGCGCAGGCCGCGTGGGCAGCATCTCGGGCGGCGGCGTGGCCTCCTTCATCGTGCCTGAGGCCTGCATCACCTTGTTGGCCACGACCTTGACCGGCACGCGGCCCGAGCCGATGGCCACAAACAGGTCGTCGGGCTTGGCGAAGCCGATCTCCTTGCAGATCTGCCCGAACACCTTGGAGGCGAGGATCTTCTGGGCCGGCAGGCCCTCACGGCGTAAGACCTCCTGCAGAAGATCGCGGCCGGAGTGCTCGCTGTCCTCGCGCTGCTCGCGACGGAAGTGCTGGCGGATCTTCTGCCGCGCCCTCGGCGTGTTGACGATGTCGAGCCAGTCGCGAGACGGCCCGTGGCTCGACTTGCTGGTGATGATCTCGACGATGTCGCCGCTGCTCAGCTTCGTGTGCAGCGGCACGATGCGGCCGTTGACCTTGGCGCCCACGGTGTGGCTGCCGACGTCGGTGTGCACGGCGTAGGCGAAGTCGACCGGCGTGCTGCCGGCCGCCAGGCTCTTGACGTCGCCCTTGGGCGTGAACACGAAGACCTCGTCCTCGAAGAGCTCGATGCGCAGCGTGTCCATGAACTCGCGCGAATCGCCGGTCTCCGACTGCCACTCCATCATCTGATGCAGCCAGGCAAGCTTGTCGGGGTCGCGCTCGCCGCGCTCCTTGTAGAGCCAGTGCGCGGCGACCCCGTAATCGGCGGTCTGATGCATGTCGAAGGTGCGGATCTGGATCTCGAGGGGCTTGCCCCCAGGGCCGATCACCGTGGTGTGCAGCGACTGGTAGAGGTTGAACTTGGGCATCGCGATGTAGTCTTTGAAACGCCCGGGGAGAGGCTTCCAAACGGAGTGGATGATGCCCACGGCGCCGTAGCAGTCCTTGATGGTGTTCACGAGGACGCGTAGGCCGGTGAGATCGAAGATCTCGTTGAACTCCTTGCCCCCACGGCTCATCTTCGTGTAGATCGAGTAGAAGTGCTTGGCGCGGCCGCTGATGTCGGCGCCGATACCGGCCTTGCCAAGTTCGGCGCTCAGAAAACCGGCGGCTTCGTCGACGTAGTCCTCGCGGTCGGCGCGCCGCTGGGCCACCCACGTCTGGATCTCCTGGTACTTGCGCGGGTGAAGCGAGGCGAAGGCGAGGTCTTCGAGCTGCCACTTCATGTTGTGGATGCCCAGGCGATGCGCCAGTGGCGCATAGACCTCGAGGGTCTCCTTGGCTTTCTGGATCTGCTTCTGCTTGCTCAGGTAACACAGCGTGTGCATGTTGTGCAGACGGTCGCAGAGCTTGATGAGGATGACGCGGATGTCGGTGGCCATGGCGACGATCATTTTGCGGTAGTTCTCGGCCTGTTCCTCCTCCTGGGAGGTGAAGTGCATCTTGGTGAGCTTGGTGACCCCGTCGACCAGCATGGCGATCTCCTCGCCGAACTGGTCGACGATCCAGGAGAGCGGGGTGCCGGTGTCTTCGACGATGTCGTGCAGAAGCGCCGCGGCGAGGGTGACCGAGTCGAGCTTGAGCTCGGCGGCGTTGAGAGCGGTGCCCACGGGGTGGTGGATGTAGGCCTCGCCGCTCTTGCGGCTCTGCCGGCCGTGGAGGACGCAGGCCGCGACGAAGGCCCGGGTGATCAGCTCGCGGTCGGCGTCAGGATTGTACCGGGCGACGGCCGCGAAGAGGTCGTCGAGGAGCGGGCGATACTTGTCGGGGACTTGCGTCAGATCCCGGCTGTCAAGCAGGTCCTCAGGAAGTCGCTTGTCTGAAACAGTGTGTGCCATGCCCTGTACGTGTCGGTGTGGGTGACGTCGACCTTACTCTGCGGCCGCTCAAGATGGTAGCCGCCGGAGCCGTCGATCCGCAGAAGGCCGGCGTCACGGAGCGCCCGCAGGGCCGCCGCTGCGGCGCCCGGCGCGCGCAGAAACGGGTCTCCCCGAAGTAGTTCCTGCTCGAGCGCTTCGTCAAACCGGCCCGCGGCGGCGCTGAGACTGCGCCAGACGCGCCGCATGGTCGCGTCGAGGTCGAGCTCGGCGGCCGCGACCTGCGTCGCGAAGCCCGCTTCGCCGCTGCCCCAGAGCGCGTGTACCCACGCCTGGGGCGCCGCGGCGACGACTGCCGCGAGCAGGCGACGCGTGAACGGCGGGTCGAGGAGCACGACGTGGGAGAAAGCCGCGGCAAGCTGCGGGCGCGCGGCCACCACGTCGTAGCCGGTCATCACCAGATCGGGGCCGGCCAGCGCTTCGCCGAGCCGGCCGACGCACGCCGCTTGCAGATAGAGCGCCCGCCGCGCGAGCTGCGGCGAGAGCACGTCTTGACTCAGCAGCGGGCGGCGGCGAGCGACGTCGGCGACGAGCACCAGCACGCGCTCGCCGCCGGCCGACAGGGCGGCGAGCGCCGAGACGGCGGCGCGGCGGCGACGGTCCACGAGGCGACCGTCCCGGCGCGCCTCGGCGAGTGCGGCGGGCTCGCCGTCCGGCCCCGCGCCGCGCGGCCCCTCGACGCGCGACCCCTCGACACGCGGCCCCTCGCCGCGCGACCACGGCGGACCTTCGAGGAGCTCGGCCCACAGAGCGCCGCCGGTGAGCCGGTCGGGGCACGAGAGGTCACAGGCAGTGGCGCACAGGTCGCGGTCGGGCACGGCCAGCCGATGCAACCCCCTGACCTCGGCCTGGGCGCTCACGGCGCCGTCATACTCGTTCTTCGACAGGGCCAGCGGCACATCGAAGCGGCCGGGCTCGGTGAGCTCCTTCAGCTTGTCGAAGTTGAAGTGGATCGCCTGGCACGTGGCGCCGTCGCAGCGCACCCGGTACTGCGCGTGCCGGTGGTCGCGAGTGAGCCGCGGCCCCACCACCTCGGCCCCGTGAAGCAATAGCGTGACTTTGCGATTGCCGAAGCCGTGTGGAGCCAGAAGCTCCAGCTCGTCGGCGAGCCCGAGGGTAAGATCGTGGCCGCCGACGACGGCGTCGACGGGCAGCGTGCGCACGAGGTCGGCCGCGCTGAGCTTCGCCGCCGCCTGCGCCACGAAGGCGGCGCGAAAGGCGGGGATGTGCTCGCGCCGCAGCCGCAGGCCGCAGGCGGCGCGGTGCCCGCCGAAGGCGAGCAGGTGCTCGGCGCTGCGCTCGACGGCGCCGAGGAGGTCGAAGCCCGGGATGCTGCGCCCGGAGCCCTTGGCCTCGTCGTCGCCCTCTCTGAGGAGGATAGCCGGGCGATTGAAGCGCTCGACGATGCGCGTGGCGACGATGCCGACCACGCCCTCGTGCCAGGCCGGCGACGATAGCACGAGCGCCGCCGGCAGCGGATCGGGGACCATCTCGGCGGCAGCCGCCAGAATGCCGGCCTCGATGGCCTGACGCTCCTGGTTGAGCTCGTCAAGGCGCAGAGCCAGAGGGAGCGCTGCGCCGCGATCGGCGCAGCCAAGCAGCTCGAGCGCCAAAGACGCATCCTCGAGGCGGCCGGCGGCGTTGAGCCGCGGCGCCAGACGAAAGCCGACGGCGCCGGCGTCGACCCGCTCGGCTTTGACCCCCGCGACCTCCATGAGTGCCGCCAGCCCGGGGCGCGGCGAACTGCGCAGCCGCCCAAGACCGATGCTGACCAGGGCGCGGTTCTCGTCGACCAGCGGCACTACGTCGGCGATGGTGCCGATGGCGACCACGTCGCTGAGCGGCCGCAGGGCCAGCGGCACCTCGACGCGCGCCTCCGTGGGTTCTTCGAGGAGGGCGTGCGCAAGCTTGAAGGCGACCGCCACCCCGGCAAGCTGGGGGCACGGGTAGCCGGGCAGCTTGGGAGTGACGACCACGCAGTCCGGCGGCGCGCCCTCCATCTCGTGATGATCGGTGACGATGACGTCCATGCCGAGCTCACCGGCGCGAGCCACTTCGGCGCGCGCGTTGATGCCGCAGTCGACCGTGACGAGCAGCTTGACGCCGCCGGCCGCAAGCTCCTCCACGGCGGCGCCCGAGACTCCGTACCCTTCGGAGAACCGGTTGGGCAGGTGCCAACGCACGTCGGCGCCGAGCTGTTCGAGGATGCTGACCATGAGGAACGTCGCGGTGATCCCGTCGGCGTCGTAGTCGCCGTGGACGGCGATAGGCTCGCCGTGCTTCAGCGCCTTGTCGAGGCGCAGGCGAGCGTCGGCCATGCCGGCCATGAGGTACGGGTTGTGGACGCGGTAGTCGGGGTGGAGAAAGGCCTGCGCCGCGGAGGCGTCGCCGAAGCCGCGGCGCACGAGGACCTGCGCC
>JAPLCM010000012.1 GCA_026392275.1 Actinomycetota bacterium | reverse complement strand
GGCGGCTCGCTCACCATCCTCGCCACGGCCCTGGTCGACACCGGCTCGCGCATGGACGAGGTCATCTTCGAGGAGTTCAAGGGCACCGGCAACATGGAGATCCGCCTCGACAGGCGCCTCGCCGACAAGCGCATCTTCCCGGCCATCGACATCGAGATGACCGGCACGCGCAAGGAGGAGCTGCTCATGGAGCCCGCCGAGGCAGCCGCCGTGTGGAAGCTCCGCGGCGTCCTGCACAGTCTCGAGCCGGCCGCCGCCATCGAGCTGCTCATCAAGAAGGTGCGCGAGACCAAGAGCAACGCCGAGTTCCTCAGCGCGCTGCAGAAGAACTCGCGCTGAGGGTCGGGCCGGCGCGCCACGCCGGCCCACGTTTGACGCCGCGAACGATTTCCGGCGACACTGCGTTCCGTGCTATCATGCCGGTTCGGCCTGTGTGGGCCGTCCGTGAGACATCCGGGTTTGCTCCCAGAAGGGATCCGTTCACATGAAGAAAGACATCCACCCGAACTACGCAGAAGCGACCGTGCACTGTTCCTGCGGCAACACGTTCACCACGCGCAGCACCAAGGCGGAGCTGCGCATCGAGCTGTGCTCGCAGTGCCACCCGTTCTACACGGGCAAGCAGAAGCTGGTCGACTCCGGGGGCCGCGTCGAGCGCTTCAATCGTCGCTTCGACAAGAAGGCCGAGCCCGCGAAGGCAGCACCTGCGAAGGCTAAGGCCGTGAAGGCCGCGCCCGCGAAGGCTGAGGCCGTGAAGGCCGCGGTCGCCGCGGCCGCACCTGCCGAAGCCGCACCAACCGAGGCTGAAGCCGTCAAGGCCTGACGGGGGCCTTGCCTTGAGCGCCGAGCTCCGCGTCACACTCCTTCAGCACACGCCCGACCCCGACCGCGCCGTCGCGATCGCGGGTCGGCTGTGCTATGCGCCCGTGTCGGCCGCCGACCTCAAGCACGACATGGGCGCCGACGACGTGGCCAAGCTCGTGCGCATCCTCGTGCGCTCCGGGCACCACTCGGCCCTCGAGCACGCCTCCTTCAGCTTCGCCATCGATGGGGTGTCTCGCGCCCTCACGCACCAGCTGGTGCGGCACCGCGTGGCCAGCTACAACCAGCAGTCGCAGCGGTACGTGAACTTCGGGGCGGGCGACAGTTTCATCGTCCCGCCCTCCGTGGCTGCCAACGCAGAGGCCGCGGCGGTGTTTCTCGCGGCCATGGAGCAGGCCCGCGTGGCCTACGACAGGCTGGTCGAGCTGGGCCTCGCCGAGGGCCGCACGCGCGAGAGCGTTCAAGAAGACGCGCGCTTCGTGCTCCCCAACGCCGCCGAGACCAAGATCGTCGTCACCATGAACGTTCGCGAGCTGCGCCACTTCTTCCAGGTGCGCTGCTGCAATCGCGCCCAGTGGGAGATCCGGGCGCTCGCCTGGGAGATGCGCGGCATGGTCAAGGCACTGGCGCCCAACCTGTTCACGGGCAGTGGCCCCGGCTGCCTGTACGGCATCTGCCCGGAGGGCAAGATGACCTGCGGCAAGCCGTACCTGCCCGACGACGTCGACGGGCCGGCGGCCGCGCGCGCCTGAGCGCCCGCCGCGCGGTGCCCTTCACCGTTCCTGCCGTGATCACACGTCTCTCCCGCAACGCGCTCGCCGTCGCGGCGCTGGCCGCCCTGTGGGCGCGCCGCGCCCAGGTCGGCGGCCAGGCCGTCATCGAGGGCGTCATGATGCGCGGCGTCGGCCACTGGTCGCTGGCCGTGCGCCGCCCCGACGACACGATCGGCATCCACGACTTCCCCCTGGTCAGCTGGATGCAGCGCTACCCGATCCTCAAGACGCCGGTGGTGCGCGGGGTCGTGGCGCTCGTCGAGTCGCTGGTCATCGGGGTGCGTGCTCTCACGATGTCGGCCAACGAATCCATCGGCGAAGAGGAACAGCAGCTCAGCCGCAAGGAGATCAGCGTCACGCTCATCATCGCCTTCGCCTTCGCCATCGGCCTCTTCTTCGTGGCGCCCCTGTTCCTGACCGGGTTGTTCAGGCACTGGATCGGTGACGGCTACCTGTTCTGGGCGATCGAGGGCTGCGTGCGCGTGGGCATCTTCCTCCTCTATCTCGCGATCATCACCCAGATCAAGGACCTGCGCCGCGTCTTCGAGTACCACGGCGCCGAGCACATGAGCATCCACGCCCTCGAGCACGGGGACGAGCTCACCGTCGAGAACGTCGAGCACTACCGCACGCTGCACCTGCGCTGTGGCACGTCCTTCCTGCTCATCGTGATGGTGGTGGCCATCTTCGTGTTCGCCTTCGTCGGCCGGCCGGTGTGGTACCTGCTCATCCTCAGCCGCGTCATCCTGATCCCCCTCATCGCCGGCGTCAGCTACGAGATCATCAAGTTCGCCGGCCGCCACGAAAGCAGTTTCTTCGTGCGGGCCATCATGTCGCCCGGCCTGGCGCTGCAGTGGATGACCACCAAGCAGCCCGACGGCGCCCAGATCGAGGTGGCCATCGCGGCTCTCGAGAAGATCATCGAGCTCGAGCCCCAGGACCGCCCGCCGGTGAAAGGCGTGGAGGTCATGGCGTAAGCTCCTCGTATGGCCGCCATCGACAACCTCATCGACGAGATCGAACGCTCCTACGAGGAGCTCAACGCGCAGCTCGCCGACCCCGAAGTCCTGGGCGACCGGGCGCGCTACGGCGGCATCGCCCGCAAACACGCCGAGCTGCAGCAGGTGTACGACCTGGCGCGCCGCTTCCGCGAGGCGGAGCGCACGGTGGCCGACGCCGAAGGCCTCCTCGGCGACGACTCCTCCGACGCCGAGATGCGCGAGTTCGCGCAGGAGGAGCTCGGCGAGGGCCGCCGCCGGCTCGAAGAGCTCAGCGAGGATATCCGCGTGCGCATGCTCACGCGCGACCCCAACGACTCCAAAGACGTCATCATCGAGATCCGCGCCGGCACCGGCGGCGACGAGGCGTCCCTGTTCGCCGGCGACCTGGCGCGCATGTACACGCGCTACGCGCAGGCGAAAGGCTTCGAGGTCGAGATCCTGAGCGCCAACGAGAACGACAACGGCGGCTACAAAGAGGTCACCCTCGAGGTCAAGGGCCAGGGCGCCTTCTCGACGCTCAAATACGAGAGCGGCGTGCACCGCGTGCAGCGCGTGCCGGCCACCGAGGCCGCGGGGCGCATCCACACCTCCACCGCCACGGTGGCCGTGCTGCCCGAGGCCGAGGACATCGAGATCGAGATCGGCCCCAACGACTTGCGCGTCGACATCTTCCGCGCCCGTGGGCCCGGCGGGCAGAGTGTGAACACCACCGACTCCGCCGTCCGGCTCACGCATGTGCCCACCGGCGTCACCGTGAGCTGCCAGGACGAGAAGAGCCAGCTGCAGAACAAGGAGCGCGCGCTGCGCATCCTCAGGGCGCGCCTCTTCGAGCTCGAGCAGACGAAACAGGACGAGGAGCGCGGCGCGGCGCGCCGAACCATGGTCGGCAGCGGCGACCGCGCCCAGAAGGTCCGCACTTACAACTTCCAGCAGAACCGCGTCAGCGACCACCGCATCGGGCTCACCAGCCACCGCATCGCCGAGGTGCTCGAAGGCGAGCTCGACGAGTTCACGGAGGCGCTCGCCGCCGAGGACCGGCGCAAGCAGCTGGCGGCCGCCGGCGGGGAGTGATCGTGGCGGCCAGCGTGGGCGGCGCGCTCCGTGCGGCCACGCAGTGGCTGCGCGCCAGCGGCTCGCGCTCGCCGCGTCTCGATGCCGAGCTCCTGCTGGCCACGGCGCTGGGCGTGGGCCGCACCGAGCTGTTCCGCACGCCGGAGCGCGTGCTCACGGGCGCTGAGGAGCGACGCTTCGACGGCTACCTCATGCGGCGCCAGGCCCGCGAGCCCGTCGCCTACATCCGCGGGCGCCGCGCCTTTCGCGCCCTCGAGCTCGAGGTCACGCCCGCGGTGCTGATCCCGCGGCCCGAGACCGAGACCCTGGTGGACGTGGCGCTCGAAGCACTGGCCGCGGTGCCGGCCGGCGCGGGCGGCGCAGCGACCCCTGGCTTCGGGCCGGAACGGGCGCCCGGGCCGGGCGGCGCAGCGGCCCCCGGCCTCTTCGAGCCTGTGGCGCTCGATGTGGGCACCGGTTCCGGCTGCATCGCGCTCGCCCTGGCCGCCGAGAACCCATTCGTTCGTGTGCTGGCCACCGACGTCAGCGAGGCCGCCTTAGAGGTGGCGCGCCGCAACGCGGCGCGCCTCGGCCTCGGCGGCCGCGTGGACATCCGTCTCGGCGACCTGCTCGCCGATCTGCCGGCGCGGATGCGCTTCGACGTCATCGTCTCCAATCCGCCCTACATCCCCGCGGCCGAGTATCGCGCCCTCGAGCCGAACGTGCGCGACTACGAGCCCCGCCTGGCGCTCGACGGCGGTGAAGACGGGCTCGCCGTTCTTCGCCGGCTGATCCCCGCCGCCGCCGCTCGGCTGCGCCCCGGCGGTGTGCTGGCCGTCGAGGTCGGGGCAGGGCAGGCCGCCGCCGTGCGGGCGTTGTTCGCGGCGGCGGGCGCCTTCAGGCCGGCGGAGGCGCGCGCCGATCTGGCCGGCATCCCGCGCGTCGTCTTCGCCCGCCTCTCGGCCGGCGACGGCGGGGGCTGATGACGGTGCGGAGCGTGAAGGCGCGCGCCATCGTCCTCAACTCACGGC
>JAPLCM010000333.1 GCA_026392275.1 Actinomycetota bacterium | reverse complement strand
CCGTCTCAGCCGCATCGTCGCCGAGACGAGCGCCCGGGAGGGTCGCGGCAGGCATGCCTGGTCGACGCTGTTGCTGCGTTCCCTGAAGCAGGCGCGTTACAGCCCGGCCAATCTCGGGCACTTCGGGCTCGCGAGCCCTGCGTACCTGCACTTCACGTCTCCGATCCGCCGTTACCCGGATCTGGTCACTCACCGCAGCCTGCTGTATCACCTCGGTGAGGGCGGCGGCGAGCTGGGCGAAGCCGAACTCGCCGCCGCCGCCGAAGACTGCTCCGCGCGCGAGCGCGAACTTTCCCACCTGGAGATGGACGCCGACGACGTCGCCCTCTGTTTCCTGCTCGAGCAGCGTCTGCAGGACGAGGGCTGGGAGCAGGAGTTTGCCGGCGAGGTCGTCGGCCTCGTGGGCGGCGGCCTGTTCGTGCGCTTCGCCGCGGTCTTCGAGGGATTCCTCTCCTCGCGCCGTCTCGGCGGGGAGCGCTTCGAGGTGAGCGAGCACGAATCGGCGCTCGTCGGCGAGGCGACCGGGCGCCGCTACCGCCTCGGCGACGCCGTCAGCGTCAAGGTCGAGCACATCGACCGGCTGCGCGGCAAGGTCGACCTCGTGCCGGCGCTCGAGGGCCCGGACAGGCCGCTCACGGGCAGGAACCGCACGCCCGCCCGACGCTCGACGGGCGCGCGGCCGCCGCGCCGCGGCGCGCCCGGTCGCGAGCAGTACCGGCGCGGCCGCTGACCGGCGGCTCCGGGCCGCTCTTGCGGCCCCGCCGGCCGCCCCGCCGGCCGCTCCGCCGGCAGCGATGCGGTAACCTATGGCTATGGCACGAGAGACCGGCATCAAACGCGTGGCCGAGAACCGCAAGGCGCGCCACGACTACTTCATCGACGACACCTACGAGGCGGGCATCGTGCTCGTGGGCACCGAGGTCAAGTCGCTGCGCGAGGGGCGCATCAACCTGCGCGACAGCTACGTCGAGGTCAAAGGCACCGCCTACGCACCCGAGCTCTTCCTCGTCGGCGCCCACATCAGCCCGTTCGAGCAGGGCAACATCTGGAATCACGAGCCCCTGCGTACGCGCAAACTCCTGCTGCACCGCCACGAGATCGAGCGCATCGCCCAGCGCGTCAGGGAACGCGGCTACACGGTCGTGCCCACGAAAGTGTACTTCAAAGACGGACGCGCCAAGATCGAGATCGGCATGGCGCGCGGCAAGAAGCTCTACGACAAGCGCCACGAGATGGCCGATCGCGACGCCAAACGCGACATGGCGCGTGCCTTGCGCGGCCGCGGGGAAGACAGGCGATAGCGGCGCCGCAAGCGGTGCCGACCCGAAGAGGCGACCGAGGAGGGGCCGATGGACACGCTCAACCAGGAGCAGATCGAGGCGGCGCTCGGCGAGCTGGAGGAATGGGGCTTCGAGCACGAAGCCTTCACGCGCACCTTCCGTTTCGCCGACTTCGTGCACGCCATCGACTTCGTCGAGCACCTCGCCGAGGTGGCCGAGGAGCGGCAGCACCACCCCGACATCGACATCCGCTACAACAAGGTCACCCTGCGTCTCAGCAGCCACGACGCCGGCGGAGTCACGCAGCGTGACGTCGAGCTGGCCGAGGCGATCGGGCACCTGGTCTGACGGCCGGCGCGCGGCCCGCAGGGCCCCGCGCGCGCCGGCTGCCCAGATGCGCGCGCCCAGGCAGCCCGCGCCGCCGCCGCGTGTGCTAGACTCGGCAGCCGTTGCCCTCGTAGCTCAGGGGATAGAGCGCGCGCCTCCGGAGCGCGAGGTCGAAGGTTCGAATCCTTCCGGGGGCACCAACGTTGTCACTATCACAACGTTCTCCCCGTAAATGGACGACTTTCGATGTCCGGTCGCCTACCCGATCGCTACGGACGGATACATGCGGACCGGCCCCTCTGGTGCGGCGGGTGTCGCTAGCGAGTTGTGAGCTGCGACTTCCCGAACGACGGATGCAAACCCAGGCCCTCCAGCAGCCGGGATCGGCCAGTCTCGTGGAGGTGTTCTTGACCTCCAGCAACCCTCCCGTCGTGCCTGAAGCTGAGCCTGGGCTCGCGTTCCCGAGTGTGCCGGCGCCAGCGCCAATCAGACGACCAGGTGGACTGCCTCGACGATACCGACTACCTCGGCCATGAGCTTGGCCACCGAAGCTGCACCGTCGCTCCCGCTGCCCAGTGACAGGTCCCAGGTTGCCTCCAAGCGCAACGCGCGACGGCAGCCGCGCCCACCATGGCCCCGCCAACGGAGGCCGCGCCGGTGACGTTGCCCGAGCGCGGCTCGCACCCCACCGCGGTCAAGGCTGCTGCATCTGAAGTGCGCGGGACGAGCGTGCGCACCGTGCGGTTCTCGGATCTCAGGCGCTGGGCCACAGCGCCGCCGGCAAAGCCGGTCGCTCCGTCACGAGTACCGTCTGTGGCTCCTATTCGGAGAACGCCGATCCGGCCATATCGCGCAGTATCTCGACGATCGCGGCCTCGACGCGCTCGTCGGGCTCGCCGTCCAGGCCCGTGCCGCGCCGGATGAACTGACCGAACAGCGCATAGCCCATCGCCAGGCAGCTCAGGCACGCGACCACCACATGCGGGTCG
>JAPLCM010000326.1 GCA_026392275.1 Actinomycetota bacterium | reverse complement strand
CTCCTCCTGATGTGCCCGGCGCTCGCCGGCGCCGGCCGCGAGGCGCCGCACCGCGGCGTCGACGACTGGTTCAACGGCATCGACGTGGTCGGCGGCTGGGCCTGGTCGGTGGGCACGGGCGGCCAGGTGGTGCACTGGGCGGTGGGAGGCGGTACAAGGCACGTGTGGAGCCTCGGCGCCGACGACGACATCCAGGCCATCGACATGGTCACGGCCAGCATCGGCTACGTCGTGACGGCGGCCAAGCAACAGGGCGCCAAGGCGGGCGTGTTCAGGACCTCCGACGGCGGCCGTCACTGGACACGCAAGCTGACGGCCGCGGTCGACGTGCTCTCGGCGGTCGATTTCAGGACCACGAAGCTGGGGTGGGTGGTGGGTCGTGGCGGCACGATCCTCAAGACCGCGAACGGCGGCAGGACCTGGGCGAAGCAGAACGCGAAGACCACTCAGACGCTGTACGCGCTCAGCTTCCCCAGCGACAAGGTCGGCTATGCCGTCGGCGCCGGCGGCACGATCCTCAAGACCGTCAATGCGGGGAAGACGTGGAGAGGGCAGGACAGCTGGACCGCGGAATCCCTGTACGGCGTCGACTTCGTCAGCACCACCATCGGATGGGTCGTGGGCGGCGACTCCGTGGGCTACTGCGTGGGCACCACCGACGGCGGCAAGAGGTGGTACTCGAAGGGCACCGGTCTGCCGCCTCTGGTGGCGGTGGACTTCGTCAACGCCACCACGGGGTGGGTGGTCGGCAACGCCGGCGTATGGCCGGATCTCAACGGCAGGGTCATCAGGGTCAGCGCGCGTGGCGCTACCTGGACAGACCAGAGCGCGACCGTCGATCCCTCGCCGCCGGACTACGGCCTGGTCGCGCTCAAGTGCGTCGACGCTGAACACGCCTATGCAGGGGGCCAGAGCGAAGCGAGCCTGTACACCGACGACGGGGCGCTCTGGCATCTGGCGCACATCGCGGAGCCCTGACCAGGCGCTGCCGGCGCTTGGCAGTGTTCGTCGCGCGCCGTGTTGGGGAAGACCGCAGGCATGAGTGCCTCCGCCGAGCCCCTCGAGCTGCTGCGCCGCTTGTTCGCCGGTCAGAGCCTCGGCGTTCTGGCGACGCATGGGCCTGAGTCCCCCTATGCCAGCCTGGTGGCGGTGCGTGCGTCCGACGACCTGCGGCACCTCTTCTTCAGCACCACGCGGGCGACGCGCAAGTTTCAGTTCCTGAGCGCGGAGCCACAGGTGGCGATGCTCGTGGATAGCCGCTCCGACGACGACCTCGACTTTCACGGCGCCGTGGCCGCTACGGCGGTCGGCACAGCGCGCGAGCTCGAAGGCGAGGAGCGCGCCGCGCAGCTCGCGGCGTTTCTGAGGCGCCACCCGCACCTGCGCCCGTTCGCGAGCTCGCCGACGAGCGCGCTGGTCGAGCTCGAGGTCGACACGTACTACATCGTCAGCCGCTTCCAGAACGTCACCGAACTGCACATGAGGTAGCGTGGTGACGGGCCCGGCCTACGTCATCCCGCAAACAGAGATCGACGAGCGCGTGGCGGCGCGCGTCGGCGGAAAGGCGCTGGCGCTGGCGCGCATGGCGCGCGCCGGCATCGTGGTGCCGTCGTTCGTGGCCGTCACCACCGACGTCTACGCGGCGTACCTCGAGGCGACCGGGCTGGGCGTTCGCATCCTCTTCGAGCTCGAGCGCAAGGACTTCGCCGAGATGCGCTGGGAGGAACTGTGGGACGCGGCGCTGCGCATCCGCAGCCTTTTTCTCACCACGCCGCTGCCGCCCGACCTGCGCGCGGCGCTGGCGCAGCCGATCGCCGCGCGCTTCGCGGGCGTTGCCACCGTGGTGCGCTCCTCGGCGCCCGGCGAGGACTCAGCGGGCGCCTCGTTCGCCGGTCTCCATGAGTCGTACGTCAATGTGCGCGGCGTCGATGCCATCCTCGAGCACGTCAAGCTGGTGTGGGCCTCGCTGTGGTCGGACGCGGCCCTGCTCTACCGGCGCGAACTGGGGCTCGACCCCACACGCAGCGTGATGGCGGTGGTGGTACAGGAGATCGTCGCCGGCGAGCGCTCGGGCGTGGCGTTCAGCTGTCACCCGGAGAACGACACGCAGGCGCTGTTGGAAGCTGTGCACGGTCTCAACCAGGGCCTCGTGGACGGCGTCGTCGAGCCCGACCGCTGGACGCTCGACCGCCGTGACGGCGCCCTGCTTGAGCACCATCAGGCCGAGCGCCTCGAGATGATGTCGGCGGCGGCGGACGGGGTACGCCTGATGCCCTTGCCCGGCGACCGCCGCGGCGCGGCGCCGCTGGCCGCCGACGAGGTGCCGCGCGTGTTCGGCCTGGCTCAGCGCGCCGAGCGGCACTTCGAGGCGCCGCAGGACGTCGAGTGGACGCTGCGCCGCAACGAGCTCTTCGCGCTTCAGTCGCGCCCGATCACCACGCTGGCCGGCAAGGCCGGCGACGGACGCGCCGCGTACCTGAGCCTGACGCGAAGCTACGACAGCCTGCAGCGTCTGCGGCGGCGCATCGAGGACGAGGACATCCCGTCCCTCGTGGCCGCGGCCGATCGCCTGGCGGCCACGCCGCTCGAAGGCCTGGACGACGCCGGCCTGCGCGCGGCCCTGCAAGATCGCAAGGCTGCGCACGACCGCGGCGTCGACGTGTACATCGCCGACTTCATCCCGTTCGCCCACGGCGCCCGCCTCTTCGGCAGCGCCTACAACGACGTGGTGCGCCCCGAGGACCCCTATGAGTTCACCGACCTGCTCACCGCCACGCCCATGCTCAGCCTGCGACGCAACGCCGCGTTGGAACAGCTGGCCGCCTGCCTGCGCGACGGGGACGAGGCGGCTGCAGCGCGCGCGCTCACCGAGTACCTCACCGAGTTCGGCGACGCCGCCGGCCTCGGTGGGCAGGGAGGGGCGTCGCCCGGCGCGCCTATGCTGTCGGCTGGGGCAGGTACCGCCACTGGTACCGCCACTGGTGCCGCCACTGGTACCGACCGCGACGCGGTCCATGACCCCGCCCGCGAGGAGGTGCTGGCCGTGGCACGCCGGCTCGCCCGCCGACCCGCGGGGCTTACCCCGGCGCGACCCGACCCGGCGGAGCGTGCGCGGCGCTTCATCGAGGCGCACCCCGAGGGAGAGCAGGCTCGCGCGGCCGAGCTGCTCGATCTTGGCCGCGCCAGCTGGCGTCTGCGCGACGACGACAACCTGTACCTCGGCCGCCTCGAGCGCCTGCTCACGGCGGCTCTGAATGAGGCGGCCCGCCGTGGCCTGCAGGTCGACGACGACCTGCGGCCCCGCGAGGTCACGCTGCCGTCGCCGCACGGTGCGCCGCCGCCGGTGGCTGGAGAGGCCGGGCAGGCTACGCCCGCCGGCCCCAGCGCGCCGCCCTCCGGCGTACGCCGCCAGGCGCGCCAGATCGTCGGGCAGCCGGCAGGGCCCGGCCTCGCCGTCGGCCTCGCCCGCGTGGTCGCCGATCGGGAGGATCTCGCCGCGTTCGAAGACGGCGAGATCCTTGTCTGCGACGCCATCGCGCCCGAGATGACCTTCGTGGTGCCGCTGGCCGCGGGCATCGTGGAGCGCCGCGGCGGCATGCTGATCCACGGCGCCATCATCGCCCGCGAGTACGGCCTGCCGTGCGTGACCGGCGTGCCTCTCGCCACCGATCTCATCCACACCGGCGACCGCCTCACCGTCGACGGTTACCTCGGCATCGTCGTCGTCGGCTGAGCAGCGCCAGTGCGCTTGCTCCGGCTCTTCAGCACGCCTAGAGTCGTGCGTAGATGTATGCCGCGTCTTATGGGGAGGCGGTCATGACAGCACGCGCGATCATGGCACCTGCCCGCGGCGCGGGTCGAGCAGAGAGAGAGGGCGGAGCGTGATAGGACCAGGCGCGGTCATCTTGCACGTCGACCTCGAGGCGATCGAACAGAACACGCGTACTCTTGCTGAGCTCATGCCCGACACCGAGATCGTCGGTGTCACCAAGATGACGTGCGGCGACGGCGACGTGGGTGAAGCTATGCTGCGCGGCGGGGCGACCGCTCTCGGCGACTCACGCCATCTCAATCTCTGGAACCTTCGCCGCGTCGGCGTCCGGGCGCCGCTGTGGCTGCTGCGGTCCGCTGAGCCGCAGCTCGCGATGGAGACCGTGCGCGCGGCCGACGTCTCGCTCAACTGCGAGCTCGAGACCATCAAGGCTTTGAACGCGGCCGCGGCCAGCATCGGCGAGATCCACCGCGTGGTCATCATGGTCGACGTCGGCGATTTGCGCGAAGGAGTGCTTCCCGAGGAGCTGTTCCCGCTGCTCACGGAGGTCAGGGAGCTCAAGAACGTGCTGGTCGCGGGGCTCGGCACCAATCTCACCTGCTACGGCACCGTCGTCCCCACCAGCGAGAATCTCGGCGAGCTCGTCGAGTTGGCGCACGGCGCCGCGGAGATCGTGGGCCGCCCGCTGCTCGTCTCCGGCGGCAACTCGAGCAACCTCCCGCTGGCGCTGGCCGGCGGGATGCCCCCGGAGATCGACAACCTGCGCATCGGCGAGTCCATCCTGCTCGGCACGGACACGCTCTCTCGGCAGCAGTTGCTGCCGTCGCTGCGTCTCGATGCGTTCATCGTTCGCGCCGCGGTCGTCGAGTGCCGGGTGAAACCCTCGATGCCCAGGGGAGTCCTGAGCTCCCAGGACGCCTTCGGCAACCGCGCCGTCTTCCGCGATCGCGGCCTGCGGCGGCGAGCCATCTGCGCGATCGGCCGCCAGGACGCCCGGCCTGAGGGTCTCCGCCCGGTGTTTCCTCACATCGAGGTCCTCGGGGCATCGAGCGACCACCTCATCCTCGATGTCGAGGCACTCGACCCGCCGCCCGAGCTTGGTGAGCCCATGTCGTTCGTCCCCGACTACGCTGCGGCCCTGCAGCTGTTCACGTCGCCGTACGTGCGCAAGGTGTTCGCTCCGCCGGTCTGGTAGGCCGCGCGTCCCGCGCCGGGCAGCACAGCCGCGGGGCTTCCCCGGCGTGCACAGCGCCGTGTCCCCCCTTGCCACGGCCTCGCCGCGCGCCTAGAGTCCTGCACAAGTGCAGGCGGCGTCTTGTGGGGGAGGCGGTCATGACAGCGCGCGCGAATCCGGCGGGTGGGCACGGTGTCCTCATGATCGCAGCCGCGTGCGTCGCGCTACTCCTCGCCGGCTGCGGGACGAACGGCTCCGGCTCGACCGACGGTAGCGCCGCATCAACCCCGCAGACCGGCGCCTCAGGCGTCGCCACCCCCGCGAGCGGCGCCGGCGGGTCGGGCGACAAGATCGCCGCGACCACCGCCGCTACGCCCGCGGCTTCCGTGGACCGCGCCGAGATCGAACGCCGCCTTGCGCTCCCCCGCTTCACCTACGTGGGCGAGACCGACTCCCGCGGCGCCGAAGGGTCGAGCGGCGCTCTGGCCTTCATCGACTCCGAGACCGACACGCTGGCCTTTCGGCCACGCATCGGCAGTGATCTCGGGCGCGTCGCCGTGGCCCCGGACGGGCGGCTCATCTACGTGGTCGATCAGGACGAGCCGGTGGTGTGGGTGGTCGACGCCGAGACGCGCGAGAAAGTGGCAAGCATCCGCCTGCCCGGCGTGAACCCGTCGAAACGGCGGACGATGACCGCCACCGCCAGGTACCCGTACACGCAGATCCAGACGTGCTCCTCCGCGGTGGCCTGCTCTCCGGACGGGGCGCTGGTGCTGGTACTCTCCAAGGCCGGCCTGCAGGTCGTCGACGCGGCCTCCGCCAAGGTGGTGCGCACGCTGCCCGAGCTTCGCGACGGCCAGGATCTGGCGGTGAGCTTCGACGGCAAGCACGCTTACATCGCTACGACGGACGCTCTCACCCGCGGCAGACACACCTCCGCCGAATGGCGCACGATCTTCACGTCCGGGGTCGGCGGCGGCCTCGCCCTGCTCGACCTCGAGACCTGGCAGATCGTCAAGCGAGTCTCGTGCGGGGTTATCGGCGGCATCGCCGTGGATCCGGACGACAGCCGGATCTTCTGCAGCGACTACAAACGCAAGGCGCTGCGCATCGTCGACCCGGTCACGCTCGCCGACATCGCCGTCGTGTCTCTCAAGTCGGACAAGTTCAAGCACTTCCTGCCCGTGGGCGTGGGCGTGCTGCCCGACGGCAGCAAGGTTTACGTCGTCTGCACCGCGCTGGTCCCATCCGACCCCTGGACGATGGCGAATGCGGGCCCCATGGAATTCTTCTGCGCGGTGGTCGCGAGCGAATCGCAGGAGGTCGTCAAGCGCATACCTCTCGACGCCTACTGACCCGCCTACATCGCCGTCCGGTCGGATGGCACC
>JAPLCM010000332.1 GCA_026392275.1 Actinomycetota bacterium | reverse complement strand
TCCGTCAGCAGCGTCCAGTCCGCCATTGCGCTCGAGGCACTGGTCTCCGCCGCGTTCATCCTGATCGGCAGCAAGCTGGGCGACCTCATCGGGCGCAAGCGTGCCTACGTGTTGGGTCTGCTGGCCTATGCGATCGGCGCCCTGGCGATGACGCTGGCCCAGAGCATGACCGCTGTCGTCATCTTCTGGGCGCTCATCGGCGGGTTCGGTGCATCGCTCCTGCTGCCCGCCATGCAGTCCCTCATCCACGGCAACTTCGAAGGCCTCGCGATGAAGAAGACCTACGCACTTGTCGGGGCGTCGGCGGCGGTCGGCGCGGCGATCGGCCCGCTGATTGGGGGCTTCGTGACCACCTACCTGTCGTGGCGCGTCGGCTTCTTGATGGAGGTCGTCATCATCGCGATCGTGCTGGTCAACATCAAGTTGGTGCGCGACGTGGCGTACACGGGTCTGCGCAAGATCGACGTGGTCGGCGCCGCTCTCTCCATCGTCGGCATGGGCGGCATCGTGCTCGGCATCCTCGTCTGGCAGGAAGGCGGCGAGTTCGTCCTGCTGATCATGGCGGTCGGTGCCGTTGCGCTCGGTGCGCTCGCCTATTGGCTCATCAGGCGCAAGCGTGAGGGCAAGGTGGCGCTGCTCGATCCGGACCTGTTCAAGGTCCCGAACTTCCGCGTCGGTGTCTCGCAGATGGTGCTCCAGCAGATCACCATCGGTGGTGCGATGATCGCGCTCCCGCTCTATCTGCAGGTGACGCTGGAGTACAACGCGATGCAGGCCGGCCTGTCCATGGCCCCGCTCTCACTCACCATGTTCGCCGTGGCGCTGCTCGCCGGGAAGAGGGCGGGCAAGCGACGCCCGGCCAGCCTCATCCGCCTGGGGTTCGGGCTCGCGCTCGTCGGGATGGTGGTGATCATCCCGGTCATTCCCCGCGGCGAATCCGGGTTGTCGCTTCTGGTTCCACTCCTGATCGCCGGAACGGGCCTCGGCCTTCTAGTCTCGCAGCTCAACAACTACATCCTGGCCCCCATCGAGGAGGAACGGGTCAGCGAGGCCGCCGGAGTCAACTCCGCCGGCAACTCCTTTGGGCTGTCGTTCGGATTGGCGATCGCGGGTGGCATCCTCCTGGCGGCTCTGTCGATGAGCTTCGTCAGCATGACCGAGTCGAGCACAGTGATCCCACCGGCGGATCAGGAGCAGATCGCCACCGTGCTGGAGGACAATGCCGAGTTCGTGAGCACCACGCAGCTCGAAGAGCTGCTCGCCGACCAGCCCGACGAGATCCAGCAGGAGATCATCGACATCAACACCGCCGCAGGCAACCGTGCGCTCCAGGTGGCGATGCTGGTGCCCATTCTCGCCTGTCTCCTCGGGTTCATGAACTCCTTCCGCATGATGCGCCTGCCGGACGTGAAGCCATCGGCCGCCGTCGAAGGCGCATCCCTGGGCTGATCCGGGGATCTGAAAGCGCGCCGAGTCTGGGACTACCGCGTTCGCCTCACTGCCTCGGGGTCGCGCCGGACGGGCGTACCGGACAGTGATCAGCGCCTGCGTGGCGCTTCCTGTGAGCGCGCTCCGGGCGTCAACCCACTGCCCGCGGCTCTCGCGCGTCGAGATCATTCTCATTCGCCTCCGGCACACTCGCGTGCCTCTTCCCCAGAGCCAGGCTCACTTCAAGGCCGCCGAGCACCGTGAGGTCGAGGATCCACGCCCACACGAGGAAAGCGATCGCAGTGCCGAGCACGCCGTAGACGCGATCGTACGAGCCGAAGTGCGCCAGGTAGACGCTGAAGCCGGCGGAAGCGGCCAGCCAGACGGCCACGCCGAAGAAGGCGCCGACGAGGTCATCGCGGACGCGCCGCCGGTGGCTGTGGGGCGCGGCGCGGTACAGCAGCAGGAAGACGGCCACAGCGAGGGCGAAGAAGAACGGCCAGTCCACGGTCGTCCAGAAACCGACCGCCGCCTCGTCGATGCCCAGAAGCTCGCCGAGCCACTGGGCGAACGGGGTGGCGAACAGTACGACCAGCGTGGCCAAGGCGACCAGCACGGCGAGCAGGAGCGCGAGCCCGAGGCGCAGGGCGAGGCCGCCAAGCCAGGGCCGCGTCTCGCGCGCGCCGCAGATCTCGCCGGCGGCCCACATGAAGGCCGCCACATATCCCGAGGTCGTCCACAGCGCCAGCAGGACGCCGGCACTGAGCAGCAGAGGCGTGCCGCTGCCCGTGAGAACGCTGTCCAGCACGCCGCTCACGAACTCGACGGCCCACGGCGAGCCGAGCTGCGCGACGGCGTCGAGCAGCGTCTGCAGCGCGGCGGGCGTGAGCCCGACGAGGCCGAGCAGCGCCGTGACCACGATGAGGATCGGGAAGACGGCGAGGACGAGGTAGTACGTGAGCGCCGCGGCGTGCCGCGGCAGGTCGTGGGCCACTACGAGCCGCGCCCCGGCGCCGACGCTCTTCAAGGCGCGCGACCTCATCGGCTCTTCGGCGCCACCGCGTCGGCCAGCGCCGCCGGCCGGCCCCCAGCCAGATGCGTGACGAGGATGTAGACGCTGACCATGAGCACCCACGCCGGGAAGATGAGGATGACCCACTGGGACTGCGTGAAGATGAAGAGCAGGACCAGCGCCAGCGCGTAAGTGAGCAGGGCCATCCACTTCGGCAGAACTCCGGTGCGCAGCCAGAGCGTGGCCTGAGAGATGAGGAAGACGGCGGCCATCTTCAGGGCGTAGACGCTGAAGATCTGCGCCACCATCAGGCGAGCGTAGAAGTAGGTGCTGCTGGCGGCGAACCCCGCAGGGTCCTGCGCATAGGCCGCGACCATGGCGCCCGCCGAGGCGGCGGCGGCGAAGATCATCGCCAGGAAGAGCAGGCCGCTGCCGAGGAACACGGTCGCGAAGAACTGGTCCTCGAAGCGCCCCAGACGCTCCCGCGCCACGGCGATGAACCAGAGGAAGAAGAGCCCCGCGAAGGGGATCAGCGCGAGAGCGAACTTGAAGGCTCCCGCGCCGCTCTCGAGCCAGGCGCCGGTGTCCTGGGAGAGGTCGGCCATCGTCGTGGCCATGATCGTCACGCTGACGCTGAAGAGCACGGCGAAGAGGATGCCGGCGACGGCGCCGGCGATGGGCGTGGCAGCGCGGCGTTCGACCTTCGCGACGCCGGTGTTACCCGACGCAGGCACGTTCATCCCGTCCTCCCCATGGTGGGGTTACGCAGCCCCCTGCAATAGCTTACTGCTCAGCCCGGCCGCTCGCCCTTGCGCAGCCGCTCGAGGTCGGCGGCCCCGACCTGACGCCGCCGACGCGGCATCGTTGCCGGCGCCGCCTCCGCCGCTGCCGGATGCACCTTGGCGTGACTCTTGTACCAGCGCTGATAGGCGTTCGCCAAGGGCGCTGAGGTGAGGCCGTGCAGCAGGACGCTCAGCGCCACGGTGACCACCACCGTGGTGAGAAGCGTCTGCTCCTCGGGCACGCCCCGCTCGACGACCAGCAGGGCGAAGACGACCGAGGCGAGGCCACGCGGGCCGAACCAGCCGATGAAGGCCACGGTCGGACGCCGGACCCCCTGGCCCGCCATGGCGATCGCCACCGGGAGCATGCGCACGAGAGTGAGGCTGAGAGCCGCGTAAAGTGCGACCTGCCACGTGACGTGCGGGAGGGCGAGGCCCAGGGCGAGGGCGCCGAAGCCGATCCAGGTCACGGCGGCCAGCAGGCCACCGGTCTCCTCTGTGAAGAGGGTGACGGCCGAGCCCTCCTGGCCGGAGAAGCGTCCAAAGGCGAGGCCCCCGACGAAGGCGGCGATGAAGCCGCTGCCGCCGAGCGTCAGGGCAAAGGCGTAGGCAAGGAGCGCGGCGGCCAGCACGACGATCTGCCGCCACTCGCTGCCGATCCAGCCGCGACGCGCAGAGAGGCGAAAGAGAAATGCCCCGAAGAACCCCGCAGCGAGCCCGGCGGCGAGCCCCCAGCCGATCTGCTCGGCAGCGTTGCTGACGACCGCCCAGGTGACTCCCGTCGTGAGCTCGGCGTTGGCGAGGTCGAGGGCGACGAGGAAGAAGGGCACGGCGAGGCCGTCGTTGAGGCCGCTCTCCACGTCGAGCGCCTGGCGCACGCGGTCGGGCACGGACGGGTCGGTGACGACCTTCTGGCCGAGGGCGGCGTCGGTAGACGAGAGCATGATGGAGAGCAGGAAGACGGAGGCGAGCGCCATGCCGGGGAAGACGAGCAGGCCGACCCCGGCACCGGCGAGCATGGTCAGCGGCAGCCCAATGAGCAGGAGGCGGCTCGGCCAGCCGAGCTCGTGTCGCAGCGCCCGGAGGTCGAGGCGCGCCGCGTCGCTGAAGAGCAGCAGCACGAGGGCGATCTCGGTGAGGCGCTGCGCCACCTCGCTCTCCACGGAGACGTCGAGCCAACCCAGCGCCGAAGTCCCGACGACGAAGCCCGCGCCCACGAAGACGATCGCCGAGGTGACCCCGCGCCGGTCGAGCGGCCCGGAGACCGCGCCCCAGACGATGATGATGACCATGATGGTCGCGAGACCTATCATGTTCCTATCCCTTCTCGTTTCTCTCAGCCGCGAACGGGCCGAGCAGGGCATCCTTCTGCGAACCGGCGGCGGCGACCTCTATCGCATGACCGTCGGTCGAGAGGACTGCCACAATGGGACCATCGAGGCGCCGCAGCGCGTGAGCTTCCTCGACGGTGAGCTCCCGCAGCGTCGCGGATCGGACCAGGTCGAGGGACTCGTTCCAACTGGATGGGCTGCTGCGGTACGCGAACACGTCTCCGACCCACACCGCATGCCCTCGGCGCCAGCGCTTGCCCGTCGCGTAGCGGGCTCGCACGGGCATGTCCCCCTCACGGTGACGAAGGTGGCGGTTCAGAAGGATCATGTAGGCGATGCCCCCGGCGATCACCCACAAGGGGACGCCAAGGATAGCGAGTATGGCCCAGATCATTGTGCGCCCCCGTTACAGCTCACTTGGTCGGCGGCGTGGCTGGCTCGACCGGCGGTCGCCCGGACGTGAGGCTGTCCAGACGCAGTTGCAGCGGCGCGCGGCGACTGGCCGGCGCCAGCGCGATCAGGTCCTGTAACAGGCGCTCGAGGCGCCGCCGGACCTGCCCGTGGTCGGCGCCCATCTCGATGAGCTCGTCGAAAGACAGAGCAACGTAATCCCCCCAGTCCGGCAGGGACAGCAGCACGCGCGCACTGCCGTGCGGCCCCGTCACTTCCTGGACGTTAAGGTCGCGCCTGATGAGCATCCGCAGCAGACTCTCCTCGCTGTCGAGGACTTGAACCGCCGTGGTCGGGTCGTTGATGGCCGACGATACCGCCCGCAGCGCGATGTCGACGAGAACCCGGAGCGCAAGTGCGGGATCCTGCTCGAAGGTGCGATCCGCACCGGTCCGGATCGCCTTCAGTACCACCGCGTCAAGCGACGGGTCGGCAGTGCCGCGGACGACGGCCACCGGGGCATGCTGTTGTACCATCTCGCCGATCGGGACCACGATCTCGACGACGGCGTCGGCATCGCGCGCGGCACTGATGATGCGCGGGACGTCGATGGCCTGCACGATGCCGGGCCCAGCGGTCCAGATCACGTCACGCCGCCCGTCGGGCAAGGCCCGTGGACCCCCGGTACCGCCGGCCTCAGGCAGCGGCTTGTCCGGATACACCCCGTCGAGGACCTCGCGCCCGCGCTGCGTGACCTGGGCGAGCGTGGAGGCGAGCTGGATGGAGCTGAAGGCACGCATCTGCAAGCTACGGAAGAGGGCAATCGCCACGAGCAGGAGCAGGATAGTGACCACAGGGACAAGACCCGTCATGCGATCGTCGCCGCTCGTGCTGAGGGCGGCGACGAAGGCGAAGACGAGCACCCCGGTGTAGAACGCAAACGCATGCCAGACGATCGGTGCGCTGTGGAAGAGGTTGAGGCGGGGTGTGAACGTAGTGGAACCGAACTGCACGACCAGAAACAGCAGCGAGAAGACTACGCCGATGAACGTGAGAAGGCCCGCGCCCACGGCGAACAGCATCTGGGCGGCCCCCGCCTGGGACACCGTGAAGCCTACGGGGATCAGCGGCAGCAGCAGTCCCAGGGCGACCCCGGCGAGGACGTACAAGAGCTGCGTGATGCCCACACGCAGGCGCCGGCGCCGGCGCAGCGCCCTCCCGAGCTTGCGGACCGGTCGGGGCTCCGCGTAGGCGGCAGATCCCGCTCCCGCACTCAAGCCATCCTCCTCTCCCCACGTCCGGAGGGCGTCTTCCGCGCCGTCCGCATCCGGCGATCTACGCTAGAAGCATACCTTCCCAGAGAAGCGCATCGACTTCCAGCACCGCCTGTTCGCTGGTGAGCCCGCTGGCGCGCAGCACACGCTCGTCACGCGTCACGAAGCCGATCTGCCGGAGCACCTCGCCGAGGAAGCGGACGTTCACGGGCCTGACCTCGCCGGCGTCCTCCGCGCCCTGGACCAGCTCGACGAACCGGTCGATGTAGCGGTCGACGACGGTCGTCCGCCA
>JAPLCM010000168.1 GCA_026392275.1 Actinomycetota bacterium | reverse complement strand
TCGCGGGCTCGGCGACCATCTCCGCGGCGCTCGAGGGCTCGGCGGCCGTCTCCACGGCCGCCACCTCCACTGGAGTGGTGTCGCTGACCGTGGCCGCCACCGGCACCGGCTTGTCGGCCGGCGGCGCGACGACGGCGGCAGCAGTGGCGGCCTTAAGGTCGATGTTCATGGACGACTTGATGTCGTTGAGGCCCAGGTCGACGCTCATGGACGACTTGAGGTCCTTGACGCCCTCGGCGACCTCGTCGAGGCCGAGCTCTGTGCGCGCCGTCTGGGTGGCCTTGCGGAACTCGCGCATGGCATGGCCCAAGCTCTTGCCTGCCTGCGGCAGCCCCTTGGGCCCGAAGACGAGCAGCGCGAGGACGAGCACTATGACGATCTCCAGCGGGCCGACGCTCACGAGGGGGGTTCCTCAAGCCGGGGGTATGCATCCCTTTCATCTTAGGGTGGCCCGCGACGCCGGTCAACGCGAGCCCGGGCGTGCCCCCCGAGCAGCGCCCGAAGACGGGCCAGATCGTCGCGCAGCGAGCAGAAATGCCTGCACGCATTCGACGAGCAGGGGATACCGAGGAGGTTTCCCGAAAGGTTGCGCCGTGCGCGCGGCCTTTGGTATATTCCGCCCCGACGACTCGGCCCGGTCGCGCGCGCCCGGTGCCCGGGTCTGCCTTTTCTCATGACGAGCGCCTACCTCACAGACTGGATCTACGTCTGGCTCTTCATCGCCGCCGGCGGTGCGCTCGTCGTGCTCATTCTCCTCTTCTCCAAGCTCATCAACCCGAGCCATCTCACGCCCGAGAAACTGGCGCCCTACGAGTGCGGCATCCCGCCGGTGGGCAACCCCTGGGCGCCGTTCGCGGTGCGCTATTACGTCTTCGGGCTGCTGTTTCTGGTGTTCGACGTGGAGGCCGTGTTCCTGTTCCCCTGGGCGCTCGTGTTCCGCACCTTGGGCACGGCTGGGTTCGTCGAGATGGTGCTCTTCATCGCCGTGCTGGGGTTCGGGCTGCTGTACGCGTGGCGCAAGGGCGCCCTGGAGTGGGCCTGATGCGCTACCCCAAGCTGGAGCACTTCCAGGAGCCCAACGTCATCACCACGACCGCCGACTTCGTCTTCAGCTGGGCGCGCTCGCACTCCGTGTTTCCGTTCACCTACGGCCTCGCCTGCTGCGCCATCGAGATGCTCAGCTCCGGTTTCGCACGCTTCGATGTCGCGCGCTACGGTATGGAGGTCTTCCGGCCCACGCCGCGCCAGTGCGACCTCATGATCGTCGCCGGTACCGTCAACGAGAAGATGGCGCCGGTGCTGAAGCGCCTGTACGACCAGATGTCGGAGCCCAAGTGGGTCATCGCCATGGGCGCCTGCGCCACCAGCGGCGGGCCCTTCTACGACGGCTACAACGTGGTCAACGGAGTCGACAAGATCGTGCCCGTCGACGTCTACATCCCGGGCTGCCCGCCGCGCCCCGAGGCTCTGTTTCAGGGGCTGCTGGAGCTGCAAGTCAAGATCCAGCAGCACAAGTTCGTCGCCGAGACCCCGAAGCCGGCCGCCGCCGTACCGGCGCCCGGCGCCGGCGGGGGGGCCTGATCTTGGCTCTCGAGATCGGCACGAACCCCATGGACATGGACGCCATCGCCGCGCTCCTGGCCGCCGACTTCGCCGAACTCACGGACGTGCGCGTGCAGGAGCCCGACACCGTCGTGGCGCGCTGCGCGCGCGCCGCGCTCAAAGACGCGGCGCGGCGCCTGAAGGCGCACCCCGAGATCGGCTACGAGACGCTCAACTTTGTGGCCGGCGTCGACTGGGTGAAGCACCTCGAGAGCGTGTACCACGTGTACTCCTGGAAGACCAACACCTATCTGGAGCTGCACGTCGAGGTGCCCACGGCTGAGGCCGAGGTCGACACCGTGTGCGACGTGTGGCCGGCCGCCGACTGGCACGAGCGCGAGTCGTGGGACATGGTCGGGATCAAGTACCTCGGGCATCCCGATCTGCGCCGCATCCTGCTCAAGGACGACTTCATCGGGCACCCGCTGCGCAAAGACTACGTTGATCTCGTGGAAAACCACCCGCATGCCTGACCAGTTCGCCACGCCCGAGCCCGACGAGGCCGTCAAGCTCGCGCTGCGCCGCATCGAGGAGTCCACGGCCCGCGGCGAGGGCTCAGACGTCGAGGGCCTCGCCCTCAACCAGGTG
>JAPLCM010000322.1 GCA_026392275.1 Actinomycetota bacterium | reverse complement strand
CGCCGGCGCCGCGGGGCCGGCGACTGGCGCGTGGAGGTCGACCGTTTCACGCGCCTCGCGACGCTCACCACGTATCTGCTGCAGAGCTGCGGCGACGATGAGGCGCTGCTCGACGTCGCCGCCATCCGCGCCGCCCTCGGGGTCTCCGCCGAAGAGCTGCGCGCCGACGTCCGCCTGCTCAACCTGGTCAACTTCGGCGGCGACGGCTCCCTGCTCTACGCCGAGTACGAGGGCCGCACCAAGCTGCGCGTCTCGTGCGAGCTCGCCGGCCCCGCCTTCGCGCGCCCGGCGCGCCTGTCTCCGCTGCAGGCCGACACGCTGCTGCTGGCCATCGAGCTCGTCGGCGGCCAGCTGCCCACGACTACGGGCGCCGCTCTGACCAGCGCCGCCGCCAAGCTCCGCGGCGCCCGCAAGGGCACGGCGCCGACGCTCGTGAGCGGCGACCTCCTCCTTCCCGCCGACGACGTGCTCGACCCCGTCAACACGGCCATCGTCGAGCGCCGCCTGCTGGACATCGAGTACTGGACCGAGGGCACCGAGCGCATCAGCCGGCGCACCGTCGAGCCCTACCTGCTCGTCCACAGCCGCGGTGAGTGGTACTACGTCTGCTGGTGCCGCACCGCCGGCGGCAGGCGCGTGTTCCGCGTGGCCACCACGAAGTCGGCGCGGCTCCTCGACGAGCGCTTCGAGCCGCGCCCCGACGTGCAACTGGAGCTGTACCGGCGCGAGGGCATCCCCGCCTCGGGGAGCTACGCGCCCAAGACGGCCACTGTGTGGTACAGCCCAACCGTGCACCGCTGGATCGCCGAGCGTCAGCCGGTGCGACCGCTCGCCGACGGCTCGTGCCTCGCCGAGCAGCCCTACATGGACGAGCGCTGGCTGTCGCACCACCTGCTGCGCTTCGCCGACCAGGCACGCCCGGTGGCGCCGCCGGAGGCGGTCGCCGACCTGCGCACCACGGTCCGGCGCCTGCTCGCGGTGTACGCACGATGACCGATCCGAGCCCGGCCTGGATCGCCTACAAGGCCGCCTGGTACTTCTACGCCCTCGGCCCACAGATGGTGATCTGCATGCTGCTTGGGTACTTCGCGGCGCGCAGGACCGCCGGCGACCTGCTGAACTGGCTGGTGGTCGGCTTTTTGGCCGCGCTCGTGCCGCTCGCCGGCATCCTCATCATGTTCGGCCTGTGGTGGCGCGCGGGAGCCGCACCGGCCGAGAGCGCGCCGGAGAGCACGCCGGATGGCGCGGAGCCGCCGGCGTGAGCGACGGGCCCTGGGTGTTCTGCGGCGCGGCGCGGCTGTCCGTCCCCCGCGCCGACGCCTTCGAGCCGCCGGCCCGCCTGCCGCGCGCCGCGGACGTGGGCGACTCAGTGCAGCGTGCCCTGGCCGGCCCCGTCGAGGCGCCGCGCCTGCGCGAGCTGGCGCGCGGCGCCGCCACGGTGGCCGTCGCCATCCCCGATGCTTCTCGCCCCTGCCCGAGCCCGGCGATCCTCGAGCACCTCCTCGAGGAGCTGCGCGGCGCCGGCGTCCCCGACGACGGCATCACCGTGGTCGTCGGGTGCGGGCTGCACCGCACCACCTCCGCCACCGAGCGGGAGGGCCTCGCCGGCACGGCGCCGGGCCGGCGCGTGAGGACCGAGGATGCGCAAGGCCTGGAGACGCCGTGCGCGGACCTCGGGCTCACCTCCAGCGGCGCACCGGTGCACATCGCGCGCCGCGTGGCGGAGGCCGACCTGGCCGTCACCGTCGGGGTGGTCGAGCCGCACCTCTACGCCGGCTTCTCCGGCGGGGTCAAAGGCGTGGCCATCGGTTGCGCCGGCCACCAGACGATCGCCTGGACGCA
>JAPLCM010000030.1 GCA_026392275.1 Actinomycetota bacterium | reverse complement strand
CCATGCCATGCGCGAGTTCCGCAAGGCCACCCAGACGGCGCGCACAGAGCTCGGCCTCGACGAGGTCGCCGAGGGCGTCAAGGACCTCAAGTCGTCCATGAGCGTCGACCTGGGCCTCAACGACATCAAGTCGTCCATGAGCGTCGACCTGGGCCTCAACGACATCAAGTCGTCCATGAACGTCGACCTCAAGGCCGCCGCTGCTGCCGCCGTCGTCGCGCCGCCGGCCGACAAGCCGGTGCCGGTGGCGGCCACGGTCAGCGACACCACTCCAGTGGAGGTGGCGGCCGTGGAGACGGCCGCCGAGCCCGCGAGCGCCGCGGAGATGGTCGCCGAGCCCGCGACCGACGAGCCGGCGGCCGACGAGCCGGCGACCGAGGAGCCGGCGGCGGCCGACGAGCCGGCGGCGGCCGACGAGCCGGCGGCGGCCGACCCCGCGAGCGACGAGCCGGCGGCGGCCGATCTCGCCGACGGCAGCGACACCGCGACCGGCGCCTCCGCCGGCCTCGCCGACGCCTGAGCCGCGATGCCCGCCAACGTCGACGATCAGTTCACTCTCTTCGAGCACCTCGACGAGCTGCGCAAGCGGCTCATGTGGGCGCTCGCGGCCCTCGCCGTCGGTGTCATCGTGGCGGCTGTATTCAACAGCATCGTGTTCGAGCTGCTGCTCTACCCGCTCAAGCAGGTGCCCGGGCTGGACCCCGCAGCGTACAAGCTCACCACGTTCAGCCCTGCTGAGCCGTTCATGACCAGCCTCAAGATCTGGGTGGTCGTCGGCATCATGCTGGCCGCGCCGTTCCTCATCTGGCAGATGTGGGCCTACGTGGGGCCGGCGTTCACGAGCACAGAGAAGCGCTACTTCTACCCCGTGGTCATCGCCACGACGCTCCTGTTTCTCGGAGGCGTCGTCTTCGGCTACCTGATCGTGCTGCCCAAGGGCCTGCAGTTCCTGCTGGGCTTCGGCAGCGGCAACTTCAACGTCCAGAACCGAGCCAGCGACTACTTCACGTTCGTCGCGCTCTTCGTGCTCGCCTTCGGCGCGGTGTTCGAGATGCCGGTCGTGCTCGTGCTCCTCGCCAAGGTCGGGGTCATCGACGACCGGTTCATGCGCAAGCACCGGCGCTACGCCATTCTCATCTCCGCCATCGTGGCCGCGGTCATCACGCCCAGCCAGGACGCCTTCTCGATGCTGGCCATGTTCATCCCGCTCGTGATCCTCTACGAGATCTCCATCCCCATCGCGCGCTGGGTACAGCCGAAAAGGGAAGCCGACGCCGGCGGTGAACATGCCGGCGACGACCCCGACGACCTGAGCCGCGCCCCTGCGTGAACGCCGCCGGGGGCTCGTGCGTCTTCCATCGGGTAGAATGATGAGCCATGGCTGACTACACCCGATACCGCACCCACCCCGACGACACGCCCCGGCGTGGCCGTCAGCGACGGCAGAAGACGTCCGCCCGCAAGAAGCGTAAGTTCCTCTGGCTCAAGATCACCGGCGTCACCGTCCTGCTGCTCGTCATCGTCGTGCTCGGGGTGGCCGCCGGCGCCATCTTCGCCCTCTCGCGCAACCTGCCGTCGCTGGAGGAACTGCGCAAGCGCCCCAACGCCGTGAACACCACGATCTACGACCGCCACGGCGTGGTGATCGCCGAACTGCACGGCGCCGAGAACCGCGTGCTCGTGCCCAGCAACAAGATCCCGGACGTCATGAAGCAGGCCACCGTCGCCGTCGAGGACGAACGCTACTATACGCACCACGGCGTCGACTTCCAGGGCGTGGCACGCGCCATCGTCGAGAACTTCCGCGCCGGCGGCGTCGTCCAGGGTGGCTCGACCATCACCGAGCAGTACGTGAAGAACGCCTACGTCGGCAACGAGCGTACCTACACGCGCAAGCTTCGCGAGGCGGTGCTCGCCTGGCAGCTCGAGGACCAGTGGTCCAAAGACAGGATCCTCACCGAGTACCTCAACACGGTGTACTACGGCGCGGGCGCCTACGGCGTCGAGGCCGCGGCCCTCACGTACTTCCACAAGCACGTCTCGGCGCTCAACCTGCGGCAAGCCGCCCTGCTCGCGGCGCTGCCCAAGTTCCCCACCCAGTATTCGCCGACCAGCGACCCGAAGCTCGCCAAGGTGCAGCGCAACAAGGTGCTCCAGCTGATGGCCGATCAGGGCTACATCACGCAGCAGCGAGCCATCACTGTCGGCAAGCAGAAGATCGGCGTCTTCCCTCACCCGCCGTCGCTGAACAACGACATGGCCGACTACTTCACCGACTACGTCACGCGCACGCTCACGAAGCGCTACGGCTCACGCCAGGTGTTCGAGGGCGGCCTCCGCGTGTACACGAGTATCGACATGGCGTGGCAGCGAGAGGCCATCGATGTCATCAAGAGCACCACCGGGCCGCTGGACTTCGGCTTCAAGCCGTCAGCGGCTCTCGTCGCCATCGACCCCAAGAACGGCTACATCCGCACCATGGTGGGCGGGCTCGACTACAAGAAGCAGAAGTTCAACCTCGCCTGGCAGGCCAGGCGTCAGCCGGGCTCGTCGATGAAGCCGTACGTGCTCACGGCAGCG
>JAPLCM010000215.1 GCA_026392275.1 Actinomycetota bacterium | reverse complement strand
CATCGACGGGCGGCAGGTCGCCGCCGAACCCGGCACCACCATCCTGCACGCGGCGCGCAGCGCCGGCATCGACATCCCGACCCTCTGCCAGGACGATCGGCTCGAGCCGCTCGCGGCCTGCCGCCTGTGCCTCGTCGAGGTCGAGGGCACGCGGGCGCCGCTCGTCGCCTGCGACACCGCAGTGCAGCACGGCATGGTCGTCACCACCGAGACCGACGAGCTGGTCGAGCAGCGCCGCGTGCTGCTCGACCTCCTGCTCAGCGACCACAAGAACGACTGCATCGTCTGCGACCAGGCCGGGGGCTGCCGCCTGCAGGACATGGCCTACCGCTACGACGTCTCCGCCACCTCCTACGCCGGAGCGGTCCGCGAGTACCCGGCCCGCGACGACACGCCGTTCATCGCCTTCGATCCCGGCAAGTGCATTCTGTGCGGGCGCTGCGTGGCGGTCTGCCGCGAAGTGCAGCAGTGCAACGTCCTGGACTTCGGCGAGCGCGGCTTCGACGCGGTCATCACGACCTCGTTCGGCCGCTCCATGGTCGAGACTGACTGCGAGATGTGCGGCAACTGCGTCAGCTCCTGTCCCACCGGCGCGCTGCAGGACAAGCTCAGCCGCCAGAAGTGCCGCATCTGGGACGCGCAGGCGGTGCGCACCATCTGTGCGTTCTGCGGCTGTGGCTGCACCATCGACCTGCAGGTCAAGGATGGGCGCGTCGTCCAGGTGACGTCGCCGGTCGGGGTCGGCGCCGGCGATGGCAACCTGTGCGTCAAGGGCCGCTACGGGTTCCAGTTCATCGGCCACGCGGACCGCCTCACGCAGCCGCTGGTGCGGCGCGACGGCGAGCTCGTGCCGGCCACCTGGGACGAAGCCCTCGATCTCGTTGCGGAGCGCTTCGCGGCGATCAAGGCCGAGCACGGGCCCGACGCGCTCGTCGGGTTCTCGTCGGCGCGCTGCACGAACGAGGACAACTACCTGTTCCAGAAGTTCATGCGTGCCGTCATCGGCTCGCAGAACGTCGATCACTGCGCGCGGCTCTGCCACGCGAGCACCGTCACGGGCCTGCGTCAGTCGCTGGGCAGCGGCGCGATGACCAACTCCTTCAAGGATCTCGAAGAGGCAGACGCCATCCTGATCATCGGCTCGAACACGAGCGAGACCCACCCCATAGCCGCGCTGCACATCAAGAAGGCGTTGCGCCGGGGCGCCAGGCTCATCGTCATCGACCCCCGGGAGATCGACATGGCGCGCCGCGCCGACATCCACCTGCAGCTGCTCCCGGGCACCAATGTCGCGGTCGTCAACGGCCTCATGCACGTGATCCTCGAAGATGGCTTGGCCGACAAGGAGTTCATCGCCGCCCGCACCGAGGGCTTCGACGAGCTGCCCGCGGTTCTCGCAACGTACACGCCGGAGCTCGTGGAGGCGATCTCCGGCGTGCCGGCGGACAAGCTGAGTGAGGCGGCGCGGATCTTCGGCACCGCCGAGAAGGGCGCCATCTTCTACTCGATGGGCATCACTCAGCACTCGCACGGTACCGAGCACGTGCTGGCGCTGAGCAACCTGGCCCTGCTCACCGGCAACCTCGGTCGCCGCGGCACGGGC
>JAPLCM010000181.1 GCA_026392275.1 Actinomycetota bacterium | reverse complement strand
GAGCTCCGCGAACTGCTCGGCGACGAGGCCAACATCTACGGCGTCATCAAGACCGAGCTGCTCGAGATCAAGCGGCTCTACAACGACGACCGCCGCACCGAGATCGTCCCCGACATGGGCGAGCTCGACCTCGAAGACCTCATCGCCGAGGAGCAGATGGCGATCACGATCACCAAGACCGGGTACGTGAAACGCATCCCGGTCGCCACCTATCGCCAGCAGAAGCGCGGCGGTATCGGCGTGGCCGGCATGGATCTCAAAGAAGAGGACGAGGTCGAGCACCTCTTCATCAGCAGTACGCACCATTTCCTGCTCTTCTTCACCAGCGTCGGCAAGGTCTACCGGCTCAAAGTCCACGAGCTGCCGCTGGCCGGGCGCAACGCCAAGGGCAAGCACATCGTCAACTTGTTGCCGCTGCGCCAGGACGAGAATATCTGCGCCGTCATCAACACCCGCAACTTCGACGTCAGCGAGGGCAAGTTCCTCATCCTCGGCACGCGCAAGGGCGTCGTGAAGAAGACGCTGTTCGCCTCCTACAACACCAAGCTCAAGGCCGACGGCATCATCGCCATCAGCATCCGCGAGGACGACGAATTGCTGGCGGTACGCCACACCTCGGGCGACGACGACGTCATGATGATCAGCCGCCTGGGCCAGGCCATCCGTTTCCACGAAGCCGACGTACGGCCGACGGGCCGCAGCGCCTCGGGCGTCTTCGGCATGCGGCTGCGCAAGGGCGATGAGGTCATCAGCGTGGACATCGCCCGCGACGACAGCGACCTCTTCGTGATCACCGAGAACGGCTTCGGCAAGCGCACTCCCATCAGTGAGTACCGCATCACGGCGCGCGGTGGCTTGGGCGTCAGGACGATCGCGCTCACCGACCGCAAGGGTTACCTCGTCGGGGTCAAGGTCGTGCGCGAGAACCACGAGATCGTGTTGCAGAGCCGCGACGGCGTGGTCATCCGCATGCGCGCCGACGGCATCAGCCGCTACGGGCGCGCCACCCAAGGCGTCAAGGTGATGAACATGCGCGAGGGCGACGTCGTCAGCGCCATCGCCCGCATGGTCGTCAGCGAGAGCGGCGCGACCGACGAAGAGATCGACGCCGATTGATCGCCGCAGGTGAATCAACGTGGGGTACGGCGTAGCGGCGCCACACACTAGCCTCCCCAGAGGAGTGTAGGGGCGGCCCGGGACCTTGGCCTCGGTGCCGCCCCTGCGACGCGGGCGAGCTAACGTGCGGTGCACCGCAGGCGCACTGCACACTGATCGCCGCCGGTGAATCAACGTGCGGGGTTCTCGCGGGCACCCCGCCGCGCCGCGAAGCTACTCGGTTGTCGCGCGCGGCGCGAAGCGCTCGTTGGCGACGAAGTCCTCCACCGTGCGCCGCGCGGCGATCTGCCGCAGGCCGCTGTCTGTGATCATGTAGGCGGCGGCCTGATCGCGGCTGTTGTAGGCGCTCATGCACTCGAGCGAGTAGGCGCCCACGTCGAAGAAGACGATCACGTCGCCGACCTTGGTGCACGTGGGCAGGTAGCGATACTCGGAGCCTGGGTCTCCCGTGTAGACGTCGCCGCCGTCGCAGAGCGGCCCGCCGATACGGAACGGCCTCACCGGGGGCTTGCCGCAGTGGTTCGCGACCACGGCGCGGTAGTACCAGTGATAGCTGGAATGCTCGAGCACCGTGTTGAAGCCGGCGTCGACCATGACCCAGTCCTCGCGCAGGACCCGGCCGTCCTCGGCCTCGACCAACTTCGTCTTCTCGGCCTCCACGCGGCTCACGAGGATGGCCGTGTTGCCGGCGATGGCTCGGCCTGGCTCCAGGTACAGTTGCAGATCCGGGCGCGCTTCGTGCACGCGCTTGCCGATGCCGGCTGCGTAGCCGTCCAGCGTGTGGGGGGCCTCGAAGTACGTCCCGGGCTCGTCGGCGGTGCGGTCGTAGTAGGGGATCGCGAAACCGCCGCCGATGTTGAGATGCTCGAGGCGGATGGCGTGGGCGGTCTCGATGCGGCCCAGAAGTGCGAGCGCCTGGTCGAGCGCCTCGAGGTAGGGCTCGACGCGGGTGATCTGCGAGCCGATGTGGTAGTGCATGCCGACCAGTTCGATGTTGGGTAGCTGGGCGGCGAGGCCGAACGCGGCGATAGCCTCGCCCGCGTCGATGCCGGCCTTGGCCCCCTTGCTCGTGCGCAGACCCGGGTGCGTCTCGCTGGCCACGTTGAGGTCGATGCGCAACGCGACCCGTGCTTGCGCGCCGAGGTCCGCCGCCACGTCGGCGACGCGGCGGAGCTCGAACACCGAATCCACGATGATGGCTTCGATGGGGGGTTGCAGCGCGGCGACGATCTCGGCGCGCGACTTGGCGTTGCCGTTGAAGACGATCTGGTGCGGCTGGAAGCCGGCTTTGCGGGCCTTCCACAGCTCGCCGCCGGAGTTCACCTCGATGTCGATGCCGCTGCGACGCACGCGGTCGAGAAACCAGAGGTTGGAGCAGGCCTTACTGGCGTAGAAGACGCGCGTCTTCGGATGATACGAGCGAAAGGTGTCCCGCAGCGCAGCGATGTTGCGCTCAATCTGCGTGGCGCTGAAGAGAAAGAACGGCGTCGGCGTCGTCTCTGCCATGCCGGCCACGTCGATGCCGCCGAAACGCATCCTGCCGTGCTCGCAGGTGAGCACGTCCTTCATCGGGTCGGCAAGCTTCGCGAAATCCAGGCTGCACTCGAGCACGTCACGATCCATGGGCCACCTCGCTGGGGACGGAGTCTGCTTACCCGGGGCGGCGTGGTCTCAGACTGCGCGCGGGGAGGGAACCCGGAGCAGTCGAGCATTCACAAGATGAGGACCGCGCGGAAATCGTTGACGTTGGTGCGGGTCGGGCCGGTGACGATGAGGTCGCCGACGGCCGCGAAGAGGCCGTAGGCGTCGTTGGCGGCCAAGGCGGCGACCGGGTCCACGCCGGCCTGCCGGGCGCGCTCCAGCGTGTCGGGCGTCACGACCGCTCCGGCGTTGTTCTCGCTGCCGTCGATGCCGTCGGTGTCGGCGGCGAGGGCGCTGACCGCCGGGTGGCTGTCGAGGGCGAGCGCCAAGCCGAGGAGGTACTCGGTGTCGCGGCCGCCGCGGCCGGAGCCGCTCACCGTCACGGTGGTCTCACCACCTGAGAGCAGGACGAGCGGCGCCTGCGGCGCGAAGAAGACGGGACCGGGGAGGTGCGCGACGCCGCGCGCGACGGCCTCGCGCAGCGCGACGAGGGCCGCCTCGCCGCCCCGCGCGCAGGCGATGGCCAGGGCGGCGTGGGCGCCGCCGAGGTCGCGGGCCTCGCCCTCGAGGTCGTCGCCGATCGCGAGGGGGGTGACGCCGGCGGCGCGGGCGCGGCCGGCCGCCGCTCGCAGGGCGTCGGTTGCCGTCGCCAGCATCACGAGCTGGTCGGCGGCGTACGCCCGGTCGCCGGGCTTGGGGGTCTCTTCGATCTCGCCGGCCATCCCGGCGCGCAGGTGCCGGAGCACGGTCGCAGGGCCTTCGATGTCGTAGCGGGCGAGCACCTCGAGCGCTTCGCCGAACGTCGTCCGGTCGGGTACGGTGGGCCCGGAGGCGATCACCGAAGGGTCATCGCCGGGCACGTCGCTGATCAGGTAGGTAACGACGCGCGCTGGGTGAGCGGCCGTCGCGAGGCGGCCGCCCTTGACGGCCGAGAGATGCTTGCGCACGCTGTTAATCTCGGTGATCGTCGCGCCGCTGCGCAGCAGGGTCCTGTTCACGATCTGCTTGTCCCCGAGCGTGACGCCCGGCGCCGGCAGGGCGAGGAGCGCCGAGCCGCCGCCGGAGATGAGGCAGATCAGCAGGTCGTCGGCCGAGAGGCCTCGCGCCAGCTCGAGGATGCGGCCGGCTGCGGCCCTGCCGGCCGCATCCGGCACGGGGTGCGCGGCCTCCACGACCTCGACGCGCTCGCAGGGCACACCGTGGCCGTATCGTGTGACGATCAGGCCCTCCAGCGGGCCGGGCCACTCGCGTTCGACGGCCACGGCCATGCTTGCCGCGGCTTTGCCGGCACCGACCACGACCGTGCGGCCGGCGGGTGGCGGCGGCAGGCGGCCCGGCAGGAGCCGGGCCGGGTCGGCCGCCGCCACCGCGGCGTCGAACAGCGCGCGCAGAAGGGCCTGCGGGTCGTCCACGCCCGCCGCCGCGTTCAGACCAGCTCGTGCAGTCGCTGCACGAACGGGTCGAAGTCGGGCCCCTGGAAGCAGTAGCCGAGCTCCGTGAACCGCGAGCGCAGCGCCGCCACGTCGGCCGCCACGGCGCGGTCGTCGCTCACGACCGCCGCGATGAGCGCGGCCACCTCGGCGAAGTCGGCGGGCGACATGCCGAAGCGCGTCATCTCGGCGACCCCGAGGCGCAGGGCGCCGGAGGCGGTGAAGCCCTCTTCGTCCGGCACCGCCTGGTAGTTGCAGATGATGTTGTTGTCTTCCAGGCGACCGGCGAGCTCCGCCCCGTGGCCGTAGCCGACGTTGACGATCACCTGGTGCGTCTCGGTGTAGTCGATGGCCGGGTCGCCGGCGACGTCGAGGCCGGCCTCCTTGAGGGCCACGGCGAAGGCCTTGGCGTTGCGGATGACGGCGCTCTGGAAGGCGTCCTTGAAGTGGTTCATCTCGAAGGTCGCCATGAGCAGGCCCAGCAGGCTGCCGAGGTGGTGGTTGCTCACGGAGCCCGGGAAGGCGCGCCGCTCGATGGTCTCCCAGAGGTCCCACTTCTGCTCGGGCTCCTGCCAGCGTCCGCCGATGAGGCCGCGCTGCGTACCGAAGAACGTCTTGTGGGTGGACCCGGTGACGATGTCGGCGCCCTCGTTGAACGGCTCCTGGAAGTGCGGCCCCACGAGGCCGAGGACGTGCGCCATGTCGTACATCAGCACGGCGTCGATGCCGGCGGCGTCGAGGAACGTGCGGACCTCGTACACAGGCTCGGGGTGGAGCACCATGCTCTTGCCGAGGATGATGAGCTCCGGGCGCTCCTTCTCGACGAGGTCGAGGAGCGCCGGTACATCGGCCTTGTAGGGGTTCTCGGCGAGCACCGGGATGTCGACGACGGCCGGCATCTCGGTGCGCGGGTCGCGGGCCACGTAGTCGCGCAGGGCGCCCATGGGCTGGGCGCTGAGGTGGCCGCCCCTTGCGATGTGGTTGTTGATGACCTTGCCGATCCGGCGAGGCTCCGTCTTGCGGTCGGCGCGGTTGAGGTAGTCGACGAGGGCGCTGAACACCGCCGTGTTGGCCATCTGGCCGCTGATCACGCGGGTCTCGACCTCGGGGCAGCCCAGGTAGGCGCGCAGCTCGCCGGCGAGCAGGCGCTCGACCTCGTGGATGAAGCCGGTGCCCTGGTAGTAGAAGACCTCGAGGTCGTAGAAGGCCTCGGTCTTCTTGTGCTCGGCGTAGCGGAACGAGGGGTCCATGATCGAGAGCAGCCGCGCCATTGGCGAGGCCGTCATCTCCGAGGGGATGAGGTCGATGCACCGGTCCTGCCGCCAGGTGTGGTTGTCGATGGCGCCGGCGAGCAGCCGCAGGGCCTTCTCGCCGGCCTCTCCGCCCGCGAGCTCCGCGAGCTGCGGCACGTGGTCCCAGACGATGGCGCGGGCGCACGGCGGGGCGTCGCTGCGCAGGTGGTAGGGCACGACGAGCCCGGGGACGCGTCTGCCACGGACGTCGACCTCCAGCTCGTCGTCCTCGAGCACGCGGCTGTCGATGTAGGCCAGGGCGATGGAGCGCAGCTCGTGGCCCTCGGTCTGCGTGGAGCACAGCCCCTCGCCCTCGACGCCCCAATAGGGGACTGCGGTACCACTGGTCACCCAGCCAAGAGAGTCGCCGTCGCCCGGGCGAGAGACTGGGGCGCCCTCGCGAGCGATGCCGCGGCCGGTCACGGCCAGCGGCCGTGTGAGTCGCGGCAGGTCGGCGATGAGCGAGTAGTCGCGGCTGATGATGCGCGCGTAGGCCGCGTGCTGGCGCTCCAGCGCGGCGCGGCCGACGAACATGCCCTTGCGGGGGCTGAAGCTGACCGCGAACGTGGCCAGCGGGCAGCTCATGATGGGGATCTCGTGGCCCTCGGGGTCGAGGCCCAGCTCGTGGCCGTACAGCGGCAGGCCGGCCTCGAGTCGCAGCGTGTCGCGGGCGCCGAGACCGACGGGCGCGGCACCCGCGGCGACGAGCGCGTCCCACAGGGCCGGCCCCTGCTCCGCGGCGATGAAGAGCTCGAAGCAGAGGGGTTCGCCGGTGTAGCCGGTGCGGCCGATGCGCGTGCGCACGGCGATCGCCGCGCCGCCGCCCGGGTCGGGCACGCGCAGGGTCGCGATGCTGAGCTCGTTGCGAAACGGCTCGGGCAGGCCACCGGTCTCGATGAGCCCGGCGAGGATGCCCCGCGCCTGCTTGCCCTGCAGGGCCAGCATCGCGATCTCCGAGGTCTCGTCGATGAGCCCGACGTCGGGAAACGCCGCGAGGTGACCGAGGAAGTGCCCCCAGTCCTTGATCCGGTTGGAGGCGTTGACGACGAGCAGGTACTCGGCCTCGTCGAAGCGGTAGAGGTAGGCATCGTCCACGGCGCCTCCCGCGGGCGTGGGCACGATGGTGTACTGGGCCTGCAGCGGATCGAGCGCTTCGGCGTTGTTAGTGAGCACATGCTGAAGGAAGGTCACGGCGCCGGCGCCGCGGAGCGTGAAGCGCCCCATGTGACTGACGTCGAAGAGGCCCGCCGCGCGACGCGTGGCGAGGTGCTCGGCGATGATACCCGCGGGGTACTGAACGGGCATCTCCCAGCCGCCGAAGTCGACCATACGGGCGCCGAGCGCCGCGTGCCGATCGTGCAGCGGGGTACGCTGGAGCGCGCTCGTGGGCTGCGCCTGCTCGCTCATGCCTCGGCCCACGCTTTCAGCCTGCCGAGGCCCTCTTCGATCTGGGGCACGCTGCTGCCCGAGTAGGCGAAGCGCACGTAAGACTCCTTCTCGCCGGGCAGCGCGCGGCCGAAATGGAGACGGATGCAGAAGCTGACGCCCGTCTCCTCGAGGGCCGCGCGCCGCAGCTCGTCGTAGCCGGTGAAGGCCGTCTCGGTACCGAGGCGGCTGGTGCGTTCCGCGATCGGAAGCAGCGAGGCGGTCACTGCTGGTCCTCCTTGGTCGGAGCCTGCCCGGCGAGGCGCGGCAGGCCCAGGTCGTCGGCGTTGACGATGCTCGGGGCGGCGTGCGGCGACTCGGGGCCGTCAAGGAA
>JAPLCM010000096.1 GCA_026392275.1 Actinomycetota bacterium | reverse complement strand
TCCTGCTGTTCATCTTCACGCAGTCCCAATGGGTCATCCTCGTCTTCCCGGGCTGGGTGCTCATGGTGAGCGTCTACATCCTCGTCACGCATCTTGCCGGGGGGCGGCCGGCGGCGCGGGGTGACGCGGCGGCGGCGAAGAAGGCCGCCGGAGTGTGACCGCGGTGAGCGGCGCGCACCAGACCGGTCGGCGTCAGCCGACCGGTCCCAGAAAGGGGGTGGGCCGCGACGACTGAGGGGGCAGTCGTCGCGGCCCATGTGAGGCCAGCGGCTCCCGGGCGCAGGAGGTGACTCGCCCGGGCAGGTGGGACGCCGACTCGGTGGGGGCGCACCGTACATCAGTCAGGTCCCGACGACCGGGGGGGCAGCCGTCGTTGCCGTTGTGTGGCTTGATGAGGAGTCTGCCCCACCAAGATGAACTTCGTGTTGCGTCGGCATTGAGGAAGATTGCGCCGGCGCCCCGGCGGGCGGCGTCTACACGTCGGAGACGCCGGTCTCCGGCTGTTCCGGGTAGCACCTGCTGCCGTCCCGTGTGGCCACCTGCCGCCTGCCGCCGAGGCTGCTCGTGCTCGGTGATCTCGATCACCATCTCTAGGCTGCGGCCCATGCTTGAGGCCTCAGCCCTACACCCTTCCGCCCGCCTCGCTCATTGCTCCAGGTCTCTGCCTTGTGCCAGATCGAGCAGCAGCGACTCGACGGCCTCGCCGACTCTCGGCACCCTCTCCACGGCGATCTGCCAGATTCGCGCGCGGTCGATGGTGGCGTAGCCGTGGACGACGATGTTGCGCGCCGAGCGCATACCGGGCGGGTCAAGTGATGGCCCACGAGCCCGTGGGTGAGGTCATGAATGTCTCACGGTCCGTATCGGCGACGAGGCGGGCCAGGCCGTCAGCCGTGTCGCGCATGTCATGAAGGAACTGCTCGATCGTGCGGTCCTGCCCCATCACAGCGGCACCGAGTCCCTCTCGACATGCTCGCGGACATGGGGCTTCAGGCACTTGCGCTCGCCGAGATCGACCTTGCGGCCGAGCGCTGCGCTCATCGCCTCCTCGATCACGGCGACGGCGAATAGGTCAAGCCTCTCCGGAATGTCGGCCACGAGGTCCAGGTCGCTGTCCGTTGAGTCGGTCCCCCGCGCGACCGAGCCGAACACCACGACGTTTTCAAGACCGTGTTCCTCGGCGATCCTTCTTAGCTCCCCGCGATGGCGCTCCAAGAGCACCGCAGCTCGCTCCGGAGCGAGCGAGACGACCGGCTCGCGGCCGAGGGCCGCGGCTGCGCGGGCAAGTGTGGAGAGCGTCACGGACTCGTCGGCGGGGTCCAGGACGCGGCCGACGGTCGAGCGACTGGTGTGCATGCGTCTGGCAAGTTCGGCGCGGCTCACGCCGTCGCGCTGCATGACTGCGCTCAACTCGGCGGCGTAGGCCGCCTTGGTCGCGGGCATCGGGCCTGCCCCCTTCGCGTCGGTGTCTCACATATGATACACCCCGGAGCACCCCCTGCGGGCGACAAGACGCCAGACGGTGCTCGCTCGGCTCGTTCCCTGACCCGTGTTTCCGGATGCGGAACATATCTTGTTGCTGCCCCATGATGCGGGTTACGAGGGTGGGCGCTCCACCAGTCTCGAGAGATACATCAAGGACTCCAGGGAGAACTTCTGCGTGGCGCTGGAAGCATCGTCGGACAGCCGGAGACGGGATGTGGTGCGATGTGCGAGATAGTGAGCGAAGGCACCCGGCATCTTTCGATCACCTTTCGCTGAACAGCGGTTCATAGCCTGCCTCATCGTCGTCCGGCGCGAGTCGTTCGGCCGCGCGCACCGACGACCTGTTCCAGATCAAAGCCCTCCCACGATGCTCCGAGTTTGGGGTGCGATTGAACGCCCGCCAGCGTCGTCAGTTGAAGGAGCGCGTGGAGGATGCCGCTGTCGCGAATGTAGGTCTTGGGTGCTTTGACCTGGCGCTTGCGGATGTTCTCGAACCACGGCGGGAGGACTCGAATCGTGTAGGCGCCGCTAAGGGGTAGCCGATCAGTTCCTCTCCCGGCTCCCCTTCACCAGCTACTCAAGCTACTCACGAAGATGGCCGGGCCAGACGATGCCGCCCGGATCCACGCCGTGCTCGTGGACTTCGTGCGGCCCCGCCGCGGCGGCCGCCTGGCGGGGTAGTGCGAATCGGTAAGATAGCGAGCACGCCTGTTGCCTATCTTACCGATTCGCGACATGCCGCGGCCGCCCGCAGCCCGCCGAGCCTCGACCTCGAGGCCGAGGTACCGCTCCTCAACGGTTGGGCCGGCCGTGGGGCGCTACTCCAGCGAGATGGCGCCCTCGGGGCACTCCTCGGCCGCCTCCTCGCAGCAGCCGGCGGCCTCGCAGCCCTCCGCGTCGATGACGTGCGAGATGTCGTCGTCGCCCACCTCGAAGATCTCGGGGCAGATCGCCTCGCAGGTGCCGCATCCGGTGCAGAGATCCTTGTCCACGACGGGTCCGGTCATGTCAGTCGCCTCCTTGTGTCGCGCTGCTGGCTTCGCGCGCGCCGTACTCGGCCACGATCCGCGACGGCGCGCGGTCCTCGCGCAGCAGCTGGCACATGCGGCGCATGGGCGCGTCGATGTGATGGAAGAACGCCTTGAAGCCGGGGCAGAGGTAGTTGAGCCCCGGCTCGCGCGGCGGTGTGGCCGTGGCGGGCGTCGTGATGAAGCGGTCCTTGGGGCAGCCGCCGTGGCAGGCGAAGCGCACGTCGCACTCGAGGCAATACTGCGGCAGCGTGTCGAGCTTGTCCCGGCCGAACTGCCGCTGCTCCGGCGCGCCGACGAGCTCTGCCAGGTGCCGCCCGCCGATGTTGCCGCGCAGGTAGGCCGGCTCCACGAAGTGGTCGCAGGCGTACACGTCGCCGTTGAACTCCAGGGCGAGCGCGGCGCCGCAGGTGGGCGAGTGCACGCAGAGGCCGGCGGGCTCGCCGTACCAGCTGGCGAGGGCGACGTCGAACAGCTGCACGTACACTTCGCCGACGTCGCGGCGAACCCACTCCTCGAACACGCCGATGAGAAAGGCTCCCCACTGGTCGGCGCTCACGGAGCGCTCGGTGACCGCGGCGCCGTACGGCACCCCGTCCTCGGTGGGGCGCTCCACGATGGGGATGAACTGGATGAAGGTCGCGCCGCACTCGTCGCGCAGAAAGCGGTAGACCTCCGCGGGGTGCGCAGCATTGGCGGCGTTCACTGTGGTCAACGCGTTCCACTCCACGCCGTGCTCGCGCAGGGCCGCGAGGCCGCGCATGACCTTGTCGAAGGTGGGTTTGCCGGCCTTGTCGCGGCGGTAGGCGTCGTGCAGCTCGCGAGGGCCGTCGATGCTCAAACCGACGAGGAAGCCGTTCTCCTTGAAGAACCGTGCCCAGTCGCCGTTGATCTTGGTGCCGTTCGTCTGGATGGAGTGGCTCACGGTCATGCCCGGGCGGGCGTACTTGCGTGCCAGCGCGACCGCCCGGCGGAAGAACTCGAGGCCCATGAGCGTCGGCTCGCCGCCCTGCCAGGCGATCGTCACCTCGGGCGCGCGATGCGCCTCGATGAGCTGCCGGATGTACCGCTCCAGCAGCTCGTCGCTCATGCGCGAGCGCTCGCCCGGGTACAGCTTCTCCTTCTCGAGGAAGAAGCAGTAGGCGCAGTCGAGGTTGCAGACCGAGCCCGTCGGTTTGGCCAGCAGGTGGAACGCCGGCGGCATCACAGTCCGCCGATGCCGTTGCCGATGAGCACGAAGCCGAAGACCACGAAGAGCACGTTCATCACGGTGCCGTTGTTGGCCGCCAGCCAGGTCTTCCAGCCGCCGAGCACCCGCGCCGACTTCTCCTCGCCCATGGCGAAGTACACCGCCACCGGGGCGATGATGCCGATACTGCCGATGAGGATGAGCAGGATCAGGACCGCTGCCTGCTGAAGGCCGCCGATGCCCGACTGGGCGATACCGGCCGCCGCCGCCGCGTTGAGGATGAGGTTCTTGGGCTTGGGGCCGGCGAGCAGCGCCCCTACGGCCACGGAGCGCGCGGGCGTGAACCGGTCCAGCGCCGCCATCCACTTCGGCATCGGCGCCTCCTCCCCCGGCCCTGGGCGCTTGTGGAACTTGCGCCAGGCGAGGAACAGCAGCAGAAGGCCGAGCACGAGCTTGATGACGCTGACGATCCGCGAAGAGTCGCTCGACGTCGCCGCCTCGGCGGCGTCTGTGATGATGAGGACGACCACCGCAACGACGGCCAGCCCGAGCAGCCAGCCGCCGAGAAAGGCGAGGCCGTTGGTGCGCGCCTGCGGCGTCGTGAGGATCAGGATGACGGCGATGATCGGCAGCGGGCTGATGGCGATGCCGATCGCCAGCGGAAGCATCTCGCCGATAGCTGCGCCCATGTGCTCTCCTGTCGCCTACGCGGTGCGCGTCGAGGGGTTGCCGGGTGGTCGGGGGACTTCAGAGGAAGAGCTTCGTAGACGGGGGCGGCGGGCGGAAGAGCCGCCCGCCGCCCCCGATGCTCTTGGCGCTCAGATCCCGGTCTCCACCGGGATCTTGCCCTGCTTGATCGCTGTCGCCAGGGCGTCGTAGTCCCTCTCTGCCTGGTCCGCATAGGACTGAGCGAAGTCGGCGATGCCGTTGTCGAAGCGGTCGCTCACGCCGAGGTACGAGGCGATGGCGATGCGATGCCCCGAGCGCGCGTGGCCGCGGGCCAGCGCCCAGCCGCACAGGTCGGCGAGGATCTCGAGGCCGGGGGCTTTGAGCAGCTCGGTGTCGATCGAGCCCTTCATGTCGCGCAGCTGACGCCAGTAGAAGGGGCGGCCTGCCGGCTTGCCGGTCATCCAGCCGAGGAAGATGTCACTGGCCGCCTGCATCAGGCGCTGCCCGGCCACCACGCGATGACCGGCATGGGTGAACCTGCTCCTGCCGAGGTAGGGCTCGAGCACCGACGGCCCGGCCTCCTTGACTTGCAGGAACAGCGGGTCTTCCACGTCGCGGCCGAGCATGAGCACGATGATGCAGCGCGTACCGACGCTGCCCACGCCGACGACTTTGCGCGCGATGTCGGCGATCTGGTAGCGCTCGACGAGCTCGCGGCGATCGTCCTCGAGGGTCGCCTTGTACTGCTCGAAGAGGCTGTGGGTGTTTGCCGCATCCTCGAGTATCTCGAGGTGCATGACGAGGGGCGGCTGGTCGACGATGCG
>JAPLCM010000082.1 GCA_026392275.1 Actinomycetota bacterium | reverse complement strand
GTGCACGCGGGATCGTTACTGTGAGGGGTGCTGATGAGACTCTCTACGACCACACTGGCGCGAGGCTCCGCACGCAGGCCGTGGCTGACGGTGGGCATCTGGGTCATCGCCCTCCTCGGCGCCGGCGCCATCATCGCGCTCGTGCTCCCCGGCAGCCTGACGGCGCAGTACAGCTTCCTCGGGCAGCCCGATTCCAAGACCGGCCAGGAACTCCTGGCCCAGAAGCTGGACATGCCACAGAAGGCCAACGAAGTCGTCATCGTGCGCTCGCAGACAGCCACGGTCAACGATCCCGCTTTGCGCGCCGCCGTCGTGGCGCTGCAGACCAGGCTCACCGCGCTCGGCCCCGGGGTCGTCGACGGCGTCGCCAGCTACTACCGGGGCGGCGGCAAGACGCTGGCCGCCGCCGACGGACACTCGACCATCCTACCCATCGTGATGGCCGGCGACCTCGCCCAAGCCGAGAAGAACATCGACAAGGTGCACGCCGTCGTGCACGCCGCCGACGGCAAGAGTGGGTTCGATACACTCATCACAGGCACGGCCAGCATCCAGAGCGATTTCAGCCAGACGGCCGAGGCCGACCTGAGGCAGGGCGAGGGCATCGGCGTGCCGATTGCCCTCATCATCCTGCTCGTCGTCTTCGGCGCCGTTGTGGCCGCGGGGCTGCCCATCGTGCTCAGCTTGATCGCGATCACCATGGCGGTGGCGTTCACCGCCCTTGTCGGGCAGACCTTCGACGTCTCGGTGTTCGCCATCAACATGATCAGCATGATGGGCTTGGCGACGGGCATCGACTACTCGCTGTTCATCATCTCCCGTTACCGCGAGGAGCGCGCCCTGGGACGCGGCAAGATCGACGCCATCACGGTCACCGGAGGCACGGCCAGCCGCGCCGTGCTGTTCAGCGGGCTCACAGTGGTACTGGCCCTTCTCGGCCTCCTGATCGTCCCGACGAGCATCTTCGGCAGCCTCGCCATCGGAGCCATGCTGGTGGTCGGCATGTCGGTGGTTGCGGCGCTGACCCTGCTGCCCGCGGTCCTCAGTCTGCTCGGCGACCGCGTGGACAGCCTCAAGGTGCCGTATCTTGGCAAGCGCCTGCTGTCGGCCAAGAGAGACGGCCGCACGTCCGCCTGGGCGCGCCTCGCGCAACGCGCGATGCGGCGGCCGGCCCTGGCCCTGTCGATCGGCGTCGGCGTGCTCCTGCTCGCCGCGGCGCCGGCTATCTTCATGAAGACCGGGGTGTCCGGCGTGAGCAGCTTCCCCGACGGCTTCGAGAGCAAGGCGGCCTTCGGCGTGCTCGACCGCGAGTTCTCCGCCGGTGGCGTCAGCCCGCTGCTCATCGTCGTGGACGGCCCGGTGACCTCGTCGGCCGTGCGCTCCGGCATCGCCCGCCTCAAGAGCGAGCTCTCGACGGACAAGGCGTTCGGCGCCGTGCGGACCCAGGAGGCCGCGTCGGGCACCCTGGCGCTGCTGTCGGTGCCCGTGAACGGCGACTCGGTCGGCACGCTGGCGCTCGACAAGGTGAGCCAGCTGCGGAGCACGTACATCCCGCAGGCCTTTGAGGGCAGCGGCGCGCGCGTCTACGTCACCGGTCAGACAGCCGGCAACGTGGACTACATCGACATCGTCAATCGCTACTTCCCGTGGGTCGTAGCCCTCGTCCTCAGCCTGAGCTTTATACTTCTCATGGTCGCCTTCCGTTCTCTCGTGATCCCGGCCAAGGCGATCGTCATGAACCTGCTCAGCGTGGGCGCCGCCTACGGGCTCATCACGCTGGTCTCGCTGAGAGGCGTCGGCGCCGGTCTGCTGGGCTTCCAGAGGGTCGACGTGGTCGAACAGTGGGTGCCGCTCTTCCTGTTCGCGGTGCTCTTCGGGCTCTCTATGGACTACCAGGTGTTTCTGCTCAGCCGCATCAAGGAGGCCTGGGACCGCACCGGGGACAACACCCAGGCCGTCACCGAAGGTGTGGGCGCGACCGCCGGCATCATCACCGGCGCGGCGCTGATCATGGTCGCCGTGTTCGCGGGCTTTGCCGCCGGCGACCTCGTGATGTTCCAGCAGATGGGCTTCGGCCTCGCCGTCGCCGTGCTGCTGGATGCGACGCTGATCCGCACGATCATGGTCCCCGCGGCCATGAAGCTGCTCGGCGACTGGAACTGGTACCTGCCGCGCTGGCTGCAGTGGCTGCCGCACCTGAGCATCGAGGGTGCGCCGCAGGTGGGGCCGGCGCCCGGTCCCGAGGGCGGGCCGGCGGGGCCGAGCCCGAACGAGCCGGCCTTCGGCGCCGCGCCGGCGCAGGAGCGTGCGGCGTAGCGGTACGACGCAGGGCGCCGGCACGCCTCGATCGTCGTGCCGGCGCCGGTGATCACCAAGTCCGCGCCCTCGGCGAGAGCCTGCGCCATGATGAACTCGAGCTTGCGCGCCTTGTTGCCGCCCAGGCCCAGACCTGTGAGGTCGCGCAGCTACACCTCAGGCACGGCGGATCGTCAGCCCGCTGCCATGCCGTCGCGAACGGCGGCGAACTGCGCCACGGCGAAGTCGAGATCGGCGATCTCGTGCTCGGCGGACACCTGCACGCGGATGCGGGCCTCGCCCTTGGGCACGACGGGGTAGAAGAAGCCTACCGCGTACACCCCCCGCTCGAGCAGGCCGGCGGCGATCGCCTGAGCCTCGCGGGCCTCGCCCACCATGACCGGTATGATCGGGTGCCCCGCGCCTCTCGTGGCGAACCCCGCCTCTTCGATGGCGGCGCGGAAATGCTGCATGTTGCGCCGCAGCCTGTCGAGCAGCTCCGGCGAGCGCTGCACGATCTCGAACGCCGTGACTGATGCGGCGGCGATCATCGGCGCCAGGGTGTTGGAGAAGAGGTAGGGGCGAGATCGTTGCCGCAGGAGGTCGACGATCTCGCGGCGCCCACTCGTGAAGCCGCCGCTGGCCCCGCCAAGCGCCTTGCCCAGCGTGCCGGTGATGATGTCGACGCGCCCCATCACACCGCAGTGTTCCGGCGTGCCGCGCCCGGTCTGGCCCAGCACCCCGAGCGCGTGCGAGTCGTCGACCATGACCAGCGCGTCGTAGCGTTCGGCGAGCTCGCAGATCTCCGCCAGCGGCGCGATCACGCCGTCCATAGAGAACGCGCCGTCGGTGGCGATGAGGCGCGTGTGCGCATCCTTCGCCTCCTGCAGCTTGCTCTCCAGATCGGCCATGTCGCAGTTGCGGTAGCGATACCGCTGCGCCTTGCAGAGGCGGATCCCGTCGATGATGCTGGCGTGGTTGAGGGCGTCGCTGATGACCGCGTCCTCCGGCCCGAGCAACGTCTCGAACAGGCCGCCGTTGGCGTCGAAGCAGGACGAGTACAGGATCGTGGTCTCTGTGCCCAGAAACGCCGCGATCGTCTCTTCAAGGCGACCGTGCAGCGTCTGGGTGCCGCAGATGAAGCGCACCGACGACAGGCCGTAGCCCCATGTGGCGAGGGCGCCGGCGGCGGCGGCCACCACCTCAGGGTGAGACGACAAGCCCAGGTAGTTGTTGGCGCACATGTTGAGCACGCGGCGCCCGTCCGCAAGCGTCACCCAGGCGCCTTGAGCGCCCTCGATCGGGTGCTCGGTCTTGAACAGACCTTCGTCGCGCGTGGTCTGGAGCTCGTCCTCGAGTCGGCGTTTCACGCTGTCTGCAAACACGGTTCTCCTTCCTCCTGCCCTGCGGCACCCCCGCGCCGTCACTGCGAAGGCGCCACCGGCCACTCGAGAATGATCTTGCCCGAGCGACCCGAGCGCATGATCTCGAAGGCTTCTTCGTAGTCGGCGACGGGGAAATGGTGCGTGATGACCGGCGTGACGTCGAGGCCGCTCTGGACCATCGCCGTCATCTTGTACCAGGTCTCGAACATCTCGCGGCCGTAGATGCCCTTGATCGTGAGCCCGCCGAAGATCACCGGCTCCCAGTTCACCGATGTCGTCCCCTCGATGAAACCGAGCAGGCCGATGGAGCCCCCGTGGCACATGACTGCGATCATGTCCTCAAGCGCCTGGGCGCTGCCCGACATCTCGAGGCCGACGTCAAAGCCCTCCTGCATGCCGAGCGCGGTCATCGCGTCGCTCACGCCGGCCGTGCGCACGTCGAGGGCCAGCGACACGCCCATCTGTTCCGCCAAAGCGAGGCGCAGAGGATTCACATCGGTGATGACCACGTGGCGCGCGCCGGCGTGCCGCACCACGGCGGCCGCCAGACAGCCGACCGGCCCGGCGCCGGTGATGAGCACGTCTTCGCCCACCAGGTCGAACGAAAGGGCGGTGTGCACCGCATTACCGAGGGGGTCGAAGATGGCCAGCGTGTCGAGAGGGATGCTCTCGTCGACCGGCCACACGTTGACCGCCGGCAAGGCGAGGAACTCCGCGAAGGCGCCGGGGGCGGTGACTCCGATGCTGACGGTGTTGACGCACAAGTGCCGGCGCCCCGCACGGCAGTTGCGGCAGTGCCCGCACACGATGTGACCCTCGCCGGTGACCAGCTGCCCGACCTCGAGGCCGCGGACCCCGTCGCCCACTACGGAGATCCTGCCGACGAACTCGTGCCCGGCCACCAGAGGCACCCGGACGGTGCGTTGTGCCCAGTCATCCCACGCGTAGATGTGCACGTCGGTCCCGCAGATGGCGGTCTTGAGCACCCGGATCTGGACTTCGCCATGGCCGGCCTGAGGTACCGGGACGCGCTCCAGCGACAGGCCGGGCCTGCGGTGCATCTTGACGAGCGCCAGCATTGTCTTCATCACGTCTCCCCCCCGTAGGGCTTGGCGCACGGCTTCACCGTGATGTGCCGCCGCTCGCCGGCCGCGCGACGCGGACAACGACGTGGCGCCGGCAGCAGGTCGTCATCGTCCGGCGCGCCCGGCACGCCCGCAGCCATGGCGCCCTGCCCGGCGTTCACGTTGGAATCATCATAGCTGGGCAGCACGGCCATGTCGTGCTCCGGCGCGGGCTTCCCGGCCCGACCCAAGGCCGCGTCCCAGGTCTGGCCGGGCACAAGAGACGCCCCGGGACGCCGGGCCAGATCGGTCGTGACCTCTGGAGCAGGCCGACGTATCTGCAGACGAGCGAGCCCCGCGGAGCAAGCCTGTCTCGAGCTGCGCTCGGTGGGGCTATGCGTCCGCGACGACGCGGTCCGCAGGCGAGAGGCCGCCTCGCGACGAACAGCGGAGTGGTAGGCTGCGGTCGACCATGGGGAGGTCGACAGATGTTCTTCCGCACTCGTCGAAGTGCGAGGTGTACCGGGGCAGCCGCGGCGACCAGCAGCCGGCCGGACCGAGGGCGAACGGCGTGACTGTGGCCCTCGACTTCGCGGCGGTCGACGCCGCCGCGATTGCCGGCAGCATCTCGTGCTCGGCCTGTGAAGTGCCGGTCGAAGCGGCTCAGCACGATCTCGAACCACCGCACGCGGTCCGCGAGCGCGTGACCGGCGCCGCGGGGCCTCTTGGGCACGCATGCGCAGGGCAGCGGCACTCGCGAGAAAGGCTCGTCATGCCAGACAAGACGCCGTCGGCCGAAAACCAGCTTGTCCCCGGGGACCAAGTGCCTTCAGGGCAGCGCCGGAACCCCGGCCGGCCGGTCGCTGCGCGCAGGCGCGGCCCGTGACCGCAGCGCCACATGCCGGCTCCGTCCACACCGTGCTCGGCCCCGTCGCGCCGCAGGCGCTCGGCCTGACGCTCCCTCACGAGCACATCCTCAGCACCCTCGAGGTGTATCTCGAGGAGCCGCGCGACGAAGCTGAAGCGCGGCTGCTCGACGAGCCGCTCGCGGCGGCCAACCTGCCCACGGTCCGCGCCGAGCCCTACCGCAACCGCGAGAACCTGCTCTTCGACGACGAGGACCTCGCCGCCCGCGAACTCATCCTGTTCCGCGACGCCGGCGGATCCGCGGTCGTGGACCAGACGCTGCCCGACATCGGCCGCGACCTCGAAGGCCTCGTACGCCTCGCGCGGCGCACGGGCCTGCACATCGTGGCCGGCTGCGGGTACTACCTTGAAGAGTCGCACTCTCCCACCGTCGCGGAGTCCACGGTCGAGAAACTCGCGAAGCGGTTGGTGGAGGAGCTCACCGCGGACGCGGCAGAAGGCGGCGTCCCTTGCGGCATCCTCGGTGAGATCGGCCTTTCCAGCCCCATGACCGCAGCCGAACGCAAGGTCCTGCGTGCCGTGGCCATCGCGCAGCGCGAGACCGGCGCCCCGGTCTCCGTCCACACGCAGGCGCCCGACGCTCAGGGCATCCCGGCACTCGACCTCCTCGAAGCCGGCGGTGTCGACCCGGAGCGCGTGGCCATCGCCCACGTCGATACCTCCATCGACCTCGCGTATCAGACGACCATCGCCGCGCGCGGCGCCTTCGTCGAATACGACTTCTTCGGCTGGGGCGAGATCGCCGCCACTGCCGCGCATGTCGTCCCCAGCGACCGTGAGCGCGTCGCGGGAGTCGCTGAGCTGGTGCACGCGGGCTACGGCGACCACGTGCTGCTCTCGCAGGACGTAGTCACGCGCACGCAGCTCGCGGAGTACGGCGGCAGCGGCTACGCGCGCCTGGCGCGCGACTTGCCGCCGCTATTCGCCGCGTACGGCATCCACGGCGACGAGCTGCGCCGGCTGATGACCGACAACCCGGCGCGCTGGCTGACCTGGCACTGAGCACGAGGCGAGGCTCGCGAGGGGGGCGCCGGGACCCCGCTGGGAGCACTGCGGGCCAGACGCAGCGAGGCGGGCCAGAAGCAGCGAGGCGCGCCGGAAGCAGCGAGGCGGGCCGGAAGCAGCGAGGCGGGCGGCGCCTTCCGGCGCCGCCCGCCCTCTGCGCCGCCCCAAAGGACGGCTCCGTGAGCCTGCGACCCTCAGGCCGCCTTGTGCTCCCGGTCCTCGTACTGCGTCTCCGGGCTCGTGCTCGGCGGCTGGACCAGGCTGGTGACCGGCGCCAGCTCGCCACGTCTGCTCGCGCGGCCGCCCAGCGCCAAGAAGGCGATGAGCGCAACGAGGAACGCGGTGCCCGCGAGTCCTCCGATGAGAGCAGCGGTGTTTGCCGCCACAGGCCTCGTCCGCACGAAGATTCCGCCCCTGCCGAAGCTGACGGCGCGGGCCAACGGTCCGTCCGCGGCAGTGGTCGCGCCGGCGCCACCGCTCAGCGGCATCAGGTTGGCCGCCGCATACGTCCCGCCGGCGCCTCCGCGCAGCGGCGCAAGGTCGGGCGCCGCATACGTCGCGCCGGCGCCTCCCCGCAGCGGCGTCGGGGCTGCCGCCTGAGCGATCGAGACCAGAAGGACGAACACTGCCAGCGTCATCAAGGCCACGCCGCCCGAGGCGGCGAACCGTGTCTGCAGTCTATTTCTCATGATGTCACCTCTGGGCGTCGGCCACGCCGTCCCGGCAGTACCGGCGCCCTCCTGGTGGGACGGGTCAGATCCCGTCCACATACAGGGGAGATGACCCCGCACCAGGCAGGATAAACCTGTCACAGTAGTGCAAACCATGACTGACGCCTCGGCAGGTTCGCGAGCACCTTGTCGGCGCCCCGGCTCGCGGGTCGCAGCGATCAGACCCGCGCCTCGAGGGCGCCGCGGGTGAGCGAGACGGCGGCGCCGATGAGCGCCAGAACGGCGCCGGTGAGCATGGCGTAGCGGTAGCCCTGCGCGAAGCCGTTCACGGCCTGCCTCGCAAGCCCGGACGCCCCGGCGCCGTGCCCGTGCGTGAACAGCAACCTGCTGCCCACGCGCCCCAGCTGGCTGGCGGCGATGCCGCCGAGCAGCGCCACGCTGAGCGCCTGCCCGGTGGTGCGCATGGTCCCGATGAACGCGCTCGCCACGCTGAGCTGGTCGCGCCGCACGCTGCCCATGATGGCCGAGGTGTTGGGCGCGCTGAAGGCCGCCATGCCGAGGCCGACGATAGCCATGTTCGCGGCAACCAGCCACACCGGCGCGGTCGTGGGCATGGCGGCCAGCAGGACCATGCCGAGGGCGATGGCCACCATGCCGCCGGTGGCAAGAACGCGCGAGCCGATCCGGTCGCTCAGGCGCCCGCTGAACGGGCTGAGCACGGCCATCAGCAGCGGCTGGCTGAGAATGAGCAGGCCCGTGAGCGACGCGGAGCGGCCCTGCACCACCTGGAGGAAGATAGCGGTGAGCACACTGACCGCGAACAGCGCCATGTAGTTGAGCAGGGCGGCGAGGTTGGCGGCGGCGAACAGGCGGTTGTGCACCAGCAGGTCGAGGTCGAGCACCGGCGACTGCACGCGGCGCTCGACGACGATGAAGAGGATGAGCGCAGCCGCGGAGAGCAAGAGCAGCCCGATCGTCGGCGCTCCCCACCCCCACTCCGGGGCGAACGTGAGCGGCACCAGCAGGCTGATGAGGAACGTGCCGAGGAGCGCCGCGCCGGCGAAGTCGACGCGCGGCGCGCCCTCCACCCGTTCCGAGCGCGGCAGCATGAACCAGCCCCACACGAGGACGACGGCGCCGATCGGCAGATTGATGAGGAAGATCCAGCGCCAGCCCAGCGTGTCCACGAGGATGCCGCCAAGCGGCGGTCCCAGGGTGAGGCCGATGTACACGGCCATCACGTTGATGCCCAAGGCCCGGCCGCGCTCCTGCGGCGGAAACACGGCGGTGACGATGGCGGCGGAGGTGGCCACGGTGAGAGCCGCACCGCCGCCCTGCACTACGCGGCTCATGATGAGCCACGCGCCGCTCGTGCTCAGCGCGGCCAGCAGCGAGCCGGCCGTGAACACGGCCGTGCCGATGAGGTAGAAGCGCACGCGGCCGTGCTGGTCGGCCAGCCGCCCAAGAGGGATCAACAGGACCGCCATGGCGAGGAGGTAGGAAGCCTGCACCCACATCGCGGCGCCGAAGCTGAGGTGGAGCGACGGGCTCATGGCCGGGAGCGCCACCGCGACGATGGATCCGTCCAGGGGCCCCATGAAGGCACCGATCGAAGTCAGCGCCAGCAGCTCCCAGCGGCGGCGGTGCGCGTCTTCGGCGGTGATGCGCTGCAGCGGCGGCACGGTTCAGCCGCGTGGGACGACGGACGACCAGGTGGCGAGCTCGTCGAGATCGGCGCGCGAACGCGCGAACGTGTTGGCCGGGGAATCGCTGACCGGACGGCCCAGCGTGACCGAGACCACAAACCGCTTGCCCTCAGCTCCCGGCAGCAGCCGGCGCAACAGATTCGGATAGCGGATCACGGTCGCGACGATGCAGGTACCGAGGCCGCGGTCGTGGGCTGCGAGGCACACGTTCTGGACGAACGCGCCGGTGTCGAAGCCGGCGTAAGCCTCGGCAAGGCACTCGTCGAAGCCGAACACGAGCAGGCAGGGCACACCGAAGAGGTCGGCCATGCGCGCCAGGGCGGCCGCGGGGTCCACAGGCTCTCCCGCGGCCTCGAGCGACGCCGCCCGAGTCTTCATAGCGCCGGCGATGCGCGCCGAGCAGGCCTGCGGCCACTCGGCCGTCGCCGGCACGTCGAGCGCCGCCGGGTCGTCGCGCCCCGCGGCGGTCTTGAATTCGTCCCTGTAACGTTGCAGCACGTCGCCGGTCAGCAGCCAGACGTTCCGCGCCTGCGTGGTGCGCCACGACGGCGCCCAGCGGGCCTCGTCGAGGACCTCACGGATGAGCTCATCGGGCACTTCGTCCGGCTTGTAGGCGCGAATGCTCCGCCGGCCGCGGATGACGCTGCTCGATTCCAAGGGTCACTCCCCCATTCCGTTCGGTCTGCGAGAGCGTGAGCCTACAGCGACGCTCGTTGCGACACGACCGCGCCCCGAGGCACCCCGCGGCCATGACGATCGCCACGGCACTGAGACCTTGACACCTCTGCCTCTCTGCCCTACGGTTCCCAGACTGCTTGCCGAAACGGCAGGCTGGAGGCGGTGTCGGGCCAACGTGTTCACCGGAGGTGTCACATGACTGGCCCGTGGCGAAGGACATACGGCTTCACCCCCCGCTAGTCGAGGCGCGCCGCCTCGCACTGGCGCGTAACGTCCTGCCCGTCACCCACTCGTTCGTCTCCGACCTCGAGACTTCCGTCTCCGCCTTCCTCAAGCTCGGCGCGCCGCGGACCGTACGCCGGTGCCATCGGGTATCTCAGCTACGGCGGCGACCTTGACACCTGTATCTGTATCCGGACCGTCGTCGTGAAGGACGGCGTCGCCCACGTGCAGGCGGGCGCCGGAATCGTCGCCGACAGCGACCCGGCGCGGGAGTACGAAGAGACTCAGAACAAGGCCGCGGCGCTGCAGCGCGCCATCGAGCTCGCCCATGAGGAGTTCTCACAATGACCACGCCCGTCGATCTCGACCCGGCTCCACGCGAGCCCATCATCCCCGCTCCGCGCGTGTTCATGATCGATAACTACGACTCGTTCACCTACAACCTGGTGCAGTACCTCGGCGAGCTCGGCGCCGAGATCACGGTCGTGCGCAACGACCAGGTGACGCTGGACGAGATCGCCGCGGCGCAGCCGACTCATCTCGTGGTCTCACCGGGCCCCTGCACACCCAACGAGGCAGGGATCAGCATGGCCGCCATCGCGCGCTTCGGCGCCGAGCGCCTGCCGGTGCTCGGCGTCTGCCTCGGTCACCAGGCCATCGGCCAGGTGTACGGTGGCGTGGTGCGCCGCGCCGGCGCGCCCGTGCACGGCAAGACCGACGAGATCGGCCACGACGGCCGCGGCGTGTTTGCCGGCCTTCCCGACCCGTTCACGGCCACGCGTTACCACTCCCTGGTCGTGGACGAGGCGCTGCCGGACGTGCTCGAGCTCAGCGCCTGGAACGCCGAAGGCATCGTGATGGGGGTACGCCACCGCGAACTGCCGGTGCACGGCGTGCAGGTCCACCCCGAGAGCGTGCTCACGGTGGTCGGTCTCGATCTGCTGCGCAACTTCCTCCTGATGGACGGGAGCGAGGCCGGCGCCGCGCCGGATGCGGAGGCGCGCGGTGCCGAATGACGTGCTGAGCGCGGCGCTGCAGCGCCTGACGGCGGGCCGCGACCTCGCGGAGCACGAGGCTCGCGACGCGCTGCTCGAGATCATGGGCGGCCGCGCCGCCGGCGCCCAGGCGATCCTCGTCGGCGAGGCGCTCATCGGCACTCCGCGCGGACATCTGGCCGCAGCGATCGCCGCGCTGCGTAGCGACGACCCAACGGACGGAGGCGAGCGATGACGCGCGTCAAGATCTGCGGACTCAGCACTGCGAAAGACGTCAAGCTCGCCGCGAGCTACCGCGCCTGGGCCTGCGGATTCGTGCTGACTGAGAGCCCCCGTCACGTCAGCGTGGCGCAGGCGGCCGAGCTCACGCCCCTGTGCGGCGACAGCCTGGCAGTGGCCGTGGTCGCCGCCGAGGAGCCGGAGTGGATCGCGGGCGCCGTAGCCGCCGGCGGCTTCGGCGCCGTCCAGCTCTCCGCCGGCGCCGACGGGCCGAGCGTGGCCGCCGTGCGAGCGGCGGCGCTAAGTCGCGGCCTGCGTCCGCTGGTGATCGCCGCCGCCGACACGGAGGACGCCGACAAGGCTGATCTGATCCTGCTCGACGCGCGCACGCCGGACGCCTGCGGCGGTACCGGCCGGCGGCTCGACTGGAAGGCGCTCGCGGCCGCCCACCTGCCGCGTAAGCGCCTGGTGCTGGCCGGCGGCCTGCTGCCGTCCAACACCGACGGCGCCATCAAGCTCGTGCGCCCGTTCGCCGTCGACGTCTCGAGCGGCATCGAGCGCGCTCCCGGTATCAAGGAGCCCAGACTCATGCGTGTGTTCTTCGGCGTCGTCGCCGGAGCCGATATCTCCCGAGGTGGTGTGGCGTGACGATCGAGACCCGATTCGGCCCGTACGGCGGGCGCACGTCCCCGAGACGCTCCTCCCGGCGCTCGACGAGCTGACGGGCGGCCTACGACGAGGTGCGCGCCGACGCGGCCTTTCAGGCCGAGCTCGCGCACCTCCTCGCCGACTACGCCGGCCGCCCCGCACCGCTCTACCATGCGAAGCGGCCCAGCGAGCGCTGCGACGCCACCATCCTGCTCAAGCGGGAGGACCTCTGCCACACGCGCGCCCACAAGATCGACAACGTGCTTGGCCAGGCCCTTCTCCCGCGGCTCATGGGCAAGACCCCCGTGATCGCCGAGACCGGCGCCGGGCAGCACGGCGTGGCCACGACCACCGCCTGCGCCCTGCCCGACCTCGTCGGGCGCCTCCGCGCCCGCGCGGACTCGCCGCTCGCCTTAGGCTTCGGCATCTCCACGCCGGAGCAGGCGGCCCGCGTGGCGGGCCTCGCCGACGGCGTCATCATCGGCAGCGCGCTCATCGACCTGATCGCGCGCAGCGCCGACGCCGACTCCGCCTGCCGGGCGGTCGGCGACCTCCTGCGCGCCGCAAGCGCCGCGATCGCCGGAGACTGAGCCGCGGCGCCTGGCCACAGTCGGGTCGCTGGGGCCCCAGGGAGCGAGTTGGAGCCGGCTGTCACCGACTGACCGTGCCGTCCCGGCTCGTCGGTGGTACTCTCTTGCTCGGAGATGGAGCGTGAGCGCATCAAACGACCGGCAAGTCACCTGTGGCAGCGGCGTGCTGACGCGCCTGGTGGCGGAATCCATCGGAGCCATGGACGAGTAGTACGGAGCATTGGCTCATGTCCAAGCCGATCAACAGTCTCGCAACGAAGTCACTGATGAAGTCGGCATCTCCCTCCAGGCCCATGTCGGAGCAGAGGGTCTTGCCTATCCGCTCCAGGTGATCCTCGCCAGTGCGAGAAGAGAGTCTGGGTACGACCCGACAACCGCTACGTATCTTCAGTCTTCGGAGACCATCATGCCGCCCGAATCGTGGTCGCTGTATACACTCATGCTGAGAAGCCGCTTGTTCGAAGAAGCCGTCGCCGGACTGTGGCGCGACGGCTTGATCTCCGGTGAGATGCACCTTGGAACGGGCGAAGAAGCCGTCATCGCAGGCGTCGTTTCCCAACTGCGTGACGGCGACGCCATGGCCTTGGATCATCGCGGCACAGCGGCGCTGCTCATGCGCGGCGTCGACCCGGTTCTTATCGTGCGTGAGCTCCTTGGTCGTCCGGACGGGTTGTGCGGCGGTGCGGGCGGGCACATGCACCTCTTCTCCAGGGAGCACCTGGCCGCTTCTTCAGGGATCGTCGGCGCGGCAGGACCGACCGCGGCCGGCTTCGCGCTGGCGGCGCAGTACCTTCACCCAGGGTCGATCGCCGTGGCGTTCTTCGGTGATGGGGCCATGAACCAGGGCATGCTGATGGAAGCGATGAACCTGGCCGCAGCCTGGAGCCTGCCCGTGTTGTTCGTCTGCAAGGACGACGGCTGGGCCATAACCACCCGGTCCGAAGGGATGACCGGCGGGGATCTTAGCGCACGAGCGCGCGGGTTGGGCGTCCCCGCCGTAGAAGTCGACGGTCTCGATGCATCCGCGGTGTGGGAGGCTTCCCGAGCGGCGATCGCACGCGCCCGTTCCGGTCTGGGGCCGACCTTCCTGCATGCCCGGTGCGTTCATGACGAAGGCCACTTCCTGGGCTTCCAGCTGATACGGATCGTGCGCGATCCACTCAGAGAGATGCCGGGGGTCGCCGTTCCTCTCACACGGTCGTTCGTGCATCCCGGCGGGGCAGCGCTGCGCGAGCGCCTGGAGGGTCTGGGAGGAGTCCTTACGGCGGTGCTCTCGACCCTGCGCGATCCGCGCCGGGACCCGGTCAACGACCCCGTCCGACGTGCGCGCCTGGCCTTGCAGACGGATCCGGCGCGCCTGCAAGAGCTGGAAGACCAAGCCGACCGGGAGATAGGCCACCTGTTCGCGACTGCCTTGGCGGACGTGGCGTCATGAGAACCATGTTCTTCACGCAGGCCGTTGATGATGCGCTTGCCCAAGCGATGGCGGCTGACCCGCGCATCGTTCTTCTTGGCGAAGACACCCCGTCTCTGCGACGCGATCTGCTGGTGCGCTTCGGGCCCAGACGCGTGCGCGGCGCCCCCATCAGCGAAAGCGCCTTCCTGGGGGCCGGCGTAGCTGCCGCGATGGCCGGACTGCGCCCGGTGGTGGAGATGTACATGGTCGATTTCCTCGGCGTGTGCATGGATGCACTGCTCAACCATGCCGCCAAGCTCGACGTGTTCTCAGGCGGCGCATGGACTGCGCCCGTCGTGGTGCGTGCGCCGTGTGGCGGGGGTTATGGCGACGGCGGGCAGCACGAACAGAGTCTGTGGGGTTGGCTCTCACACATTCCGGGGCTGACGATACTGGTTCCGTCAACGCCTGCCGATGCGGGCGGCCTGATGCTGGCCGCTCTCCAGCACGATGGGCCGGTCGTCTTCCTCGAGCACAAACTCCTGTCGGAGACCTGGCTCGCGTTCCTTGGTTCGGGAGCCCGTCGCACGGTGCAGTTCGACGTTCCCGCCGATGGGGCAAGAGGCGCTGTGCCCAAGAAGTGGCAACCGGCGCCCATCGGTGAAGCCGTCCTTCGCCGTGCAGGACGAGATGTGGTGATCGCCGGCGTGGGCGTGGACGTGCACCGCGCTCTGGAGGCCGCGAAAGTCCTTGATGCGGAAGGTATCTCAGCAGCTGTGCTGGACCTCCGAACCGTCTCTCCGCTGGACAGGACGGCAGTCTGCGAAGCGGTCGCCGCAACTGGGCGTCTGCTCGTGGTCGACGAGGACTACGAGGGCTTTGGTCTCTCCGGCGAACTGTCGGCGGTGGTGCTGGAAGCCGGCATATCCTGCAAGTATGCCCGCGTCTGCACCCGCACGACCATCCCCTTTTCCCGTGAGATGGAAGACCGGGTTCTCCCCAGCAGCCGGCGCATCTGCGCCGGCGCCCGGCAGCTGATGCTGTGATTCCCAAGTGCATGGGAAGAGAAGGACGGCGCAACTGAACCAAGCGTCAGCGGCGCCGGCGGCGACCTGCCGCGCCGCGAGCGCGGCGATGGCAGGGAGCTGAGCCCGCAGTGCTTGACCACGGTCAAGCATCCGGCGTCCGCGCATCGGGTACCGTCGAGGCGTCAACGCAACGACGGGAGACCCCAATGCCGACCATCACCGCCGACCGGACGCCGGTCGCAGACAACCCCCACGGCGTGGACGTGCGGCACCTCTTCAAGACCAAGGACGTCGTGGTCGAGATCGAAGGCGAGACCATCGCCGCCTCAGCCGGCACGCTCGTCCCCAGCTCGGCCGGTCACCTGCACAGCATCCGCAACGAGAGCGACTGCTTGGTGCGCTTCCTCGTCGTCAAGACGCCCAACCCGGCGGCCTGACGGCCGCCGGAGCCACCTTGCGGGGTCCGGCTCAGCGGCTCACGGCGCCTGGGCCGAACCCGGACAACGAGTTGAGCGCGTCATGACGCAGTGCCGGGGGCGGTACCCGCCCGGTGCGGGCGCAGCCTCACGCGGCGCTCTCCGTGTACGTAGCGGCCGGCCCAGCCGGCGGTCTCTGGTCCAGGCACGCCGGCTGCGCTCTCGGCCGACACGTGCATCGCCAGGTTCATGTCCAGCATTCTTCCGCATGACGCAGAGAGCATCGCTTCGGTCCTGCAGGTGATCTGATTCCAGGACGACTTGGCGTCCTGATCAATCCGCACGTGCTGAGTCAGTTCGCGGCTGTCAAGGAGGAGAGGCACGCCGTGGGCTGGTTGCCGTTGCTCCGGCGCAGACTGCTGGGGCCAGCGTGAGAATGGGGCGGCCAGGCGGCCTCCCCGACCCGCTCAACTCCTCGCCCTCCTCGGCCGCGTTGCCCAGGGCAGGCCACCACGGGATGAGCGTGGGTCGCGCCACCTGGGCGAGGGCATCTTCGAGCTCAAGACCCCTCGAGGGTTTCGTCTCGTCTGCTTCTTCGAGCGACGGCGACTTATCGTGGGCAGCGAGCTGTGCAAGAAGCCGAAGCCGCGCGAGCTGCAGGGGATCGTCGGACGTGCACGAGATCTCCGCGTGGCCTACCTCGCTGCCTCGGCCGCCGGCGGTATTCTTGTTGAGATAGGAGGATGATGACACCGACGTTCGAGCAGCATATGTCGGCAGCCCAGCAGCGTCCTGCCTATTGGAGCTACCTCATGACGCTCGAGTTCATCGACGCCCTCGTCGCGGAGATGGACGTCAAGGGCGTGAGCGGCGCCGAGCTGGCCCGTCGCATGGGCACGTCGCGGGCCTGGGTATCGCGCGTGCTTGCCGGAGAGTGCAACCTCACCGCGGCGACCATGGGCAAGCTTGCCTTCGCCCTCGACATGAGGGTGACGACGCAGATCGTGCCCCTGAATACCGCCGCGACCCGCGCCGAGAGCGGCGGCTCCGGCCCTCGGTAGCGCGCAGAGAGGCCCTGAGTGGCGACCTGCCAAGGGTCCCCGCCGCCATCGATTCGCCTAACATGCATGCCGACTCTCACCGTTCGGGTACACTGACTTCAAAGGAACCACCCCGGTGACAAGAGGCCATGGGACTCTTCCGCAAGGATAGCCGGGGTGGTCGCGTCATCTCAGCCTCGCGCTCCCCCCAGTTCGCCGATTCCCCTCACGCACGACTCCACGCGCGAGAAGCTGCGCCGGTCTGCCCGCGCGACAAGACGGTACACGCACCAGCTGACGTAGTCGGCCACCTGCAGGTCCAAGTCGGCGCGCGAGGCGTGATGCAGGATGCGGTACTGAAAGGCGTCCTTGGCGCGCTCGTGCAAGGCGAGCTTCACCGCCTTTGTCACCGCAACCCTTTCACGGCGCACCGGGAGCGTGTTGGTGACCACGATCACCCGCGACGGAAGTACACCGCCCTCCTCCCCGGCCATCGCGATCTCCATTAACTGGGAGAACGCCGCGGGGTACAGCCGCTCGGCGCGCCGCATCTCGGCAGCCAGTCCACGTTTGGGGATGACGATCGCGTAGGCGGCCAGACCGGCCAGGTGCGGTTCGAGGCAGCCGAGCACCTGGTCACGCACGGCCTGTCGGTCTTCCGAGGCGTGGAAGTACTCGAGGTCCAGCCCGGTTTCGAGCGCATCGTACTTGGCGTCCAGCAGCGCAGGCAAATGGCGCAGGGCCGTCGCATGACCACGCCTGTGAGAGCGAAGAACTGAGTACCGTGCTCACCGAAGTCCAGGTTGCCGGCCTCGTCGACGTACACGTACATCGTGTCGCGCGCAGGTGCGGATGCCGAGAGCATGGTGGCGCGAGCGTAGCAGCGCCGGAGCCCTCACGGGAGAGTGACAATGGTCCGACCAGCCACGCCCTCTTCCGTCCCGCCCCGCCGCCGAAGTCGCGGCGCCGCCGGCCGGGCAAGTCGCCGACGCGTCGCCGGCGATGCCGAACGGGTGAAGGAGGGCGTGGTGGGCGACGTTGGAATTGAACCAACGACCTCCTGCTTGTCGAGCAGGCGCTCTCCCAACTGAGCTAGTCGCCCACGCAGAGTCGGCAGTATAGCAAAGGGGGCGGCGGGCGTCAGCCCGCCGCCCCCTTTGCGCC
>JAPLCM010000049.1 GCA_026392275.1 Actinomycetota bacterium | reverse complement strand
ATCGCCCTGGCGCGGAGGCTGGCCGACGAAGTCGGCCTGGCCCGCCGCGCCCAGTTCGTCTGCACCGATCTCTACGACGCGGACGCCCATCTCGAAGGCCGCCTCTTTGACGTCGTCTTCGTGAGCTGGGGCGCCATCGAGTGGCTCCCCGACCTCGAGCGGTGGGCCGGCATCGTCGCCCGCCATCTCGCCCCCGGCGGTACGTTCTACCTGGCCGAGATCCATCCGCTCGCGAGCAGCCTCGACGAGGTGCCAGGCGAGCATGCGGTGCGCGTCGCCTACCGGCTGCTGCCGGCGCCCGAGAAGCCCGTGATCGAGCCCGTGGAGGGCAGCTACGCAGACGCCGGCGCCGACACGACCGGCCTCGTCGCCTACGGCTGGGAACACAGCTTCGCCGAGATCCTCGGCGCGCTCACCGGCGCCGGACTGCGCCTGGAGCATCTGCACGAGTTCCCCACCTCGCCGGCGCCCTTCTGGGACTGGATGGTCCAGGACGAGGCGCGCTGGTGGTGGCTGCCGGACGGCGAGGGCGGCCTCCGCAAGGACCTGCCGCTCAGCTTCTCCATCAGAGCGACCAGGCCCGCGACCGGCCCGCCAGCGGACACGGCAGGCCGCGATGCTTGACGACTACCTCAGAGCGAACCTCGCGAGCTGGGACGAGGCAGTGGGCATCCACGTCGACTCGCAGCTGTACGACGTGGAGGGTTTCAAGAAGGGTCGCTGCTCGCTGTCGGACATCGAGGTGGACGAGCTGGGGCCGTTGGTGCGCGAGGGCACCACGATGCTGCACCTGCAGTGCCACTTCGGCCTCGATACCCTCAGCTGGGCGCGGCGCGGCGCCGTGGTCACCGGTGTCGATTTCTCCGGCGAGGGCATCGCAGCGGCGCGCGGGCTGGCCGACGAAGTCGGCCTTTCCGCGCGCGCCACCTTCGTGCAGAGCAACGTGCTCGCCCTGGCGGACGTGCTGCAGGGCAGCTTCGATGTCGTCTTCTGCTCCTGGGGAGCGCTCATCTGGCTGGGCGACCTGGAGCGCTGGGCGCAGGTGGTCGCCCGCTTCCTGAAGCCCGGCGGGACCTTCTACATCGCGGAGTTCCACCCCTACGCACTGCTTCTGGCCGACGCCGCCGCGCCCGAGTCACTGCGCATCGGCTATCCCTACTTCCAGTACGGTCGCCCGCAGCGCTTCGACGAGCCCGGCGACTACGCCGACCCCGAAGCCCAGACGCAGCACACCCTCACCTTCGAATGGAACCACGGCTTCGCCGAGATCCTCGATCCGCTGCTGCGCAGCGGCCTGCGCCTGGAGTTCCTCCACGAGTTCCCCTACACCATCGTCGGTCTTCCGCTCCCCATCCTCGAGGTGTGCGCGGACGGCCTGCAGCGCGTCAAGGGGCACCACGACGACTTCCCGCTCAGCTTCTCGCTGAAGATGACCAAAGGGGGCTGAGCGCTCGCCAGAGTGCCGGCGGCGCCCACCGTGGGCGAACGCTCCGCAACCGCTGCCCGTCTCACGGCGTAAGATGGGCCAGCACGCCGCGCGCCCGGGTGCGTCACGCGCGGCGCCACCAGACAGGAGGATCACATGAAGTCAAGGTCCCGCGCGCCTCGCCGCGCCCTCACCCGCGTCGCCCTGGCGCTCGTCTGCGCTCTGGCCGTCTGCCTGGGCGCGGCGGCCGCTGCGGTTGCCGCGCCCCCCGAACCCACGCTCACGGTGGCGCAGCTGCAGGCGCTTCTTGACGCGTCGCCGAGCGGCACCGTCGAGGGCTACTTCAAGACGGTGCTCAGGGGCTCTGACATCGTGAAGATCCCGGTGACCGTGCGCAGCACGGTGCCCTACTCCATCCCCGAGGGCTCGCTGATCCTCTTCCAGGCTCACGGCGCCGCCATCGAGGAGATCGGCGGCACGGCCCAGGGCATGAGCGGCAGCCCGCTGTACGTCGTCGCCCAGGGCGGCGACAAGCTTGTGGGCGCCTTTGCGTACTTCGACATCTTCACGCGCGGCTACCTCGGGCTCGGGACGCCCGTCGAGTACATGGCCGCCATGGAAGACACCTTTCTCCCAAATCCGACGCCGATAGCGCTCCCGCGGCCGCTCAAGATCGATGGGGTCACGCTCTCGCACGTCGTCGTCGCGCGCTCCGGGCGCGAGGCGCGCGCCTTTCCCAGGACGGCCGGAACGGCGGTCATGGCGCCGCTGGCCACGGTCGGCATCTTCGGGCTGCCCCCGCAAAGCGCGGCCTACAAGCAGCTCGCCGCGGCCCTCGAAAAGCGCGGCTGCGACGTCGCGCCGTATGGCACGAACGTTTCCGGGTCGGCGCCTACGTTCGTCACCCCGCTGGTCGGCGGCGCCGGCGTCGGTGCGTTTCTGTCCCGCGGCGACGTGCTCTTCGGCGGGCAGGGCACGGTCACGTGGAGCGACAGTGACCGGGTGGTCATGTGGGGCCATCCCTTCTTCGGCGCAGGCGACGTGGAGCTCTACATGACCAACGCCGTCGTGAACGGTGTGTGGTCGAGCAACTACATCCCCTACAAGCTCATGACGCCGGGTAGCGTGCGCGGCAGCGTGCTGCAGGACCGCGGCACGGGGTTGGCGGGCAGGGTCGGCGACATGCCGCTCGAGACGCCCGTGACCGGCAGCGTCGAGCTCCAGCCCCAGGACATCGTGGGCCGCGAGACCTCGTACATGCCGCGTAGCCTCATCGACGGCGACTGGGCCCTGCTGGCCGCCGACATCCTCGCCGCGGCCGGCTACAACGCCAGCGACAACGCCGCCACACCGGGCAGCGCGCTGACCACGACGACGATCGTCGTCTCCGATGCCGATGCCCGTCAGTACACATTGGTCCGCACCAACACCTGGGACGACCCCTTCGACGTGCTCGGCTACCTCAACGCCGACGCGGCGACCATGCTCGGCATGCTGGTCGCTGACCCCGACGGCACCGCCCCGGCGAGCATCCTGTCGGTCGACCTGAAGGCCACCGCGGGCCCGGCACGCGTTGCCGCGCGCATCGCCGGCGCGCGCTTCCCCAACGGCCTCAAGGCCGGCGCCGCGAACAAGGTCGAGGTCACGCTCTACGCCTACGGCGTGGAGACCCCCATCAACGCCGTCGGCGAGCTCCGCCTGCCGGCGGGCGCCTCGAACAGCGGGTCGCTCAGCGTCTTCCCCGCGGCGACGGGGCCCAGCCCCGGCGACGAGCCTGCGGGTAGCCGCGGCCAGTCACGCAGCGCCGTCGACGACCGCCAGACGGTGGCGCAGCGCGTCGCCGCCGTGGAGGCGCTGCCCACCAACGACCAGTTCGTGGTCGCGTTCACGCCCGATTCCGGCGCGGAGGGCGCGAGCCTCGAGCCAGTGCAGACCACGCTCACCGTGAACGGCAGCTACGTGACCGGATCGGTGCAGGGGCGCACCGGCCGGCTCCGGCTGCGCGTGTCTCCCTCCAGCGTGCCGTACAAGGGCGCCTTCGTAGTGAGCGGGGCGCTCGCCGAGACCGCGGGCGAGACGACCGTCGACCTCTACAGGCTGGCCGCCGGATCCGGTGCGAAGGTCAAGATCGCGACCGTCGTCGCCGTACCCGACGGGCGCGGCGGAGCCGCGTTCAGCCGGCGCCTCAGCGGCTGGACGGGCAACGCGCAGCTCATCGCCGAGTGGGACGGCGACGCCGTGGCGCTGGGCACCAGCGCACGGGCCACCGTGGTCGTTCGGCAGGCGGTCAAGCTGCACGCCGACGCGAAGTCCGTCCCCATGGGCTCCGCCGTCAAGCTCACGGCCGGCGTTGTGCCGGGCACGCCCGGCCAGCTCGTGCTGTTCGAGCGCAGGGTCGGCGCAGCGTGGACCCTGCTCAAATCCGTCAAGCTCGGCGCCGGTCTCACCGCCGCCTTCAGCTGGACGCCGCCACCGGGCGCCTCGAGCCTGCGCGCGCGCGTCACGCCCACGGCGACCAACGGTGCCGGTCAATCGGCGCCCGTCACGATCACGGCGACGGGGCGCTGAGCGCCGCTGCCGGACCACCGCAGCACCGGCGGACGGCGTCGCCGCCCGCCGGTGCAAAGCCCCGTCACGGAGGCGCGCGCAGCCACTTGACGGCCGCGTACCGCGGCCGTATCATTTTAGTGCGCATTCATAGTCTAAAAGCCCGAATGCGCGTCCCGTCAGGGGATACAGCGGTGCCCTTCCCACCAGGCACCCGGGCCCCACGAAGGCGGCGCCTCCCCTCCAGGCGCCGCCTTCGGCCTTTCTGAGCGCTCGCCGCCGCCCACGACCAGCCGCACGCGCCCGCGCCTGTGCCGAGGCCCGGACTGGCGCGCCCCGCGGCCCCCGTCTGGCGCGCGGTGACAGGCCCAGCGCGCGACGCGGTCAGGCGCGCGGCGACAGGCCCAGCACGCGACGCGGTCAGGCGCGCGACGCGGTCAGACGCGCGGCGCGGCTGCGAGATCCGCGAGCAGCGCGGGCAGGCCCGCACGAGGCACGACCAGATCGGCGGCGGCCCGCACGTCCGGCGGCGCCTCGGCCATCGCCACGCCCAGCCCGGCCCAGCGCAGCATGTCGAGGTCGTTCTGGGCGTCGCCGCAGGCGACCGTGCGCTCGCGGCGCAGGCCCTCACGGTCGCAGAGCCACTGCAGGGCGCCGCTCTTGCTCACGCCCGGAGCGGCGAGCTCGATGTACGACGGCTGCGAGCGCGCGACGAAGAGGCGCTCGCCCCACTCCTCCTGCAGCAGCAGCAGAAGGACGTCTACGTCCGCCGGCTCGCTGAGCACCACGAACTTGGTCGGCGGACGCGCCACGACCTCGGCGGCGAGATCGTCCACGAGCTTGATGCCCACCTCGGCGTACTCCGCGTACTGCCGCGCCCACTCGTCCATCTGCTCCACATAGAGCTGGTCGTCGATGTACGCGTTGAGGTGGCGGCCGAGCTCGCGCAGGCGACGCACGACCGCGGCCGCTACGTCCCCGTCCATCGGCCGGTGCAGCAGGCGTTCGCCGGTGCCCAGGTCGGCCACCAGGGCCCCCTGATAGCAGACGATGGGGCCGTGGCTCAGGCCGAGCTGGGCCGCGACGCGGCGGGCGCTGCGGAACATGCGCCCGGTGCAGATCAGGAAGGGGATCCCAGCGGCGGCGAGCGCCGCGAGCGCGCCCGGCAGCTCCGGCGAGGGCTCGAGCTCGGGGGTCAGGAGCGTGCCGTCGAGATCGGAGGCGACCATATCGGGGCGAAAGAGCTCCGCCGTCACGGTGTCAGGCGCCTCTCCCCGTGCGGGTCGCCCGTCGCCATCGTCAACGGCCGCGGTGACAACGGTTGCAGGCCCTTGCATTCGGGGTACGGAAGAGGTGTATGCTCATGCGCAGGAGAAGCACAGACCCCAGCACCCACGGGGCGGCCTCTCACGAAGACCTGGAGAATCCCAGGTCTTCTTTTTGCGCTCGCACCGCCACCACCACGGCCGCTCACGCAAGACGCGTGACGACCACGTCGAGCCCGTCCAGCCGCAGGCCGCCCATGCGGGCCAGATCGGCCGCCACAAGCCCGCCGGCGCGCGCCTGCACGCCGAGCACGTCGCGCGCGGGGAGCTCGGCCTCGACGCGCACCCACCAGCCGTCGCCACGCTGGCCGAGCTCGAGGGCGCGCGTCTTGACGCCGGGGAGGTCCTTCTCGAGTCGGCGGCGCAGGGCGCGCTCGGCGCCCGCGACGTCGAGGCGCGCGCGACTCGCCGCAGCACCGAACTCCACCTGCCCGCCGGCGCGACGCCACGGGCGCACCTGCCGCACGGCGAGGACGATCAACGCGACCGCCACGACCGCGGTGCCGGCCGCCGCGACGGCCGTCACCCACGTGGGCTCCGCAGTGAGCCGCCACCACCACTCCGTGAACGGCCACTCGACGCTGTTCGCGCCGGCCAGCACGACCTCGCGCACCAGGCCGGCGACTGCGAAGACCAACCCCACAAGCCCTGCGATCACCGCGACCAGGCGCCCCGTGGCCGTCACGGCAGGTACCTCTTGAGCTGTGGTACCGTGAGGATGCGCGGCCGCACCACGAGACGCGCCGGCGCGACGCCGAGGACCCGGGCCAGCCGCTCGCGCACCGCGGGCTCGACCTCGGCGGCCAGCCGCGCGGGGTCGGCCAGCGGCCGCCCGTAGACGCGCACGGTGCCGCCGGGCGCGCCGTCGCGCACGCGCAGCTCCGCTGCAGCACATACGACCTCCGGGTGCAGGCACGCAGCGTCTTCGACGAGGCGCGCGAGAGCGGCGGCCGGCACCAGCACGCCGCCGGCAGCGCCGCGCAGCCACAGCGTCTCCTCCCCGTGCCGCAGCACAAGCCACACCAGCACGGCCAGGGCGACGACAACGCCGGCCAGCAGCCATGCTCGTGACCCGTGGTCGGCGGGGATGCCAAGATACCCGAATGGGGAGAATGCCCAGCCCAGGGACGCAGCCGTCAGGCGCAGGGCGAACAGCAGTGCGACGACGCCCGCGGCGATGAGCAGCACGAACGTCGCCACCCGCGTGAGCGCCGCGGCGGCGACCCCGGCCGGGCGCCGGCTGTCAGTCGTCGGAGGCAGGCTGCTCCTCCGGGAAGGCGACATCGGTGACCAGCACGTTGACGGCCCGCACCTTGAGGCCGGTGGTGCCCTCGACCTGCTCGGTGACCGCCTTGCGGCAGGCCTCGGCGATGGCGGGCACGCTGGAGCCGAACACGATGCTCATGGTGATGTCGATGTCGACGCTGCCGTCGCGCAGATCGACGCTGATGCCCGGCGTGCCCTTGTCGCCGCGCAGGCCCGCCAGGGCGCGAGAGCTCCCGCCGCCCAGGGCGTGGATGCCCTCGATGCCAGTGATCGCCTTGAAGGCCACCTTGGCGACCACGTTGTCGGAGATGGTCACTCCGCTGGTGGTCGCCGGCACCTCAGGCTTGGGGGTGTCAGTCATCGCCTTGCTCCCCTCGTCGGTCGTGGACGGCCGCCGCGGGCGGCGGCCGGGGACTCCTGCATGGCTACTGTACCCGTCGGGGGGCGCGGCGTGTCAAATCGCGGCCGGTCTGGCCGCGGAGGGCGTCGGGTCCGGTCGCAAGCAAGCATCCGGAGAGGGGGGCAGCGACCGCCCCGCCTCAGCTGCACTTGCTGTAGGCGCACGACGGATTGTTGCACACCGCGCAGCCGCCCTCGTGCCGCATGTCGCTGCCGCAATCGGGGCAGGCGCCCTGCGCCACCTGGGGGAACGCGAGCTGCGGCTGCGACCCGCCGGCTGCTGCCGCCGCGGCGCCGGCCACGTAGCGCCGCTCGAGCGCCTTGCCGATGGCGTCGGCGCAGCTCAGGGTGGCGTTGGGGCCGAGGCCGTAGGGCACGTGGCAGCGAATGCCCTTGAGCTGCTCGACGATCTCGCCAGCCGAGGCGCCCTTCTTGAGCGCGAGGGAGATGAGCCGGCCGAGCGCCTCGGTGTTGCTCGAGGCGCAGCCGCCGGCCTTGCCCATGTTGGCGAAGACCTCGCGGGCGCCGGATTCGTCGTCGTTCATGATGACGAACAGCTTGCCGCAGCCCGTGTCCATACGCTGCGTCTCGCCGCTGAGCAGCTGCGGCCGCGAGGGCCGCGTGGTGGCGATGCCGCCCACGGCCGGGTCGCGTTCGCGCGTCTTCTTGCCCTGCCCGACGTTGAGCACCTGCTCGTCGCGGCTGCCGTCGCGGTAGGTGGTGACGCCTTTGCAGCCGCTGCGGTAGGCCAGCAGGTAGACGTTCTCGACGTCGTCGCTGGTGGCCTCGTTGGGGAAGTTGACCGTTTTAGAGACGGCGTTGTCGGTGCTCTTCTGGAAGGCGGCCTGCAGCTTGACGTGCCACTCGGGGGTGATGTCGTGGGCGGTGGCGAAGACCTGCTGCACGTCGGCGGGCACGCCGTCGAGATGGCGCACGGAGCCCACTTCGGCGATCTGCGTCATGAGTTCGTCGCTGAAGAAGCCGCGCTCGCGCGCGACCTGCTCGAAATACGGATGGCCCTCGACCATGCGGTCGTCGTCGAGCACGTTGGCGCGCACGTAGCTGATGGCAAAGAGGGGTTCGATGCCACTGGAGCAGCCGGCGATGATGCTGATGGTGCCCGTGGGCGCGATCGTGGTGACGGTGGCGTTGCGCAGGCGCGCGCCTGCAGGGCCGTCGAAGATGGAGCCCTCGAAGTTGGGGAACACGCCGCGCTCGCGGGCCAGATCCTCGCTGGCCGCACGCGCCTCATCGTGGATGAAGCTCATGACGTCGTCGGCGATCCTGCAGGCGTCGACGGAGTCGTAGGGCACCTGGAGGCGAAGCAGCATGTCGGCGAAGCCCATGACCCCGAGGCCGATCTTGCGGTTGCCCTTGGTCATCTGCTCGATCTCGGGCAGCGGGTAACGATTGACGTCGATGACGTCGTCGAGAAAGCGCACCGCGGTGCGCACGATGCGGCCCAGGGCGCCGTAGTCGACGTGGCCGTCGGGCACCACCTTGCTGAGGTTGATGGACCCCAGGTTGCAGCTCTCGTAGGGCAAGAGTGGCTGCTCACCGCAGTTGTGGATGACGAGTCCGTTGGCCACGAACGAATGGGTGAGCGGCTCCGTGACGTCGTACACCATCTCCATGCCGTCCGGCTCGAGCGCGCGGAAGCGAGCCGTGAAGGGCTGCCGGTACGGGCCACGGCGATGGCCTTCGAGGAGCGTCAGGAGCTTGCTCTGCTTCGCCTCGCTCAGGAAGCCGATCTCGGAGGCGAACAGCGCGAGGCTGCCGCGGGAGACGGCCAGATCGTGGTATTCCTTGCAGTCGTACATGGCCATGCCGCCGCGGCCGTCCGGCAGCTCGCGCCGGCCTTGCGGCCGGCGCCCCTCGCAGACGCGGGAGGGGATGCCGAAGTTGAGCAGCAGGCGCTGGACGTCCCGAAGGAGAGAGCGGCTGATCGAGGTGAGCCGCACGCTCGCACCCTTCTCAAGCGATCCACTCACGTGACCGTCCGCGGTGAACAGCGCCGTGAGGAAGCCACGCTGCATGTCTTCGGAGCCGGTGAGCACGCTCTCCGGCACGCACAGCTTTCTGCCGGGCCGCAGCCCGTGCTCCTCGGCGACCCGCCAGAACCGCGCCGACTTCACCCGGTACTCGTCGCGGCCGCTCACCTCGTAGCCATTCGTCGTATACGAACGATCGCGCAGCTGCCGGCCGTCCCCCTCTTCCTGCATGAGCCCGGCGAACACAGGAGCCAGCTCCTGCTTCTCGTCGCCGAAGAACGAGAGCACCACCTCGGTGGCCTTCATGGTGCCGTCGCCGACGAGCCAACCGAGCAGAGTGCCCAGACGGCGTGACCCGCCGCTGCCGAACCCGCCCTTGCGGTCGAGGATGTGGATGCGGTCGCCCTCGGTGAGCTCGCCCGCCGGCACCCATCCACGCGTGGTCTTCACGCGATGGTCGGCGGTCAGCCGGACCTCGTAGCCTTCGACGGTCGCGAGCCGGTAGACCGGCTTGACGCCGCTGGCCACCACCTGCGCGGCCTTGGCGCTCCGGCGGTCGCCGGCCATGCGGCTATCGAGGACCAGACCGGGGCGCCGGCGCCCCTCGTACAGATCGACGATCCTCTTCAGGCCTGCATCCGTGTACACGAGCGACTCGCCCGTGATGCAGGGATTTGTGCTCTCGATCTCGCCGAGCTGGGGCGTGGGGTTGTCGGCGTTGATGCGGTCGATGAAGACGATGCCGGGATCGCCGTTCTTCCAGGCCAGCGCGACCATGGTCTTGAACACCTTGCGGGCCTTCAGGGTCTGCACCACGTCGCCGGAGCGCGGGTTGACCAGCGGGTAGTCGTCGTCGGCGTCGACGGCGCGCATGAAGGCGTCGGTGACGGCCACGGAGATATTGAAGTTGTTGAGGCGGTCGTCGTCTTCCTTGGCCCTGATGAAGTCGAGGATGTCGGGATGATCGACGCGCATGATGCCCATGTTGGCGCCACGCCGCGTGCCGCCCTGCTTGATGGTCTCGGTGGCGGCGTCGAAGACGCTCATGAAGGACAGCGGGCCGCTGGAGACGCCCTTGGTGCTCATCACCACGTCGTTGTGCGGGCGCACCCGCGAGAAGCTGAAGCCTGTGCCCCCGCCGCTCTTGTGGATGAGGGCGGTGTTCTTGATGGCCTCGAAGATGGACTCCATGGAGTCGCCGACGGGGAGCACGAAGCAGGCTGAGAGCTGGCCGAGCTCGCGGCCGGCGTTCATGAGGGTGGGGCTGTTGGGCAGGAACTCGAGGCTGGTCATGAGCTCGTAGAAGGTGGCCTCCCACTCCTCGACGGGCGCGGCGGGGTTGTACAGACGCTCGGCCTGCGAAATGGCCCGGGCGACGCGCCGGAACATCTCTTCGGGGGTCTCGAGCTGCTCGCCGTTCTCGCCTTTCTTGAGGTAGCGCCGCTGGAGCACCTTGAGTGCATTGGCGGAGAGCTCGATCACGGCCTTGTCTGTGTCAGTCATGCCCCTGGTCCCCTCTGCTCGCGACCGCCTGCGGCGGATCGGTGAAGATGCTCGTGGCAAGCGCCTCGATCTCGGCCTCGATGCCCGGCAGCGGCACTTCGCCGGGCAGTGGATCGGCGCCGGAACGCTCGAGACGGGCGAGCTCCTGCTGAAACTCGTCGACGCCGTCGAACTGGCGGTAGACCGACGCGAAGCGCACGTAGGCGACCTTGTCGATGTCGCGCAGGTGCCGCAGGGCGCGTTCGCCGACCAGCTGCGTGGTGACCCGTTGCCCGGGGACGCGCCGCAGTTCGTTCTCGATGTCGTCGACGGCGCGTTCGAGCCGCTCGATGGGAATGGCCCTCTTCTCGGTGGCGCGCAGCAGACCGTTGAGAAGCTTTTGCCGCGCGAACACCTCTTCGCTGCCGCTGCGCTTGACGACCGCCAGCGGCACTTCTTCGAGCCGTTCGTAGGTGGTGTAGCGGCGCTCGCAGTCCAGACACTCGCGCCGCCGGCGGATGGCGTCGCCGGCTTCGGAGTCGCGAGAATCGACGACTTTGCTCTCTTCGCTGCTGCAGAACGGACAATGCAAGAATGACCCCTCACCACAAGATATAGTGGCCCGGCGGGCCACGCACACCACTATAGTGTATTCAACGGTCGTGACAAGCTTCCCTCCGCAGCTTTCGTCGCCCGCTTTGACGCAAATGTCTAAGGTTCATGTTGAGAGTGATACTTGCCTGCGATGCACTTGTCTGCGCTGCGGCCGCCCACGGTAGCAGGTGGCCCGGACAGACGCGCAGGGTACGGGCCGCCGGAACGGGTGCCGACGCTGCGCCGGCCGGAGCCGGGCGGCGCAGCAGCCCCGGCGACGCTATACTCTCTGCCCGATGAACGTCATCGTCCTCCCCACCTACAACGAGCGCGACAACCTGCGGCACGCCCTGGCCCGCATCCGCGAAGTGGCCGACGGTCTTGGCGTGCAGTTGCACACGCTGATCGTCGACGACAACTCCCCGGACGGCACCGGCGAGCTGGCCGACGAGCTGGCCGCGGATGTCGCCGACGTCTCGGTGCTGCACCGCGCCGGCAAAGAGGGCCTGGGCAAGGCGTATATCGCGGGGTTCCGTGAGGCTCTGGCCATGGGCGCCGAGCGCGTCTTCGAGATGGACGCCGACCTCAGCCACGACGCCAGCTACCTGCCGCACTTCCTGCGGCTCATCGACCAGGGCGCCGACCTCGTGCTCGGCTCGCGCTACATCAAAGGCGGCGGCGTCGAGAACTGGGGGCTGACGCGCAAGGTCATCAGCCGCGGCGGCTGCTTCTATGCCCAGACCATCCTGGGTCTGCCGCTGCACGATCTCACGGGCGGCTTCAAGTGCTTCCGCCGCCGCGTGCTCGAGACCATCGATCTCGACGCCATCGGCACCGCCGGCTACGGCTTCCAGATCGAGATGACCTACCGCGCCTACAAGCTGGGCTTCAAGATCGTCGAGCTGCCCATCATCTTCGTCGACCGCAAAGTCGGCGAGAGCAAGATGAGCAACGACATCGTGCTCGAGGCGATGACCGGCGTCTGGAAGCTCCGCTTCAGCAAGCTGCCGGCGCGGCGGCCGGCGTGAGCGGCGGCGCCGCAGGCGCCGCCCCCTCCGGCCGCCGCCGCAGCGCCTTCGGCGCGGCGTCGGCTTCAGGCGACCCCTGCGCACGTATCCTCGCCGTCGACGTGGGCGCCGGCACCGCCGACATCCTCCTCACGCGCCCCGGCCAGCCGCTCGAGAACGCCGTCAAGCTCGTTCTGCCCTCACGCACTCAGGTCGTGGCCGCGCAGTTCGCGGAGGCCACGAGGCGCGGCCAGACCATCCTCTTCACGGGGCCGACCATGGGCGGCGGCGCGGACGGCGGCGCTATGAAAGCGCATCTCGCCGCCGGCCATGCCTTCGTCGCCACCGAGGAGGCGGCACGGACCTTCGCCGACGACGTGGACAAGGTCCGCGCCCTCGGGGCGCGCGTGGTCGGCGAGGCCGCGGCCGTCGAGCTGCCCGGCCGCTTGCCCGCGGGCTCCTGCGCGCACGTGCGCTCCGGCGATCTCGACGCGGCGGCCTTGCGCGCCGCCCTCGAGCTGCTCGGCGTGGAGCCGCGCTTCGACGCCGCGGCCGTCGCCGTCCAGGACCACGGCTTCAGTCCGCACGGCTCCAACCGCGTCTTCCGTTTCGCCTTCTGGCAGGCCGCCGTCGACGAGGGCCGGCCGCTCGGCGAGCTCTTCTACGCGAGCGCCGACGCGCCGCCCGACTTCACCAGGCTACGCGCCGCGGCGGCGCTCGCCGACGAGCTCGCCGGCGGCGGGCCGGCGCTCGTCGCCGACACCGGCCCGGCGGCGCTCTACGGCGCGCTCCCGGCGGGTGTCACCGACGCCGTGCTCGTCAACGCCGGCAACGGGCACACGATCTGCGTGGTCGCGCTGGGCGGCCGCCTGGCCGGCGTGTTCGAGCACCACACGCGGAGGCTCGACGGCCCCGGTCTCGAGCGCTGTCTGCGGCGCTTCCTCGCCGGCGACCTGGGCAGCGACGAGGTGCGCGCAGACGGCGGCCACGGAGCCGTGCTGGGCGGCGCGACGCAGACGCACGACCTGACCGCGCTGCCGTTCTTCGCCACCGGGCCGCGCCGCGGCCTGCTCGCCGGCAGCGCGCTGCCGCTCGAGCACGCGGCGCCCCACGGCGACATGATGCTCACCGGGTGCTTCGGGCTGCTGCGCGCCTTTGCCGAGCGCGGCGTCACACCGGACGGCAAGATCTAGCCGGCAGCCAGGTCGCTCATCGCAGGTACCCCGGCGAGGCCGGTCGCGGTGCGCACAGCCGCCAGCACCGCCTGCGCCAGAGCAGTCGCCGCGGCGGCGCCGATGGTGGTCACGTCCGCGGGCACGCCGGCGGCGCCGGTCGCAAGGGCGAACACGGTGTCG
>JAPLCM010000219.1 GCA_026392275.1 Actinomycetota bacterium | reverse complement strand
CTAGTAATACTCCGTTAGGTATGGTCATGGTGGCGCGTGCAGGAACACAGTCGAACGAGGTAGCCGCCGTCCGCAGGTCGGGCAGGCGCCGGTCCAGCAGGCCACGAGGCGCTGCAGCTCGCGCAGCGCGGCGAACAGGCTCAGGCCGGCGCATCCGCTTTTGGGTTCAGGCGCTGCAGGGTGAGGAAGCCATGCGCCAGGCTGACGAGCGTGACGTGGTGGTGCCAGCCGCGGAAGGAGCGTCCCTCGAAGTGATCGAGGCCCAGCGCGTCTTTGAGCTCGCGGTAGTCGAGCTCGATGCGCCAGCGCAACTTGGCGAGGCGCACCAGCTCGAACAGCGTCGCCTCCGCGGGCAGGTTGGCCAGCCAGTACTTGCTCGGCTCGGCCTCCCCCTCGGGCCACTGGCAGAGCAGCCAGCGGATCGGCAGCTGCGCGCCGTGGGCGCGCCGCAGAGCGACGTTGGCGGGCCGCACGCGCAGGGCGAGAAAGCGCGCCGCCATGGGGCCGCGCGAGCCCTCGCGCCAGACGACCTCGCAGGTCGCCGCAAAGCCGGCCTGAAGCGCCAGGGCGCGCAGCGAGGCGGGCGGCTTGCGGTAGCGGGCGGCCGGCTTGCGGCCCGACCCGCGCCAGGGCGGTTGCTCGGCAGTGATCTCCGGCGCGTAGGCACTGGTCGCGGCCTTGACCTCGACGAGATAGCTCAGCCCGCGTTCCTCCAGGGCGGTGCGGAAGGCGGTGACCTCGCCGTAGCCGGCGTCGGCGACGACGGGCGGCGGGCTGAGCCCCCAGTGGCGCAGCTCGTCGAGCATCTCCAGGGCGAGGCGCCACTTCTCGCGGTGACGCTCGCCGGCCGGCAGGTGCGCCTTGGCGCGGCGCTCGGCGTCCTCGTCCCAGGCCTCGGGCAGGAAGAGCCGCCAGTCGAGCGGGCAGCTGGCGCCTTCCGAGGCCGCCGAGACCGAGACGCCGATCTGGCAGTTGCCGACCTTGCCGAGCGTCCCCGAGTACTGGCGGGCGACGCCCACCGAGTAGCGTCCCGCCTTGGGAAAGCCGGTGTCGTCGATGATCCAGGCGAGCGGCTCGATTGCCGCGCTCATGCGCAGTGCGAGGCGCTCCCGCACCGGCTCCCACTCCCAGGGGCTCTGGTTGACGAACTGCTGCAGGCACTGCTCGTCGCCGCCTTCGAGGCGCGCCGCCATGGGCTCGATCGACTTGCGGCGCCCGTCGAGCATCAGGCCGCGCAGGTAGGTCTCGCCCCAGCGCCGCTGATCGCAGCGCGACAGCGAGGCGAGCACCTCCGCCGCGAAGGCGACCAGATCGCCGCGCGCCCGGGCAAGCTCCACCGGCTTCATGAGCTTCGCTTCCTTGGCATGGTCCCTCCCACGACGACAATGATATCGTCGCCGGGGTTCGCCGCGGCGCGGCGAAGACCTGCTCAAGCTAACGGAGTATTACTAGTTCTCACCCGCGGCGACTACCGACCAAGCCAACCGGGCGCTGTCGCATACCTGGGGCCTCCGCGTGGGCCAGCGCAGCAGCGGCCCGTACGCGGAGAGGCCCGCCACCCGGGAAGGGCAGCGGGCCTCCCACGCGATTCGCGACGCTAGGAATCTTGGCTTCTGACCTCCGCCTCAATGGCTTCCCAAGCCACGAGCATCTCGAGGATCTTCGGTGTTGCGGCGTTACATGCGACACGCTCCGCCGCCGCCTGTTCTGCCAGGGTCGTCCCCGGACGTATTGGCGGAGCCTTGAGAATGTCATGTCCGAGAGGGTCGGTGAAGAACGCCCAGGACCAGCCGCAGAGGCGCCCGTCATGTTCGAGGTCTTCGTCCCAGTAGACGAAGCCGACGCACCATCCCAGTTCTAAATCGATGGCGCAGAGCGTCGTCCGGCCGGCACGGTCCCATACGATACGGTGATCGTTCATCGAGTACTCCTTCAGGCGTGCTTGACAGCATTCGGCTTGGGTGGCATCACACAGTCCGGCGGCGCCCTGCAGCGCGGTGTTTGCCAGTGCCGCGCTCGATGTCGATGGCGCGATGGCACGCGTGAGGAAGGGGTAGGAAACACGTCACGCCCCCGCCAGCAGCGGCTCGGCAAACCGTCGACACCGCGTCCAACAGGCGAGCCGGTAGTCGTCGAGGCAGCGCCGTAATCGGGCGCGATCATGCGCCCGGAAAGCCGTCGTGATGGTGGCCTCGGCCCCCAGAAGCTCCTCATCGCCCAGCGGACACCCGGGCACGTACTGACGCTCCACGCGCGCGAGACAGTCGGTGACGAGGGCCAATGCCGTGTCCTGCCAGGTAAGCTCAGCGATGATCTCGGCGCGGTAGAGGGCGATCTGCGTGCGCATGGCGTCCGGGAGCGGCCGGCCGAGCGGCGAGATGACGCTAAGCCGGCCGGCCGTCAGCGTGAGCAGAAGACCGTGATCGAGAAGTGCGCCTAGGATCTGCGCGGCGCCGTTCACAGTTCCTCCGTCCACGCCGGCGACTCATCGAAGGGGAACAGCTCCGCAGCCGCAGGTGCCTCCGGGACCTCCTCCGCGGTCGGCGTTGCCATACCCCCCGGATCTGCTGCCATCGCGCCATCGGCAAGCAG
>JAPLCM010000079.1 GCA_026392275.1 Actinomycetota bacterium | reverse complement strand
TACTGTGACGCGTCTTCCCCACGGGTATATCCCGTGGCCCCCCCGGGGTTGCGACCCCGGGGGTTTCTTCATTCTGGGGGCCATTCGTCAACCACGTGCTGTGCCTCATCGACGGCTTCAACCTCTACCACTCGCTTCGCGACTGCGAGCACGACACCGACGCGCGAGTGCGGTGGCTCGACCTGCGGTCTCTCTGTGAGTCCCTGCTGCACGTTCTCCCTGGTGAGTGCGCTATCGGCGAAGTCGTCTACTTCAGCGCGCTCGCACATCACATCGAGGCCTCCAGGCCTGGGACCATCGAGCGCCACCAGCGGTACATGGACGTGCTGCGGGCGACTGGTGTCTCGACTCGCCTGGGGCAGTTCAAGCGCCGGCGCGTGGTGTGCCCGGTGTGTGGGTCCGCTCGCGACCGTTACGTAGAGAAGGAGACCGACGTGGCCATCGCCTCACGCCTCCTGGCTCCGGCGACTCGGGAGCGCTACGGCGTCGTCCTGGTCGTGACCGGCGACACCGACCTCGTTCCGGCTGTCCAGACCGCGCGTTCCGGGCCCGCAGCGCTCACTGTGGCGGTGACCTTCCCTTATCGACGGGTGAATCGTCAGCTGCGGTTCGCGGCAGATGCCAGCCTGCGCCTGGGCCGGGCCAGTTACCTGCGGCATCAGTTCCCGCTTGCCACTCCGGGATCGAACGGTACCCTTGTTTCGCGGCCGATTGAATGGAGTTGACTCCATCGCCGAGGCCCACTACGCCCAGCGTGCCCTCGCTGCCGCGGCGGCCCTCTGCGGCGCCGCCCGCCACGCCGCCGCCGACGTCGAGGAGCGCCTCGCCGGCATCGACACCGGGCTGTCGGGGCTGCTCGCCAACGAAGAGCTCTGACCGCGCTCGTTGGCGACGTCCATGAGCCGATCTGGGCGTTTCCCCCACAACGTGCACCATGAGCGGCCATCGTCACGCTGGTCATTGCACCGGCCTCGGCGCAGGCTGGCATCACGACGGCGACGCGCCGTCAGCCTGTCAGGCGAAAGCGTATGATGGGGACAGCAGAGAGACGATCGAGGGGTGAGGCGCCATGACGATCGACGAACTCAAGCGCGAAGCGCTGCAATTGGACGCCGCAACGCGGGCAGAGCTCGCTCGGGATCTTCTCGTAAGCCTCGACGATCTCTCCGAGGCGGAGGTCGAGCGGCTTTGGCTCGAAGAGGCTGTCCGTCGCGATGAGGAGATGGCCTCCGGCACTGTGAAGCCGATCCCCATGGACGAGGTCTTCGCGGAGTTGCGGGCCACCAGGGCGTGAGCAGCCGAGTCGGCTTCCATCCTGATGCCCGACGCGACCTGCGCGAAGCAGCGGACTTCTACGACCTGGAACGGCTCGGGCTCGGCGCCGAGTTCCTTGATGAAGTCGAACAAACGATGCGGCGGGTGATCGAGTATCCGGAGTCCTCGCCCGTCGTTCTTGGCCGCGTGCGGAAGTGCGCCATGTCCCGGTTCCCCTACACGATCGTGTATTCGGCGCGTGGCGGCGGAATCTACGTCTCCGCGGTCGCCCACAACAGCCGCCGGCCGTTCTACTGGCGGGACCGCCTCTGACACAGGTGGGGCCGGCTCGCGCCGGTGCGTAGTCAGTCAGGGAAGGGCATGGACGCGGACGGCTGCCTGTGGATCTGCATCAACCCCGGCTGCCCGGAGCTGGCTGCCGGGGAGCTGGAGGCCGAGGATCTGGCAGGAGGCGGGGTGTCAACGAGCTGGGGGACCGGCTCGGATGTCGAAGACCAGGCGCTCGCCGCCCGTCTCGAGCGGCTCATCGACTACTACGAAGACACCATCGAGGAACTGCATGCGCAGTGTGCGGGGGGCGGGGAGGAGGGCGCGGACGCGGGCGGCGGCGGCGCTCCGCGGATCACTGCGCGAGGCATGAAGATCGCGAGAGTGGGTAGGAACGTGCTGCGGTTTCGCGCCGTCGTTGTCGACGGCGCAGTCCAGGCGCCGACCCGGCGTTGAGTGGCAGGGGTCCGGCGCTGATTCTGTTCCAGGAGCAGGGAGGGTCACATGAGCAAGAAGAGCAAGAAGAGCAAGAAGGGCAAGAAGGGGAAGAAGGGCAAGAAGGGCTGAGCCCGCTCTTGCGCCTGTCCTGAGCCCCTGCGGCTCGGGCGCGGGGCGCCGGTCGGGGGCGCGATTCGCGCCCTGGGCCGGCGCCCCTGCCGCGTACGGGCCGGCCGGCCGCGACGGCGACGAGATCGCACGGGATCCGCGTGTCGTCCGCGGTCTCGGCGGCCGCGACCCGGCCGCCGCGGCTGAGGATGCGCGCCGGCCGGGCGTTGGTGTGGATCTCCACGCCCTCGCGTAGCAGCCTCTGGTGGATGACCCGCGACTCGGACTCGGACAGCACGTTGCTCCAGCAGCGGTCCCTGCGCATGACGTAATGGACGTGCGCTCGCCGGGCAAACGGCGTACTTCATTGTCCCCCCGTTCCGGCCGATAGACGATAGCGGTGCGGGCCGTCGACAGGCCCATGCCATCATCTTCACGACGGGAGGTACGACATGCCGGAGCTCAAAGCGAAGGACGAGAAGGCCGGCAAGAAGGGCGACCGTCGTGGCTGAGCAGGGCGCCGCGCCGGCCGGCGAGGCCTGGTACGCCCTTTCGCCCGGGGACGTGGCCACGAAGCTGCAGGTCGATCCGGCCGCCGGGCTCGGCGCCGCCAAGGCGGCCGAGCTGCTCCAGAAGAACGGCCCCAACGCGCTCGCCGCCGAGAAGCCCAAGCCTGGCTGGCGTCGCTTTCTGGACGAGTGCACGAGCTACATGCAGATCATCCTCGTGGTGGCCGGCGTGGTCTCGTGCGTCATCGGTGAGTGGAGCACGGGCGCTCTGCTGTTCATCCTCACGGTGCTGAACGCCGTGGTGGGGCTGCGCGAAGAGGGCAAGGCCGAGAGCGCTATGAACGCGCTCAAGTCGATGATGAAGACCACTGCCCGGGTGCGCCGCGACGGCGCCGAGGCGCAGATCCCGGCCGATGAAGTGGTCGTCGGCGATGTGGTGCTGATCGCCGCCGGCGACCAGGTGCCGGCCGATGGACGCATCGTCGCGGCAAGCGCCCTGCAGATCGACGAGTCTGCGCTCACCGGCGAGAGCACGCCGGCGGCCAAGGGCGCGGCGGCGCTCGGCGGAGCCGATCTCAGCGCCGCCGACCAGACCAACATGGCCTTCATGAACACGCCGGTGACCCACGGTAGCGGCGCGGTCGTGGTCACGGCCACCGGCGGCGACACGCAGGTCGGCCGCATCTCCGCGC
>JAPLCM010000110.1 GCA_026392275.1 Actinomycetota bacterium | reverse complement strand
ATGCTCGGCTCGCGGGGCATCTGGCACGAGGGCTGGAAGGCGGTCACCACCCACCCGACGGTCGCCGGCTGGGGCGAGTTCAACGACGACGAGTGGGAGCTCTACCACACCGACGTCGACCGCGCGGAGCTGCACAACCTGGCCGCCGAGATGCCCGACAAGGTACGCGAGCTCGTCAACCTCTGGTTCGCCGAGGCGGGCCGCAACGGGGCCTTCCCGCTCGACGACCGCGTCTTGCTTGAGATCGCGCTCGAGAAGCGACCGCAGCTCTCGGCGCCGCGCGAGCAGTACGTCTACTACCCCGACATCGCCGAGGTCCCCGAGAAGCAGAGCGTCAACATCCGTAACCGCTCCTTCTCCCTCGGCGCGCTCGTCGACATCCCGGCGCCGGGCGCCGAGGGCGTGCTGTTCGCCCACGGGGCGCGCTTCGGCGGTCACGCCCTCTACGTCAAGGACGACCGGCTGCACTACGTGAACAGCTTCGTCGGCATCTTCGAGCAGAAGATCGACGCGACCGAGGACTTGCCGACGGGCGAGAACCTCATCCTCTCCGCGTCGTTCGACAAGGACGGCGAGGACCCGCCCGGCGTCGCCACCGGCATCCTGTCCCTGTACTACGGCGACAGGAAGGTGGGCGAGGGGCGCATCAAGACCCAGCCCGGCGAGTTCGCCATCGCCGGTGAGGGGCTCTGCGTCGGGCGCGACAGCGGCGCCCCCGTCACCGACGACTACCCCGGCGAGTCCCCCTACCGCTTCACCGGGGGCGTCATCAAGCAGGTGAGAGTCAACGTCAGCGGCGCGCCGTACCTCAACCTGGAGCGCGAGGCGGTGGCGATGCTGCTGCGCGAGTGAACTGCCATCGAACCCGCGATCCGGGAGAAGGAGGAGGACTGTGCACCCCACTCACGCCCACACAGAACCGGCCCGTCTGGCCGCCGACCTCGATGACTACGCGCGCTTCGGGCTAGCCAAAGACCACATCGAGCCGTGGGAGGACGGCCTTCGTCTCGACACGGGCGCGCCCAACATCGAGTGGTGGTATTTCGACTCGCTTCTGGATGACGGCGCCAAGCTGTCGGTGATCCACTGCACGAAGGACGCGTCCCGGCCACACCAGCCCCTCGAGCCTCTCATCGAGATCGACCTGGACCTCCCGGACGGCAGGAGGATGTCGAAGTACGGTAGGTTCAAGGCCGATGAGTTCGCCGCCTCCAAGGACGGCTGCGACGTGCGCATCGGCGAGTACCGTTTCGCCGGCGACCTGCACGAGTACCACATCACCGGCAAGGCTCAGGACCTCTCGGCCGAGGTCCGGCTCGAGTCCATCACGGAGCCATGGCGCCCCGCGACGGGGCACCTCGTCTTCGGCGCCGACGGCGAGACGATCTTCGCCTGGGCGCCGTTCGTGCCCATGGGCAAGGTGACGGCCACCTATCGCATCGGCACCGAGGTCCATGAGACGACCGGCATGGGCTACCACGACCACAACTGGATGAACCAGGGGATGGCGCACCTGATCGACCACTGGTACTGGGGGCGCGGGCAGGTGGGTCCCTACTCGTTCGTCACGGCCTACATCACGGCGGCGAAGAAGTACGGTTACGCGGAGTTCCCCTACTTCATGCTTGCGCGGGACGGCAAGGTCGTCGCCGACGACGGCGCCAAGGTCACGTTCTCCAGGAGCGGGAACGAGACAGACGAGCACACCGGCAAGCATATTCCGGACGCAATACGCTTCGAGTATCGCGACGGGGACGCGCGCTACGTCCTCGCCTTCACACGCGAGCACACCCTCGTCAGCCAGACTCTCATCGACTTCGCATCGGGAGTGCAGAAGCTCGTGGCCGAGATCATCAGGTATCCGGGGGGCTACCTCCGCTTCTCGGGGCCGGTCGTCCTCGACCGTTACGAGGGCGGCGAGATCGTCGAGCACTACGAGGCGCCCGGATCCTTCGAGCAGTGCTACTGGCAGCGCGACATCCACGGCGAACGGTAGGAGCGCATTCCGGCAGCACAGGTTCAGGTCACACGTTTCATCGTCCAGATGTGGGGAATCTGCGGCAGCTCTCCGTGGCCAGTCGCCAGGAGACCGACAAGACCGCCTAGGTTCTCGACCGAGCGCAGGGAGGGTAGTGGGTCGCGCCGCCCCTCGTGCTGATGCGCGAGTGAACGACTTGCAGCGAACGGTCTGATCTGCAGCCACTCGGCGGTGAGCGGCCGTGCGGGGGGTACCGCAGGGGGAGGGGAAGATGCCCAAGGATGCAGTTCGCGAACGTGCGAAGCCGACCGCCTTCGCGTCGGACCAAGGGCGCGGGCCCGGTCGCTCGCGACCGTCGCTCTCGGTGAGGTGGGGTACGTGGGTGGCCCGGCACCAACTGGTGGCTGCCCGGCTTCCTGAAGCGGATCTTGCCTCGGGTCAACGTCGAGTGATCGGACGGCGCGCGTGCGAGGCGCCGCGCGTCTCGGAATGCTGGAGGTGAAGCTCCTCATGTGCAGCAGCTGCGCGATTCCGCCATGTGTTTCGCGGGCCTTCCGTGACGATGAGGAGGCGGAGACGTGACCGGCGCTGCTCGGCCAGGCACACACCACTGGCCGGCCCTCTCGTGGGTGCCCGGCTATCAGCGGAGCTGGCTCCGGTTCGACGTCCTCGCCGGGCTCACGGTCTGCGCGATCCTCGTACCGGAGGGCATGGCCTACGCGCAGCTGGCCGGCGTGCCCCCCGAGTACGCGTTCTACGCGGCCCCGATCGCGCTGCTCGCCTATGCGGTGCTTGGCAGCTCGCGCCAGCTGGTGGTGGCGGTGTCCTCGGCCGTCGCGATCATGTCGGCGGCGACCATCACGGGCCTCGCCGCCGCCGGCAGCGCCGAGTACATCGCCCTGACCGCGGCCCTGGCGATCCTCGCCGGCCTGGTCTCGATCGCGTTCGGGGTCCTGAGGCTCGGGCGCATCGCCCAGTTCTTCTCGGAGTCCGTGCTGCTCGGCTTCGTCTTCGGCTTGGCGCTGCTGATCACCATCAAGCAGATCCCCAAGATCCTCGGCATCGAGGCCCACGGCGACACCGCCCTCGCCCTCGTCCGGGACATGATCCCCCACTTGCACGAGACCGACCTGCTGACCCTCGCCGTCGGTGCCGGCGGCATCGCCGTGATGATCGTGCTGGAGAGGCGGCTGCCCCGCGTGCCGGCTGCGCTGGTCGTGCTCATCGGCTCCATCGCGGTCTCGGTCGCCGTCGGTCTCGAGGCGCACGGCGTCAAGGTCGTCGGCCCACTTCCCGCGGGGCTTGCAGGCCCCACGCTGCCCGGCGTCGGTCTGGGGGCTGTGCCGCAACTCCTCGGAGGGGCGCTCGGCATCGCCCTCGTGGCCTTCGCGGAGGCGATCGGCCCGGCCAACGAGTTCGCGCGCGAGCACGGCGGCAGGGTCGACCCGAACCGCGAGCTGATCGCGCTCGGGGCGGCGAACACCGGCGCCGGCCTCTTCTCGGGGTTCCCGATCGGATCGTCGCTGTCCAAGTCGGCGGCCAACGACCGTGCCGGGGCCAAGACGCCGGCCTCGCTGGTCACGGCGGCGGCGGCGACTGGGCTGGTGGCGCTGTTCCTGACGCCGCTGTTCAAACCTCTGCCGGAGGCGACGCTGGGCGCCATCGTGATCGTCGCAGTGGCCGGGATGATGAAGGTCGCCAAGATGCGGGAGCTGTGGCGGCTGCGGCGGGCGGAGTTCTGGCTCGCGTCGATCGCCCTGATGGGCGTCCTCGTCATGCCCACCCTGCCGGCTCTGGGGATCGCCGTCATCGCCTCGCTGGGCATGCTCGTGTGGCGCGCGAGCGAGCCTCGCCTGACCTTCCTGGGCCGGGCGCGCGGCGGTCTGGAGCCGGTGGACCTGCGGATGGTGCCGGACGCGGCGATCCCGAGGCTGCTCATCGTACGCCCCGACCAGATGCTGTTCTTCGCCAACGTGGCCTCGGTGCGCGACGAGATCGTCAAGACCGTCGTGGACGCCGACCCGCGTCCGGAGGTCGTCCTGCTCGACTTGGAGCTCACGCCGGAGGCCGACCTGCCCTCGGTCGAGGCCCTGGAGCACCTGCACGAGCGCCTGGCCGCCGACGGGATCGAGCTCTGGCTCAGCCACCTCCAGCCAGCCGTGCGGGACCTCCTGGAGCGCTCCGACGTGCTCACCGCCATCGGGCCCGGCCGGATCTATCCGCGCGTGATCGACGGGATCCTGGCGTTCGCCCTCCGCACCCCGGGGGCCGACGAGCGCGTCGCCGCGCTTACGGACCTGCTCGCCTTCATCCGCGAGCGCAAGGCGCGACCCGGTGAGAGCGCGGAAGGCGTCGAGGTGCTGGCCATATTGGAGGAGCGCCTCTCGCTGGAGCTGGCGGCTGCGGGTGGGGCGGGGGTCTCAGGGGGCGGCCCCAGCGATGGCCTCCGAGACGTGAGGCGGGACCTCTAGCGTGCTGCCGTCGTCCGGGGCGCGATGCCGCTGGCGATCTAAGAAGTCGACAGAGGAGCAACGAAGGAGTGCAGAGGTTCGATATCGCTTCCGTTTGCAGCCGCTCAGCGAGCTTCGGGCCGTTGAGCACGCGGGAGGATGACCATGTGCCATGCGGGGAACCGCAGAGGAAGGAAGGAGAGACCAATGGCCGACCACACAGAACCGGCCCATCTGGCCATCCGCCCCGAGGACTACGCACGCTTCAAGATCGCCCGGGGCGATATCCAGCCGCACGAGGATGGCCTGCGTCTCGACCCGGCCCCGCCGAGCGAGGAGTGGTGGTACTTCGACTCGCTCCTGGACGATGGAGCCAAGCTGGCCATCATCTTCTGCACCAAGGAAGGCTCCAGCTCCAAACAACCCCTGGAGCCGCTCATCGAGATCGACCTTGACCTGCCCGACGGGCGCCGGCTGATGAAGTACGGCAAGTTCAAGGCCGACGAGTTCGAGGCCGCCGTGGAGGGCTGCGACACGCGCATCGGGGAGTACTGTTTCTCCGGCGACCTGCACGACTACCACATCACGGCCAAGGCCGAGGACGTCTCGGCCGAGGTCCGGCTCGAGGCGACGACGGAGCCATGGCGCCCGGAGACGGGGCACCTCGTCTTCGGCGACGACGAGGAAGCGTTCCTCGCCTGGCTGGTCGCGGTGCCCATGGGCAAGGTGACGGCCACCTACCGGATCGGCTCGGAGGTCCACGAGAGCACGGGCATTGGCTATCACGACCACAACTGGCTGAACCGGGCCTACTGCGACATGGCGCACATCATCGACCATTGGTACTGGGGACGAGGGCGCGTGGGTCCCTACTCGTTCGTCTCCGCCTACATCACGTCTGCGAAGAAGTACGGCTACACCACCATCCC
>JAPLCM010000313.1 GCA_026392275.1 Actinomycetota bacterium | reverse complement strand
CTTCTTCGAGAGCCGACCCAGCGACCCGAAGAGGGCGAAGACGCAGGCCAAAGTGATCGAGATGACGGTGAGCTCGACCGTGATGATGGCGCCGGCAGCGATGAACCAGAACCACTGCTTCATGACGTCGACGTTGATGAGGCTGCCGCCCGACGCCTTGCCCTCCGATTTGAACTGCCACGAGTAGGTGTCGACCGTCTGGCCGGTCTTGTCGTCAAAGACGGGGAGCGGCTGGCCCTTGGTGTCGAAGAGGGCGACGTCGAAGGTGAAGTCGCCCTTCGCGAAGGTAGGTTCGTCCCACTGCATAAGAAGTGTGGGGTTGCCCCGCGCCAGGGAGAGATAGCTCGGCGGCGAGGACAACACGATCTCTTTGCCGTCGACGGTCAGGACCGACGCGGCGGGGTCGAGGTCCGCGCCGTTGAGATCCAGGTTGATGTTGATCTGGTCGCCCGTCCACTTGGCGCGCGAGCCCGTAGGGTCTGGCACGACCCCCAGAGCGATCGGCACGCCTTCGGGCGCGGCGCTGGCGGTGGAAGGTGACGGGCTGGCGCTGCCGGCCGCCAGCGCCACCGGCGAGAGAGCGGTCAAGACGAGCGCGAGCAGCGCGGCAAAGAGGCCGATGCTCGCGAACCCTGCGCTCGATGCCGTTGTACCACTGCTTGGACATCGCTGAGAGGGCGCCGTCCTTGTGCATCTGCTGCACCGCGTAGGTGAGAAGTGCGACCCAGTCGGTCTCGCCCTTCTTGACCGACATGGAGAGGTCCTCGTAGTACAACGGCTTACCGGAGAACTCCATCGGCTTGCCCTCGAGGATGGCCTGCTGCCCCGTGGTGCCGGCGGTCATGGCAAAGTCGATATTGCCGTTGAGGAGGTCCGGGAACGCATTGACGTCGGTGTCGTAGGTCTTGACCACCGCGTCGGTGTTGGCCTTGAGCCACGAGTAGTACGTGGTCGAGGCGCCCACACCGACGGTCTTGCCGGCGAGGTCTGCCGGGTCGGTGATCTGGGCACCGCCCTTTCTCACGAAGACCTGAGCCGGGGTGTAGTAGTACGGCTCGCTGAAGTCCATGGTCTTCCAGCGCTCCACCACAGTCGGGTCGGCCTTGTTGCCGTCGACGGCCGAGGTCATCGAGCCGATGGAGACATCGTAGCGACCGTTCACCAGACCGCTGGGGATGGTCGTCCACTGCGGGTGCTCCCACTTGATGCCCAAGCCGAGAATCTCGGCCATGGCCTTGGCAACGTCGACGTCGAAGCCCACGATTTCTTTGGTCACGGGGTCGACCGAACTCTGCGGCGCATAATCGGAGTCGTTGGCGACGATGACTTCGCCCTTGGTGACGATGTCAAGGGCGAGCCCCGTGGGCGCCCGGCCGAGGATGGTCGTCGCCCTGTCCATCGCGGAGCCGCTGAGGGCGCCGCCCGTGGGGCTGGCGCTCGCGCCGTCGGTGGTGTCGCTGCTGCCGCAGCCGATGGCGAGCCCCATCATCCCCACGATCGCGACGAGGAGTACGGCTACCACCATGTAGGTCATGCTCTTTCTCATGCCTCTGTCCTTTCCGGCTGAATTGATCACGACATGCCGCGAGGACCCGTTGTCACAGACGGTCGCGGGCGCGGCCCCCGCCGCCGATCAAAACGTACCATGCCGCGATTCCCCCCCGGGCGGCATCCGATTCCGATTTATACAGCACCGAGCCCAAAAGACAAGGGGCGGCGGAGCGGGGGCGGCTGGGCGACTACCGTGGTTGCGACTGCCGGGAGGCTCAGTCGATGCGCGCTAGGCGGCGCAGTTCGGCGTCGAGCGCCGGGCCGAGCGCCGGCGGCCGATGCTCGGCGGCGATCCGCGCCACGCGCTCGTGGGCGCGGTCCAGAGCCGTCTGGCGGCCGCCGGCGGCCCAGTAGCGGTGCGACTGGTCGTCGATCAAAGAGGGTCCGGCGGCCGGCGAAGCCGCCCCTCCGGCCGCTCCGCCGACGCTCGAGAGGTCGATGCCGTGGGCGATCGTGCGCGCCTGCGAGAGGGTGTCGACGGCCAGGGCCATCTCCTCGTAGCTGAAGATGCGCCCCCCCGAGACCATGCCCACGCCGGTGAGCATGTCGACGCCGCAGGCCAGGGAGAGATAGGTGGTGGTCGTGTCGTCGAGAGCAGACTGCCAGCTCGGCAGCTTGGCCCCGGACGAGTTGACGCCGCACTGGGTGGGCAGACCGTAGAACTGGCCCACGTCGCCGACTGCGGCGCCCATGATGGTGTCCTCGGGGGCGCCTCCCGTGAAGTCGCCGGTCTTGAGGTCCATCACGCTGGGGATGAAGCAGATGAACACAGGGGCGCCAGGGAAGGCGGCCTGGATCACGCAAACGGCGCTGAGCGCCTCGGCGATACCGACGACGAGAGATCCGGCCATCGTGATCGGCGTCGTGGAGCCGCCCATGGGCATAGTCACGAAGCCGACGGGGACGCCGGCCGCCGCGAAGACCAGGCCGGCCTCGAGCGTCCCGGCGTCGTTGCCGAGCGGCGTGACGGTGCCGAGCAAGGCGCTGATGGGCGGCTCGGCGCGCAGCCGCTCGTCGCCGCCCGCCACAGCCCGCGCCATCTCGACGGCGACCTCGGCCAGATCCGGCTCGACGATCGTCACCGTCTGCACGTGCTTCCCGGTGTTGGCGATGGCAAGGTAGAGCTCGTGCAGGCCGCGCCCTTCCGCGGGGCGGTCCTGGGCGCTCACCGCGGGCCAGCAGAAGTCGATCTCGGGCATGGCGTCGACGATCCGCGAGATGGTCGCCACGTCGTCCGCCGTGGTGCCCCGTTTCTCACCGTTCTCGAGGTCGTAGATCTCGACGCAGCAGCCGTCGGGGGTGATCAGCGAGCGCTCGCCGGTGACCAGTGGCGCCGCGGCCCTGGCTCCGAGCGTCATCCGCGGCGGCGCCAGGCCGACGAGGTGCCGCACCAGCTCGGGCTGCAGCCTGACCCGCGCGCCGTCGACAGCCGCCCCTTGGGCGGCGAGCGCGTTGCGCGCCTTCTCGGAGGGGATCGACACGCCGACTTCGGCCAACACCTCGAGCGCCGCCTCATCGAGTCGCTCGAGCTCCTCGCAAGAGAGGATCGCCAAACGGCCGGCCGTGCCGACGCCGTGAGTGAGGGGGTCGATCATCTTCGGGCTCCAGTTCGTGCGCCGCATCGCGGCTTGGTCTCGCCGACCGGTGACCCTCGCTCAGCCCCGCTCGGCGACCGCCGCTCGGCGGGGCTTCAGCAGCGCGTCAAGGTCGGCGCTGCGGATCTTGAGCATGGTCGCGGTCGTGCCGCCGCCACAGTACACCACCTCAGGCACGAAGACACCCGGATCCGCGACCGTCGGCAGCGGTGTGCTCAGCCCGCACGGAGATACTGCGCCGGGACGAAACCCGGTCAGCTCCAGCACATCCTGGCTGCGCGCGAACGTCACATCACGGACGCCCAGCTCGCGCGCGAGGGCGACAGTGTCGACGGTCGCATCGCCCGGCACGAGGACCAGCGTGGGGGCGCCGTCCAGGTAGAAGATCAGGGACTTGACGATCTCCGCGGGCGCCACGCCGAGCAGCGCGGCCGCCCGCTGGGCCGTCTTCGAGACGGAGGGCAGGTGGATGATCTCGTGATCCACGCCCTCCTCGTTCAGAAGATCGTGGACGTCGCTGCAGGATCGCATCGTGGCCTCCTCAAGAAAAGCCGCGCGAGTCTAGCATGTTTGTCGGCTTCGGCGGCGGCGGGTACCATGCCTCCATGGAAGCGACGGACGACCAAAAGCGGGGCGGCAACGGCGAGACCGCGCCCGACCGGCAGACCGCGTCTGGCGCGGCGGCTTCGTCTGGCCAGCGCCGCTGGGTGCGCCGGCTGGCCGACATCCTGCTGATCGCCGGCGGGCTCGTGCTCGCGTACCCGTTCTGGTCGGCCGGGTACGCCCAGGTGCAGCAGACCCGGCTGGATGCCACCTACCGCGACAGTAGCGCAGCCTTCTCCAGCCTCGCGGCGACAAGCGCCGCCGCGCGCCCACGGGACCTCCCCGAGGAGGTGGTCGTGCGCCGGCTCGCGGTCCTCTTCGGCGGCCGCCTGAAAGCTGGGGATCCCATAGGGCGCCTGCGGATCCCCCTCATCGACCTCGATCGCCTTGTGCAGCAGGGCGCCCGCGGCTCCGCAGGCCTCGACCCCGCCGCCGACCGCGCCCTTCTCCGCAACGGCCCGGTGCACTACGGCCTCACGCCTCTGCCGGGGGCCGGCGAGCCGTTCGCCGTGGCCGGCCATCGCACGACCTACGGCGCGCCCTTCTACAAGATAGACCGCTTGAGGCGCGGCGACCGCATCTTCCTGGAAACGCCCTACGCCCGGTTCCGTTACGCGGTCGCGAAGACGACCGTGGTCTCGCCCGACGACGTGAGCGTGCTTCGCGACCGCGGCTACGGCCTCGTGCTCACGACGTGCACCCCGCCCTACAGCGCCAGCCACCGCCTGATCGTCTGGGCCGTGCTAGAGCACGCCACGCCCCTGAAGCGGGCCGCCACGGCTCCACAGTAGGCGGCGGTATCGGCCGCGCCCGGCGCGCCCTGCGGACGGCTCAGGGGGCCACGGCGGGCGCCGCTGGCCCGCCGGGGAACGGCGGGCGCTCCGCGGCGCTGCCCTCGAGCATCATGACGAGCAGTTCGGCGCCGGCCTCCGCGCCGGGGTACCCCGGCGGCACGAAGGCCAGCCCGTCGGCCATAGCCATGGAGCGCAGGATGCCCGAGCCTTGGGGGCCGGTGGTGGTGAACCCCCAGCCGCGCCCACGGTGCAGAAGCCGGCAGCGGCGCGCCTCGGTACGGTCGCGAGAGCGCCTGACGGGCTCCTCCGCAGCGGCGAACACGTAGGGCCGGTGGAGGTCGCTCCGGCCCTGAAGCGCCAGGAGGGCGGGCCGCACGTACATCTCGAAGCTCACCATGGCCGCCACGGGGTTGCCGGGCACGCCGAACACGAGAGTGTCGCCGCGCGTGCCGAAAGCCAGGGGCTTGCCCGGTTTCGTGGCCACGCCCCAGAAGCGCCGCCGCACGCCAAGCTCGTCCTGCACCTGCTTCACGAAGTCGTACTCGCCGACCGAGACGCCGCCGGAGGTGATGACCACGTCGTGCTCGAGCGCTTCGGCAAGCAGCCGCCGCGTCTCGTCGAGGTCGTCCCGGGCGATGCCGAGAAGCACCGGCTCACCGCCGGCGGCCAACACCTGGCCGTAGGCCGTGAACGAGTTGGAGTTGCGGATCTGCCCGGGACCCAGCGGCTGGCCCGGCAGCCGCAGCTCGCTGCCGGTAGCGAGGATCGCGACTCGGGGGCGGCGGGCGACGGCGACGCGCTCACAACTCACCGACGCCAGCAGGCCGATCTCGGCCGGGCCGAGACGCGCGCCGCGGGGAAAAAGGACGTCGCCCACGGCGATGTCCTCGGCGGCGCGGCGCACGTTTGCGCCTGGCTCCGGCGACTCCATCACGACGAGCGTCTCGCCGTGCTGCCCGGTGTGCTCCACCTGCACCACAGTGTCGACCCCGGGCGGCAGCGGAGCGCCGGTCATGATCCTGGCGGCCTCCCCGGCGCCGAGCTCGTCCGTGACCCAGCTTCCAGCGGGTATGTCCACGACGACGCGGAACTCGCGGCGGCCGGCCACGAGCTCGGCGCCGCGCACGGCGAAACCGTCCATGGCCGAGTTGTCGAATGACGGTACGGCCTCGGGCGAGACGATCGCGGCGGCCGTGGCGCGGCCGAGCGCCTCGAGGAGCGGCACCTCCTCGGCCGGCAACGGGCGCACGGCGCCGATCACGGCGTCGAGGGCTTCGTGGATGCTGATCACAGAGGTCTCCAAGGCTGGTGCCGTCTCCATTGCTTACGCATCTTAGTAAACTCCGCAGCCGCGCGGGCCGATTCTCTGCAGCGAGGGAGATGACCGAGGAGCCGCCCTGTGAATCGAAAGGATCCCCAGAGCCGCGCGGACCGCGATCCGAGCGGGACTCGCACGCGCCGCGTCACTGCTTTACGTGACCTGGTGATGCACCGCGTGTACGACGTCCCCGCGGAGGACGTCGCGGCAAGCATCATCCGCGACGCCATCGTGATCGCCGCGCCCGCGCCCGCACTGCGACACTGAGGACCGCGAGGCCGAGCGCGGCGCCGGCGGCGTCGACGAGCGCGTCGCCGAGCTGGCAGTCGCGGTAGGGCAGCGGCGCCTGCACCAGCTCGATGGCCGCGCCCAGACCGACGGCGAGGGCCGCCGCCCCCAGGAGCGCGCGGCGGCTGAGTCGCCAGTCGTCGAGGGCGACGGCGAGCACGAACGCCAGAAGGGCGTAGGCGGCGAAATGCCCCGCCACAGTCGCGAGATCGTCCCACCCCCTGGACACGGCGTGGACGGTGCCCTGGGTCGGCAGGACCCCGAAGACGACGATCGCCGCCGCCCACGCGACGGCCGCCACTCGCCAGGCGTGCGAGCCCCGCATCAAGACGCTGTGACCCAGGTACCGCGGCGCACGCCGCCAAATGCCTCGTGGCCGTCTTCGACGAGCACCGCCGCCGCGCCCTCGTGCACAAGAATGCGCGCGGCCGCGACCACGGCATTGCCCAGCCCAAGGCACGCGTCCCGCGGCAGCTTGCCGCGCTCGAGCACGTAGTCGAAGCCCTCGAGGGTCACAAGCGCGTCGCCCTCCAGCGGCACCACGGAGACGCGGGTGCCGGGCGGTGCGTCCAGTCGCGCTTCGTCCGGCGCCGTGAGCACGCGCACCGTGAGCCGCGGCGCCACCAGGCGCGCGGCGACGCCGCGTTTCGCCAGGCGCCGCAGAATGGCCAGATGGCCGAGCGTGTGGTCGAGGGCGCCGAGGGCGCCGGCGAGCACGAGCTCTCCGGCGCCGCGGCGCAGCGCCTCTTCCACGGCCATCTCCCCATCGGTGCGATCCTTGCGCACAGGGTGGCGGACCAGCTCGACGCCCGCCGCCTCGAGGCGCGCCACGGCGGGCGCCGGCAGGGAGTCGAAGTCGCCGACCACCACGTCGGGGCAGACCCCTTGGTCGAGAAGAAAGCGGGCGCCGCCGTCCGCGGCAACCACCACATCGGCGGCGTGCGCCCAGCCACGGTAGTACGCGGGCTCCTCGTAGTCGCCATTGAGGAAGACCGCGGCGAGACGCACGCGCTCGGGCACCGTGCCACTCCGGCCGGCGACGCCGGCCGAGCCGCTCACGACGGCGCCCGGCGGCCGCGTCCCGGGAAGGCCGCGTCGTAGGCCCTGAGCAGCGGCCAGAGCAAGAGCGTCGTGAGTACGCCCTCCGGCACCAGATACAGCAGGTTGTAGGTCGCGGCATACAACCACGGATCCTCCCAGTCAGGGGCGTAGGCTGCGAAGAAGATCAGGCCCGAGAGAAAGTGGCAAGCGAACCGCGCCGTCAGGGCCAGGGCCACAGCCAAGGCGAGCGAGCGCCAGCCGCGCACGTCCACGAAGCCGGCCACGGCCAGCGACATGAACGCCAGCGGGTAGTCGAGCGCGGCCTGCGCCGGGTGGTAGACGAAGGCGCCCGGCAGCCCGAGCTGGAGCAGGCCGTACAGCAGGCCGGCAGTCGCCGCCGGGACCACGCCGCGGCGCACGGCGACGAAGATGATGGGCAGCAGCTCGAGACTCACCGAGCCGCCTTGCGGCATCACGAAGATGCGCACCTGTCCGAGCACGGCCGCCAGGGCGATGGCGACCCCGATCTCGGCGAGGGCCTGCACGCCCCAGTGGGCGGGGTTCAGGTTGAGCCGCGCGCGCGCATCGAGCGCGGTCGGCGCGGCCGAGGCCA
>JAPLCM010000293.1 GCA_026392275.1 Actinomycetota bacterium | reverse complement strand
GCCGGGATAGACCTGCAACGAGTTCGCGACGGCGAGCAGCTCCTCGGCCGTGGCGCCGCCGGCGATCGTCAGCAGGACGCCGTCCTTGACGGCCCACAGGTGAGGAGTGGACGAGGTGGTCGCCACGACGATCCATGCCCTCGTGCCGGCGAACGCACCGGACGTGATCCTGGTCTCGGTCCGCACGAGGTCCGACCACATGGAGTCGTAGGAGTCCACGGGATCGTCCTCCCCCGAGAAGTTGGCGTCTTCGACCGTCCGCGTCGAGACCGTCAGAGCATCGAAGCCGTGCGTGTACTGCAGCGCGAAGACGTGGACTGCTCTGAACAGATGGTTGGCCGTCTGTGCACGAGGCGCAACGGCCACGTAAGCCAGGTCGTAGCCTTTCGGCACGCAGCCGGGTACGAGCGGCGTGACGGCCGCGAAAGCCCGCTCGTCGTCAAGCGTCACGCGTCGGAACCCGCTGTCGACGCGTCTCGTGGTCAGCCCCTTCAGCGGCCGCAGCGTGAACACCTGCTTGGGAAGCGGCCCGTTGACGCGCGCGTTCCGGACACGGAGCTCGGCCGTGAGAATCCCGGCTTCCACCTGCTGAAAGCGGACCGGGAGCCAGGTCTGCTTGTCCACCGTGACCTTGTACACGGGCCAGTCGATGCCTTGGGCGGAGCCGGCCGGCGAGGTCACGCCGGCGCCTTTGGAGGTGACGACCGTCCAGGCCGGTCTGCCGTCGAGCACGGTCCCTTCGAGCTTGAAGGCTCCAGCGGCCATCATGGCACGCAGGGCGGCGCCGAAGTCGACGCCGGTGAGGGGGCTGGCCCAACGGTCCGGCGGCCCCAGCGGATAGTCCTTCATGACGACCAGCTCTCGCCCGGGTCTGAGGTGCCGGAGCACGCCGGTGGAGGCGTCGTAGGCGAGCTCGTCCTTCACGCGCAGGCGTGGTCCAGCGTCCGCCGCTCCGGTCTGCGTTTGGCCGGTCAGCGTCAGGCGGTAGCTTCCACCTGCGCTCCGCACGAGGCGGTATCGCCGGACGTCGTAGTGATAGCCGAACCCCGACCTGTTCCAGTCCGTTGCCTTCGTCACGACGTCGGCCTGCCAGGTGCGACCCGACGAGCAGGCGCTGAGGGAGCGTTTGAGGACCTCGGCGGCACTGACGGTCTCGGGGCCGGGAGCGCGCGGCAGGCCGAAGAGCACGGCCACCGCGGCGACCGCGGCCAGCGCCGCCGCGGCGACCGCGAGGCGGAGCCGTGGAGTGCCGAATGCGGCGCGTAGGCGCCGGCCAAGGCCTGCTCGAGGCTGCCGCTCGGCGGCAGCCTCTGCCACCTGGAGGCGAACCTGGTCCCAGTAGTCCGGCCCGTGGTCGGGCTCGGCCAGGATCTGTAGCTTCTCCCCAAGCTCCGTGTCACGGATCTCATCCATCACTGCACCTCGTAGCCCAGCACGGGGCCCAGGCAACGTCGCAGCGTCGCTCGTGCCGTGGACAGGCGCGAGGCCAGCGTGCCCATGGGCACCTCGAGGATCTCGGCGGTCGTCGCGTAGTCGTAGCCCTCGCGATCCACGAGCAGGACCGCGAGCCGTTGTTCGGGTGGGAGGGTGGCGAAGGCGTCGGCCAATGCCGCGCGCGTGGCGAGGGCCTCCGCAGGGTCGGGTTCGCAGTCCGGCGGCTCCGGGAGGTCTTCCGGCGCGAGCGGGTAGAGGCGATCGGCGCGCGCGATGGCGTCACAGCAGGCCCGGTACGTGATGCGGCACAGCCAGGTGGCCAGGGAAGACTCGCCGCGAAAGCCGCGCAGCGAGCGGTAGACCCTCAGCGTCACTTCCTGCAGGACGTCGTCCATCAGCTGGCGGTCCCCAAGGACGTGGAAGGCGACGATGCGCAGCCGGCGGTCGTAGTGACGCATGACGTCGACGAATGCCTCGTCGTCGCCGCGCACGGCGGCGGCGAGGACGCCGGGGTCGACCTCCTCGGTCCTCTGGATGCTGGCAGACAGGGCAGTCCCTCCCTCCGGGCGCCTGACCCGCTCACGGGCGAGCGTAGCAGGAAAGGGCGCAAGCCGGAGCGTTGCCGCGGGCCGGAGGCCGGCCCTCGTGCCGGCGGTGACGGTCGTCGCATCCATGAAGCCGCTCCCTCCCTTCGGCTTGATAGACCGGGGAGGGCTGCCGTTTCTTCGTTTGGACTTACGAGATCGTGGGGCGCGAGCCTACGGGGCGGAGCTCGACAGCACCCAGTCGTTGCCCGTTGCCAGATGCGCGCGCAGGGTGTAGCCGCCGCCTGCGCTGAGCGAGTAGCCGAAATCGCCGTTCGCGGAGCCCTGCGTCATGGCGGCGTGCGTCCACGGGCTCTGCGGCCAGATCGGCACGCCGGGCTGGAGCCCGACCGCGCCGCCGCTCGCCACGTCGGCGCCTTGCGGCGGCGTGCCCTGGTGGGCGCGCGCCCACATCTCGACGTACTGCTGTAGCAGGGCAAGCCCGGCCTTGGTGGACGCGTCACGTTCGGCCTTGAGCCATCGGGGCACGCCGCCGGTGACTTTGTACGAGCCCTTGGAGAGGTGGCCGACCAGGGTATAACCGCTGAGGTCGGCCTTCACCGTGTACGTGTACGTGCCCCTCGACGCGCCGGGCGCCATCGTGCCGCCGGTCCACGGGTTACCCGGCCAGACCGGCGCGATCAGGGCACCGCCCTTCTTCACGTCCGCCTTCGCCGGGTACACGAACCCGTTCGTCTCGGCCTGGGTGTTGATGTAGCCCTGCAGCAGCAGGATGTTCATCTGCACCTGTTGGTCGACGAAGCTCGGCGCAGCGCCTGCGGCCACCGGTAATGCGGCCGCGAGCAGCAGCGCGCCGGCGGCGCAGACGAGCAGGAGCCTGGTGGTCCGTGACGGCATGGTCCCTCCTGTCTCAGCGGGATGAGGTCGCAGCACCGGCGGGGGACGGCGCGAGCGTCTTGCTGAACGGCCCGCGGAACGTGCGCGTGTCGCCGCGGGAGTACTGCACGATGATGGAGAAGACGCCGGAACCGGCGTCGACCTTGTAGGTGAAGTCGCCCCAGTCCGTTCCCTGCCGCATCGGCTCGTGGGTCCAGGGGTTGTGCGGCCACCAGGAGACGCCCGCCTGCAGGCCCACGCCGGCATCGAACGCCATCTGGTCCGGCGCCGGCGAACGCCCTCCGTGACGGCGCGCCCAAAGGTCTGCGAAGTACTGGATGAGCTCGCCGAGCTCGCCGCTGCGATGGTCGTTCTGCATCTTGCGCGTGTAGGGAACGCTACTGTGGATGGTGATGGTACCGCCGGGGTAGCGGGCGGTCAGCGTGTAGCTCAGCCGCCTCGCGCCGACCGCATAGGTGAAGTCGCCGGTGGCGGTCCCAAGCTTCATCGGTCGGCCCGTCCACGGGTTGGCCGGCCACACCCGCCCGGGGATGTTGCGGCGCGCCACCTGGGCGACCGTTGGATAGAAGCTGTAATTCGCGTTGGCGTAGTGCTCCAGGTAGCCGTCGAGCAGCAGCAGGCGCTCGTGCAGCTTCTCGACGCGCGGGTCCGAGGCACTCGTCACCGACGGGCGCATGGTCACGACCAGCACGGCGCAGGCCAGCGCGAGGCACGCGGCGAAGACGATCTTTGTTCTCATGGCTGCCTCCAGGACGCGTACTTCTTCGCCGACAGTCTGGCGGGGCTGCCGGAGGGGGTCAACCGGCTGATACGATTGGCGGCAGGCGCCGCGGGGCCGCGGACTGCGACCGGCGCGCCACTGACTTGAACGGGGTGATGCCGGTGGAAGCCAGGATCCCGACCCGCATGGGCGACGGTTTCATGGTCGAGATGACGCGCAGCGAGCTGCGCGCCGACATCGAACAGGCGACCACGCAGGCGGCGGCCAAAGCCAAGGCGCCGCCGCTCACCGCCGACGAGCAGGCCCACCTGCTCGACATCTACGCGTCTTCGGCGGCGTTCACCGCCGTGGACATCGGCGCTCAGGTAGTGCTGAGCTGCGACGGCGGCGGCAGCAAGATGACGGGCACCGACCTGCAGGACCTTCTGGAGAGCGAGCAGCGGCTCGGCCAGGACATCCTCGAGCTCTGGCACATCGAGTACAGCTACAAGGCCATCAAGACCATTCTGCCGTTCCAGCAGCAGGTGATGCAGAACGCGCAGCTGATGCTCACGGCGCCCGTCCAGTACGGGGCCCAGCCGAATCTGGCTTTCTACAGCAGGCCCGACGGCCCGGCCGGTAACTGGTTCGAGCTGCTCCCCAAGGGCGACATCGCCGGCGCGCGGGCGGCGATCGACGAGGCGATGGACTACGCCACGCAGGACATGGTGTACGTCGCCGACGGCATGATCGAGGCCGGCGCCGACGGTGTCGACTTCGACACCACCGGCGGCGCCGGCGACGCCGATTTCTTCAGCACGCTGCGCGCCGTGAAGCACGTGCGCCAGAAGTACCCGGAGGCCGGCATCGAGCTGGGCATGGCCGGCGAGTTCGTCATCGGCGTGCAAGGCGAGCTCGAGTGGGAGGGTCGGCGGCTCGCGGGGCTCTGGCCGAAGGGCCAGCTCGAGGTGTGCCAGGACGCAGGCGTCACCCTCTTCGGACCGGCGGTCAACATCCGCACCGGCAAGAGCTGCTGCTGGAACACGGCCTACTCGCTCACGGTCATCAAGCCTTGCATGGAGGTGGCACGCATCCCCGTGCATCCCAACGTCGGCGAGGGCGTGTGCGGCGTGCCGGTCAACGGCTATCCGCCCGAGGACGCCGCGTCGCGGGCGGCGAAAGCCCTGGTCGACATCCTGCAGTGCGACGGCTTGTAGGTGGGCTCGGGTGACTCCAGGGGAATGGACGTCACTCACGCGCTCGCCGCGGGCATGGGCGGGATCCGCACGGCCGGAGACCTGGTCGCGCGGATGCAGATGTCTCGCGGGATGCGCCTGAAAGAAGCCAAAGAGTACGTGGCCGGGAGGCTCGGCTGCACGGTCCGCGACCTCAGCGACAGCTACGCGATGGAGCAGATCCGGGGGGAGAAGGGCCTGGGCCGGATCCTCGACCACTCCAACCTGCACCCCGGCGAGCCCAACGCGATGATGGCCAAGTTCCGCATCGCCGAGCTGCTCGGCATCCGTATCAACTCGGTGGAGCGTTTTCGGGAGCTGGCGGGTCTGTAGCCGCTCTGCGGCCGTAGTACAGCAGCGCGGCGGCGACCGCGGCCAGGCCCACCGGTGCCAGAAGCGCCACCGCTCCGCGACGCTTCAGGGCGCGGTCACTCCCGCCGATACAGGTCGTGTCGCTGCAGCGACGAACCTGACGAGCCAGGGGCCGGTCACGGCCCGCGACCGGGACGGAGGCGGAGGATGAGATCGAGAAGGCGCGGCATCGCGCTCGCGGTGCTCGCAGCGGCGGTGCTGGGCGCCGCCCTCCTGACGGCCTGCGGCGCCAAGGACATCGAGGGCCCCACCGGCAATATCGACAAAGCCAAGGACGTGGCCGCCAAGGGCGAGATCCTGATGGTGAAGACGGGCATCGCCGCCTACGTCGTGACCAATACAGCGGCGCCGCCGGCGGCCACGCAGGACGTGCTCGCCGGCTTCGTGGACCCCTGGCCCACAAACCCCTGGACCCAGGCCCCGATGGTACCCGGCAAGCAGCCCGGGGATATCGTCTACGCGCCTGGCGCCGGCACGGACTACACGCTGGGCGTGGTGCTCGCCGACGGAAGCGTCTACAACTCGCCCTGAGCCCCGTCCTCCGCCTTGAGCGACTGCATGCCGCTTGGTACCATCGGTCGCAGAAGGGGGTCAGCACGGAGAAACTCTTTCAGATCGGGTGGCGCGCCAAGCTCGTTCTCGTGGCCCTCGGCATCGCCTGCCTTCTGAGCGTCGTCTTGCCGGTCGTCGCCAACGTGGGCGAGACCACTCCCACCTGGAAGCTCCACCACTACATCAACCGTGGAGGGGACCGCAGCTTCAAGTGCGACGTTGCCCAGGAGATGGCCAAGGTGCCGCGAGTCGTTGTGTTCGGCGGATCTCGCGGCCTGCGCATGGATCCGGCGACGATCAAGCGGTACACGGGCCTCACGGCGTTCAACTTCGCCTTCCACAAGGGCCGCCCCGAAGACGCATGGGCGGTCACCGACTGGCTCATCGACAGCCATCCCGACAAGCCGCCGGCCGTCATCTGGTGCATGCAGGCCGGGACGCTGCTCGACGCGCCGATGGCCCCCGGGCTGATCGTCGACGAGCGGCTCTCGCAGGCGTTCCCGCAGGCGCTCATCGACGCAAAGACGGACTGGGCGATGCGGCAGCCGCGGAGCGATCTCCTCTCCGGGCGTCGCTACGGCTTCGACGGGATGCTCTGGTGGAACAGCTACGACCGCAAGCGCAAGGCGGGCCTCTCCCTCCAGCAGGCGCTCACGTATTACCTCGACGCCACCATGATGGCCAATGCCGGCAACGGCGTGATCCCTCACGACACCCGGGCGATGGCATATTTTGAGCACACGCTCCGGCTGCTCAACGCCAACCACATCAGGCCACTGATCGTCATCATGCCGTACCACCCGCGGGCGCTCAGCGCCTTCATGTCGGTCGGCTGGGGCGTCAAGCAGCGCTGGCTGCGGTCGTACCTCGCGAGGCTGCAGAAACACCTGGACTTCAAGGTCCTCAACTGCCTGCAGATCAGCACGTTCGGGGGTAGCCCTGACGGTTTCTACGATGGCTCTCACCTGAACGTCGTGAACTCGCGGCGTCTCATCCGCTACTGCGTCCGCATGGCGCCGTCGTGCTTCCGCGTGCCGACGCCCACGCCGAGCCCGAGTCCGTCGCCGAGCTCGAGTCCGTCGCCGAGCTCGAGCCCGTCGCCGAGCCCGAGCCCCAGTGGCTCGCTCGTCCCGGCGCCGGCATACACGCCGGTGCCCGAAGACACGAGCGTTCCGGCCGACTTCCTCTAGTAGCCGCGCGGAGGCCGGCGCCGAGGCGCGGCCCGCGGGAGGCCTCAGGCGCCGATGATCTTCTTGACCACCGAGGCACGTCTGGCTGGACGCCCGCTGCGTTCCTCGTAGTCGTCGGCGCCGGCCATCGCCTTGAGCGAGGCGTTGACCCCCAGCCAGCGGAAGGGCTCGGGCTCCCACGACTTCGAGCGGTGGTTCACCCAGGGCAGCCCCGTGAGAGCGCTCTGTGCGCCGAGGATGAGATCGCAAAGCGTGCGGCCGGCGAGGTTCGTGGTGGCTACGCCGTCACCCACGTAGGCGCCGGCCCACGCCATGCCGGTCGCCTTGTCCAGGCCCACCGAGCTGTACCAGTCGCGGGAGGCCGCGATGGCCCCGCCCCAGGCGTGGGTCACGCGTACGTCGCCGATCTGCGGGAAGATCGTGCGCAAGAGGTCGCGCAGGCGGTCCTGCACCGCCGGCACGCGCTCGAAGGTCTCGCTGAGGCGAGAGCCGAAGTGGTACGGCGCGCCGCGGCCGCCGATGGCGATGCGCCCGTCGGCGGTGTGCATGGCGTAGAAGATGAGGTGGCGGAAATCGCCGAAGACCTCGTGGCCCGACCAGCCGACCTCGTCCCAGAAGGCCTCGGGGAGTGGCTCGGTGCCGATCATCAGCGAATAGATCGGCACGACGTGCCGCTCGTACCCGGGCAGGAGGGGCGTGAACGCCTCGGTGGCGCGGACGACGACCTCCGCGGTGACGGCGCCGAACGGCGTCTCGGCGCGGTGCGGCGCAATGGAGGTAACGGGGGTGCGCTCGTAGACGGGCACCCCCAGCCGCTCTACGACATCCGCGAGGCCGCGTGCCAGGCGCGCCGGGTCGACGGCGGCGCCGTGCGGCGTGGAGACGCCGCCGAGGCAGCCGGCCACTTTGAGGCGCGCCCGCATCTCGGCGGCGCCGAGCAGGGCGTAGTCGTCCTCGCCGAAGCCCCACGAGCGCTCGTACTCGATGGCTTCGCGGGCGCGCAGCAGCTGCACGGGGCTGGTGGCGAGGTCGAGCTGACCGCCGCTGTGGAAGCGCGCGTCGATGTGCTCTTCGGCGACGACTCGCGCGATCTCGGGTACGGTGGCATGCAGGGCCCGCTGCTGATCGATGACGGCCTGCCTGCCGTGCGTCCTGGCGGCACGCTCGCGCGAGCCGGGGAAGGTCGTGTGGCACCAGCCGCCGTTACGCCCGGAAGCCCCGAAACCGGCGATTTCCTTCTCGAGCACGGCCACGCGCAGCGCCGGGTCCGCCGTCTTCAGGTAGTAGGCGGTCCACAAGCCGGTGAAGCCGCCGCCGACGATGGCGACGTCGAGGTCGACGGCGCCGGGCAGGGATGCTCTCGGGGCGAGCTCGCCGGGCACGCCGTCGAGCCACATGCTGCGCGCTCGGTAGTCGGTCATGACGGGCTCCTTTCAGGACCGGGCCATCCTACCAAAGAGGGACCGCGCCTCGGGCCGGGTTTGCCGGGTGGTACATACCGGGCGAGAGCAGGTGATGACGATGAGCGTGACCCACTTCATCGACGCCTACAAGGGCAAGCCGCCGTGGGACATCGGGAGGCCTCAGCCCTCATTCAAGGCGCTCGCCGACGCCGGTGAGATCGCCGGGCCGGTGCTCGACGCCGGCTGCGGGACCGGCGAGAACGCCTTGTTCCTCGCGGCCCGCGGCTTCGCGGTCGTGGGCGTCGACGCCGTCGAGGCGGCCGTTGAGGCCGCGCGTCGCAAGGCGCTCGCGCGCGGCCTCGAGGCCGAGTTTCTCGTGCACGACGCCCTCGCCCTCGACGGGCTCGGGCGGCGCTTCGCGACGGTCGTCGACTCCGGTCTGTTCCACACCTTCGACGACCGCGAACGCAGCCGCTTCGTGAAGTCGCTGGCCGCGGCGCTCACGCTCGGCGGTCACTACTACGTGCTATGCTTCAGCGAACGCGAGGTTCGCGACGGCGGCCCCCGTCGCGTCACGCAGGCCGAGCTGCGCGCGGCCTTCGACCAGCCTCCGTTCCACGTGCTCTCCATCGAGGCGGCGGAGATGGCCGCCAACCTCGACGGTGGAGGACGCCAGGCTTGGCTGGCTCGTATCGAGCGGGCGGCGAACCCGTAGGCGGCCGGGGGCGGATCGCCGGGTCAGGGCACCAGCACCAACTTGCCGAGCGAAGGGCGTTCCATGAGGTGGCGATGGGCCCGTGCGGCCTCCGCGAGCGGCAGCTCGCGGCCTACCACGGGCCGCAGAGAGCCGTCTCGCAGCCCCGTCCCGATGGCCGTGTGAGCTTCAGCGAGGTCCTCGGCGGCGGCGTTCGGCAGGAGCATGCCCAGCACGGCGCCGTCGACGTTCATGAGATCGCGCGGGTCGAGCTCCACGGTGCCCCGGCTTCCCACGACGACGATGCGGCCGTGAGGTGCGAGTACGGTGAGGTCGTCGCCGAGGTTCGCGTTCGCGAGTTGCTCGATGACAAGGTCGAACCCGCGCCCGCCGGTGGTCTCGAAGGCCGCCTTCAGGTGCAGGGGGTCGCGATGGTCGAAGACGCTCGTCGCGCCCTGGGCGGCGATCAGCTCCCGTCCGGCGTCGCTGCCGGCGGTACCCACCACCGTCAGGCCGGCCGCGAGCGCGAACTGGACCGCCGCCAGGCCCACGCCGCCGCTGGCGCCGTGCACGAGCGCCGTCTCTCCCGGCAGGGCCCCGCCGCGCTGGAAGAGGGCTCTGTACGCGGTCACGTAGGGTACCCCAAGGGCTGCCCCTTGGGCGTACGAGAGATCGTCCGGCAGAGGGTACACCTGGTCGCGCCGGCACAGGGCGTACTCGGCATAGGTGCCGCTCAGCGAGCCGGCCACGTAGACGCGGGCGCCGCCGTCCTGCAACACTCCGGCGGCGTCGGAACCGGGTGTGTAGGGAAGGGCCGGAAGGTCACGGTAGGCGCCGGCCCGCACGTACGTCTCGACGGGGTTCACCCCGGCGGCCTGCACGCGGACAAGCACTTCGTCGTCGACCGGCCGCGGGGCCGGCAGTTCCTCGAGACTGAGGACTTCGGGGTCGCCGAACCCTCGCACGCGGATCGCTCGCATGGCCTTCCTCCCGGTGTGGTGAGCGCGCCTCCAGCATGCTACCCGCGCCGGCGGCGCGGGTCGAGGAACCGCCGCCCCTCACGGGCTCCGTGCCCGGTCCCAGCGTCGCGCGTGGCCGTTCGTCGCCGGCGGTCAGGGGACGGTGTAGGTCAGGCCCTTGCTGATGTAGCCGGTGAGCTTGTAGCCGGCGCCGCCGTTGAGCTGTTCGTAGGTGTAGTCGCCGGGCTGTGTGCCTGGCTTCATGGGCTGGCCGGTGTACGGATTCGTCGGCCAAGGGTTCACATACGAGGCGACCCCGCCCGTCTCGCTCACGTCGACCGGCGTCGGGTACAGGTTGTTGTTGTTGGTGGCCCAGGTGATCACGCCGGTCTGCAGCTTGACGATGGCATCGATGATCTGTTGGTCGGCGTCCGCCGAGGGCGAAGCACTCGGGCTCGACGACGGCGAGAGAGTCGGCGAAGCAGAGGGCGAGACGGGTACCAGGGCCGCCACTCGCTCGAGCGGGACGATGACGGTCGTCTGATTGCTCCCCGTGACCTTCATGTCGGCGAGATCCTCACCGGGTCCGGCCTGGAGCGTGATCTGGAACGGCCCCGGGAGGCCTCCGACGCTCTCGGCGCTCTCGAGCGCGAAGGTGAGGTCCTTGCCCTTCGGTGTGGCGACGGCGGTGCCGAGGACCTGGAGGGTACTGCCGTACACGGTGGCCTGGTAGTCCTTGCCGCTCGGCTCGACGACGACTCCGCCTCCGGTGCCATCGGTGCGGCCCCAGGCCCCCACCCAGTCGAACGCGGGGCTCGGCCGGGGAGCCGGCTGCTCACCCTTGTCACGGATCAGGAAGTACCACGCCGCCGCCGCGGCGACCAGCGCCAGGAGCACGACGACGAGGACGATCCACCACGTGCTCGAGCTCTGCCTGGGCGGCCGCGACATCATCAGCGTCGGCTGCGGTCGTGGCGGAAGAGGCGGCGCAGACCCTGAGCCGCCGGCCGCGGGCATCACCCGCGTCTCATCGGCGGATTCGCCGCTCATTATGCTGGTGGCGCCGGCGTCGGGCGTGTTGACGGCGGTCTCGGCCGTGTCGCCGCCGGCTGCGGACTGGCCGTCTCCAGATGGCTGTGAGGAAGTCTCGTCGGGCGGCCTGCCCGTGGTCTCGTCGTCCATGCTCGCCCTCCCGGCTGGGTGCTGCGTTTGTGGTCGCTGTGGCTATGCTCTCTCTTTGCCCCGTTCAGGCTGTTTCCTGTTCGAGCGCCGTCCAAAGCTCGAAGAAGTCAGGACAGGTCTTGCTCACGCAGCCTGGGTCCTCGACGATGACTCCCGGCACGCGTGACCCGAGCACGGCGAACGACATCGCGACGCGGTGGTCGCCGTGCGGGTCGATGCGACCGCCGGTCGGTGTGCCGGGGTACACGCGCAGGAAGTCGGGACCGGAGGCCGTCTTGACGCCGAGGCGCCGCAGGTTGCTCTCCATGGCAGCGATGCGGTCGGATTCCTTGAGGCGCATGTTGGCGATACCCGTGATCGTCACGGGCGAGCTCGCGAAGGGGGCGACGGCCGCCAGCGTCATGAAGGTGTCGGAGATGTCGCTCATGTCGACGGTCAGGCCGGCCGGTGTGCCGGGGCCGGCCACCACGACGCCGTCCGGCTCGTCACTCACGGAGCAGCCCATCGCCTCCAGCACGTCGAGGAAGCGGGTATCTCCCTGGAGGCAGCCGTCGCGGCGCAGCCCGAGCACCCTGACCCGCCCTCCCGTCACGGCGGCGGCGGCGAAGAAGTACGACGCCGTCGAAGCGTCCGGCTCGACGGCGTAGTCGCGGCCGGCGTAGGCGCTCGGGACGACCCGGAAGCACTCGTGCCCACGGCGCTCGGCTTCCACGCCGAACTGCGCCATCATGGCCAAGGTCATGTCGACGTAGGGACGGCTCACGAGGCCGTCGACGGCCAGATCGAGGGGTGCGTGCCCGAGCGGCGCCGCTATGAGCAGCGCCGAGATGAACTGACTCGAGGTGCCGCCGCGCAGCCGCAGGCTGCCACCCGTGAGACCGCGAGCCTCCAGCGTCAGCGGCAGGTGGGAGGCATCCCGCGGCGCGGTCCGCGCTCCCTGGGCACGCAGTGCCTCGAGGAGCTGCGCGAGTGGCCGGCGCCGCAGCTGCGCCCCCGCGTCCAGCCGGTAGCTGCCCTCGCCGGCGGCGCAGGCGGCGAGCAGGAACCTCGCCGCGGTGCCCGCCTCGGCGCAGAAGACATCCGCCTCGGCGGCGGGGATACGGCCGGCGGCGCCCTGCACGCGCCAGCCGGCGGCCTCCTCGGCGTCGACGGCGAAGCCGAGAGCGCGAAGCCCGGCGGCGAAGGTCAGAGTGTCGTCGGCGGCGAGGGCGCCGCGCAGCGTCGAGGGACCGCTCGCGAGCGCTGCCAGGAGCAGCGCCCGGTTGGTGATGCTTTTCGAGCCCGGCACGCGTACGGTCACGTCCAGATCCGTCCGTGCCGGGCGGATCGTGCGCACGCGGGCTCTGTCTGGGACGTCGTTCATGTGACCGTCCTGATGATATCCCAGAGCAGTCGCTGAAGGCCGTGCACGGACGGGGCCGGGCCGCGATGGCGGGCGCCCGGCCCCGTCCGTGGACGGCGTCGCCGACGGATGGCCTACTTGAAGCCGTTGACCACGTACTCCGCCACCGATTGGATCTCGGTGGCGGAGAGCTGGCCAGAGAACGCGGGCATGCTGTCCCCGCCGTTCGTCACCTGTTGGACGACCTTATCCAGGTTGTCTTCCCCCTGGAGGCTGGGTCCGGAGCCTCCGGAACCGTCCGTGCCGTGGCAACCGGCGCAGTTGGATGCGTAGACGGCGGCCGCATCGGTGGCCGTGCCGCCGTCGGCGGGCGCGCTCGTGTCGGCGGCGGCCGGAGTGGTCGCCGGCGCAGACGCGGGCGTCTCGGCGCTGCTGCCGGACGACCCGCAGGCCGCGACGACCAGCACCAGCAGGGCGGCCACGACAATGG
>JAPLCM010000054.1 GCA_026392275.1 Actinomycetota bacterium | reverse complement strand
TCGCCGAGGCCGCCGAGGCCGTCGAGATCGCCGCCGAGATCGTCGCCGCCGAGATCGAGGCCGCCGAGACCGTCGACGAGCTTGTCGAGGCACTCGAAGACGCGGCGCTCGTCGAAGAGGCCGCCGAGATCGTCGCAGAGGCCGCCCAGGAGTTCGTCGAGGAGCACGAGCCCGAACTGGGCCTGAGCGACGACGTCTTCCCGGCGGGCGGCAAGGCCGACGACGAGGCCGAGGACATCGTCGAAGCCGCTGAGGCGGTCGACGAGGCCAAGACCGGCGACGAGGCGGCCCCCGAGGCCTGACGCACATCGCGCGGAGGGCGGACGCGGCGCCGGCCGGCGCCGCGTCCGCCCTCCGACTCTGTCTGACGCCAGATGACCAGCATCCCACACCACATTCCGCGCCTCGGCCTCACCGGGGGCATAGGCTCCGGCAAGTCCACGACGCTCGCCTACCTGCACGAGTGCGGCGCCGCCGTGGTCTCGAGCGACGACATCGTGCACGGGCTCTACGACCGTCCCGCGATCATCGCCGCCATCCAGGGGCGTTACGGGCACAAGGTCACGACCGGGGCCCATGTCAATCGCCAGGCACTGGCCGGCGTCGTCTTTCACGATCACGACGAGCTGCAGTGGCTCGAGCAGCTCCTGCACCCGCACGTACGCGTGGCCGTGGAGGAGTGGGCGATGACCCAGCAGAAGGTCAGGCCGCGCCCGGCCGTCATCGCGGTAGAAGTCCCGCTGCTGTTCGAGACCGGCATGGAGACCGCGTTCGACTTCATCATGCTCATCACGGCGCCGGCCGAGGTGCGTCGCCGGCGCCTCATGGCGAAGCTCACCGACAGCGAGTTCGAGCTCCGCCTGGCGCAGCAGATGCCCGAGGACGAGAAGATCGCGCGCAGCGACTTCGTGTTTCACAACACCGGCGAGCGTAAGGCGCTCAGGGAGTTCGTGGGGCAGACAGTGGCGCAGATCCTCGCCGGCGGAGGCGCGGCCGCGGAGGGCGGCGCCGGCGAGAGCACGCCGTGAGGCGCCTCCTCCTGTTCGGCCTCGTTCTGGCCGTCGTGGCCGGTCTCGCCGGCGTGGTGCTGTGGGTGTCGTCAGGCTCCGGCGGAGTGCAGGCTCCGAGCTGGTACGCGCGCACCGCGTATCCCCTCGAGTACGAGAGCGCGATCAGGACTTCGGCCCGTCGTAACGGCCTCGACCCGGCACTGGTGGCGGCCGTCATCTATGCCGAGAGCCGCTTCGACGCGCAGGCTCGTTCGTCGCACGGCGCCGTCGGGCTGATGCAGCTCCTGCCCGAGACGGCCGCGCAGATCGCGCTGGAGACGGGCGGTGTGGCCTTCATGCCCGCCGACCTCGACGATCCGCGCGTCAACATCCGCTACGGCTGCTACTACCTGCGCACCGTCCTCGATACGTTCGGCGGCGATCGCGTCGCGGCCATCGCCGCCTACAACGCCGGCGCCGGTGCGGTGGGTGAGTGGGCGGCCGCGGCGCGCGCCGCAGGTCACCCCCTGCGCCTCGCGGACATCCCGTACGCCGAGACGCGCGCCTACGTGCGCAGCGTGCTCGAGGCGCGCAAGATCTACCTGCAGACCTACGGCGATCGGCTGCGCCGGGCCTCGTGAGTCGCGCGGCGGCTCTTGCGAACGTGTGTTCGTGTTGGTAGAGTCGCCAGGATGAGCGACTTCATCATCGAGGCCGACTACAGCCTCACCGGCGACCAGCCCGAGGCCGTCGCCGCGTTGAGCGACGGCATCCTTCGCGGCGACCGCTACCAGACGCTACTCGGCGTCACCGGCTCGGGCAAGACCTTCACGATGGCCAACGTCATCGCGAAGGTGCAGAAGCCCACGCTGGTCATCGCCCACAACAAGACGCTGGCGGCGCAGCTCTGCAACGAGTTCCGCGAGTTCCTGCCCGGCAACGCCGTCGAGTACTTCGTCAGCTACTACGACTACTACCAGCCCGAGGCCTACGTGCCCGCGCAGGACCTGTACATCGAGAAAGACTCGTCCATCAACGACGAGATCGACCGGCTGCGCCACTCCGCCACCACCTCGCTGTTTCTGCGCCGCGACGTGGTCATCGTCGCCAGCGTGAGCTGCATCTACGGCCTGGGCTCGCCCGAGGACTACCTCGAGAACATGGTTTTGCTCAGCGTCGGCGACACCATCGACCGCGACGAGATGCTGCGCAAGCTCGTCGACATCCAGTACGCGCGCAACGACTTCGAGCCCGCGCGCGGCAAGTTCCGCGTGCGCGGCGATTCCATCGAGATCTGGCCGGCCGCCCAGGACACCGCCATCCGCGTGCAGCTGTGGGGCGAAGAGGTCGAGCAGATCGTCAGCTTCGACCCGGTCGGCGGCGAGGTCCTCGACAAGCCGCGGCACGTGGCCGTCTACCCGGCCACGCACTTCGTCACCAACAGCCCGGCCGTCGAGCGCGCCCTCGTCGAGATCAGGCGCGAGATGGAGGAGCGCTGCGCCTGGTTCGACGAAAACGGCAAGATCCTCGAGTCGCACCGCCTGCGCCAGCGCACCTTGTACGATATGGAGATGCTGCGCGAAATGGGCTTCTGCAACGGCATCGAGAACTACTCGCGTATTCTCCTCGGTAAAGAGCCCGGCGCCACGCCCAACTGCCTGCTCGACTACTTCCCCGACGATTTCCTCTGCTTCATGGACGAGTCGCACATGTCGCTGCCCCAGGTGCGCGCCATGTCCGAGGGCGACAAGTCGCGCAAGACCATGCTCGTCGACTACGGCTTCCGTCTGCCCAGCGCCCTCGACAACCGCCCGCTGCGCATCGACGAGTTCCTCGCCAAGGTGCCGCAGATCGTCTTCGTGAGCGCCACGCCGGCGCAGTTCGAACTCGCCAACAGCGTCAACATCGCCGAGCAGATCATCCGCCCCACGGGCCTCATCGATCCGCAGGTCGAGGTGCGTCCCACCGACGGCCAGATCGACGACCTCATGAACGAGATCCGCCGGCGCGTCGGCCTCGACCAGCGCGTGCTCGTCACCACGCTCACCAAGCGGATGTCCGAGGACCTCACCGACTACCTGCTCGAAAACGGGTTCAAGGTGCGCTACCTGCACAGCGAGGTCGACACCCTCGAGCGCATCCAGATCATCCGCGATCTGCGCCTCGGCGAGTTCGACGTCCTCGTGGGCATCAACCTGCTGCGCGAGGGTCTCGACCTCCCCGAGGTCACGCTGGTCGCCATCCTCGACGCCGACAAGGAGGGCTTTCTGCGCGGCCAGACGGCCCTCGTCCAGACCATCGGCCGGGCCGCGCGCCACGTCGACGGCAAGGTCATCATGTACGCCGATCGCATGACCGCGGCCATGGAGTTCGCCATCGGCGAGACCGACCGCCGGCGCGCCAAGCAGGTGGCGTTCAACGAGGTGCACGGCGTCACGCCGCGGAGCATCGTGAAGTCGGTCAGCGACATCGCGCAGATGGTCAGCGACGCGGCGGCGGTGCCCACCAAGGGCCGCCGCGCCGCCAAGTCGGTGGCCAAGAAGATGGCCATGCCGAACGCCGACCTCGAGAGGCTGCTCACGAGCCTCGAGGCCGAGATGTTCGAGGCCGCCGATCAGCTCAAGTTCGAGTATGCCGCCAAGCTCCGCGACGAGATCAAGGAGCTCGCCAGGGAGCTCGACCGAAGGGGGAGCAAGGTTGGCTGACGCCCTGCACATCCAGCAGATCGTGGCCAGGGCGCGGGCGCTCGGCGCCGGCAGCGCGGCGCCGCTGCCCGCCCGCGCCGTCGTCGTCGACGAACGCGTCAACCTCAAGTGCCGGGTGCCGCTGTGCGCCAGCTACGGCGTCAATCTCATGTGCCCGCCCAATACGCCGACGGCGGCCGAGACCCGGGCCGCGCTGGCGCGGTACTCCGACACCCTGGTGGTGCAGCTCGACATCCCGCTCACGCAGGCGGCCGTCGACGAAGCGCTCGACGGCATGGGCTACGCCGAGTCGCAGGCGCCGGGTGCGGCGTCTGGCACGACGGAGGGCGCGGCGCGTGGCCCTACGGACGCCGCCGGCGCCGGCGGCAACGGCGGCGGCGCGGGCGGCAGTGCCCAGACCGCCACCTACGAGGCGCGCCTGCGCGACAGCCAGAACGAGTTCGCTCGCCTCATGACCGCCCTCGAGGCCGAGGCCTTCAAGATGGGCTACCGGTTTGCGGCCGCGTTCGCCGGCGGCGACTGCGTGCTCTGCGACGTCTGCGCCGGCGTGAACGGGCAGCCCTGCAGACACCCGTTTGAGGCGCGTCCGTCCATGGAGGCCGTGGGCATCGACGTCGTCGCCACGGCCGAGGCGGCCGGCCTGGCCGTCGAGCTGCCGGCCGACGAACACCCGCGCTGGACCGGGCTGCTGCTCATCGACTGAGCGTCCCGCCCGCGCACGATCACAGGCCGGCGCGCGCGATTCGCCGGCGCCCTCACGATCCGCCGCAGGCGATGCCCAGCAGCCACAGTGAGACCGGGAACACCACGACGGCCGCGAACACTGCCAGCAGCACGGTCACGAGGCACGCAGTCGATGCCACCGGGCCGCGCTGGAGCTCCGCCCTCGACGGCTCGCTCTGCGGCCCCCGGCCGGTCAGCTGATCCTCGCCCACACGCGTAGCGTACTCTTCCGCACCGCGGCCGTCATGCCCCGAGTCGTCTGAGCCTGCACCTGCGCGCCGTTCGCCGCCCGCCGCGTCAGTCTGCGAGCGCGCCGGCGAGAAGTGCGACGCCGAGGTGGTCGCTTCGTGCGTGCGCCTCGTCGAGGAGCAGGGCTTCGCGTTCACGCCGTGAGGTGATGGGCCGCAGCCGTCCGCGGCAGCGGTTACAATGGTGAGCCCGACCTTCATTGGGCCGACCACTGCTGGAGTCACGTCACGGCATGAATCACGACCTCGTCATCACCGGCGCCCGCGAGCACAATCTCAAGGACATCACCCTGAGGCTGCCGCGCGACCGTTTCATCGTCATCACCGGCCTGTCCGGCTCGGGCAAGTCGTCGCTGGCCTTCGACACGATCTACGCGGAGGGCCAGCGGCGCTACGTCGAGTCGCTCTCGGCCTACGCGCGTCAGTTCCTCGGGCAGATGGACAAGCCCGACGTCGACAGCATCGAGGGGCTCTCGCCGGCCATCTCCATCGATCAAAAGACCACCTCGCGCAACCCGCGCTCCACAGTGGGTACGGTCACCGAGATCTATGACTACCTGAGGCTATTGTACGCGCGCGTCGGCCACCCGCATTGCCCGCAGTGCGGGCGCCCCATCTCGGGGCAGAGCATCCAGCAGATCGTCGACCAGGTGTGCGACCTGGACGGCGGCACCAGGTTCAGCGTGGTCGCGCCGGTGGTGCGCGGCCGCAAGGGCGAGTACGGCAAGCTCTTCGACCAGTTTCGCGCCGACGGCTTCACGCGCGTCAAGGTGGACGGCGAAGTGCGCGAGCTCGAGGACGACATCGACCTCGACAAGAAGTTCAAGCACGACGTGGCCGTGGTCGTCGACCGGCTGGTGATGAAGGAGGGCCTGCGGCGGCGGCTCACCGACTCCGTCGAGACCGCCGCTCAGCTTGCCGACGGCCTCGTCGAGATCGAGACCGCCGACGGCGAGACCCTCACCTTCAGCGAGAAGTTCGCCTGCGTGCACTGCGGCATCTCGCTGCCCGAGATCCAGCCGCGCATCTTCAGCTTCAACAGCCCGCACGGCGCCTGCCCCACCTGCCACGGCCTCGGCTCCACCCAGGAGATCGACCCGGCGCTCGTCGTCCCCGACGGGTCTGTCAGCATCGACAAAGGCGCGCTGCTGCCGTACGGGCAGCTGTCGTTCGGCTGGCTCGAACAGGTCTTCGAGTCCGTCGCCGGCACGTTCGGCGTCGACACCGACAAGCCGTGGGACGAGCTGCCCGAGGAGCAGCGCGACCTCTTCCTGTACGGCACCGGCAAAGAGCGCATCCCCCTCAGCTATCGCAACTACCAGGGTCGCATGCGGCACTATACGGCGAGCTTCCAGGGCATCCTCAAGCACCTGCAGCGGCGCTTCGCCGAGACCGAATCGGAGCAGGTGCGCCAGAAGATCGAGGAGTACATGGCCGACAGGCCGTGCCCGGACTGCAAGGGGGCACGGCTCAAGCCCACGAGCCTCGCCGTGACGCTGGGCGAGCGCAACATCAACACGTTCACGCTGATGAGCGTGCGCGAGTCGCTCGGCTTTCTGCAGGCGCTTCGGCTCACCGACACCGAGCGCCTCATTGGCGGACGCGTCATCAAGGAGATCATCGAGCGGCTGACGTTCCTCAACGACGTGGGCGTCGGCTATCTCACGCTGCAGCGCGCTTCGGCCACGCTCTCGGGTGGCGAGGCGCAGCGCATCCGCCTCGCCACGCAGATCGGCTCGGCGCTGGTCGGCGTGCTCTACATCCTCGACGAGCCCAGCATCGGCCTGCACCAGCGCGACAACCGGCGCCTCATCGACACCCTGCTGCGCCTGCGCGACCTGGGCAACACCGTCATCGTCGTCGAGCACGACGAAGAGACCATGCGTTCGGCCGATCACATCGTCGACATGGGGCCCGGGGCCGGCGAGCATGGCGGCAGCGTGGTCGCCGAAGGCACCCCACGCCAGATCATGGACGACCCGGCCTCGCTCACCGGCGATTTTCTGGCCGGGCGCAGGAGCATCGCCCTGCCCGGCCAGCGGCGCCTGCCGCTCGAGTGGTTCACCGTCCGCGGGGCCCGCATGCACAATCTGCGCGGCATCGACGTGGCCTTCCCGGTATCGGCCTTCACCTGCGTCACCGGCGTCTCGGGTTCCGGTAAGTCCACATTGATCAATGAGATCCTCTACAAGGGCATGGCCAGCCGTCTCAGCCGCGTCTCCAAGCTGCGCGCCGGCGATCACGACGGCATCGACGGCGCGCGCCTCCTCGACAAGGTCATCGACATCGACCAGTCGCCCATCGGGCGCACGCCGCGCAGCAACCCGGCCACGTACACGGGCGTCTTCGACCATATCCGCCAGCTGTTCTCGCAGACCCCAGAGAGCAAGCTGCGCGGCTACAAACCGGGGCGTTTCAGCTTCAACGTCAAGGGCGGCCGCTGCGAGACCTGCAAAGGCGACGGCCAGATCAAGATCGAGATGCACTTCCTCCCCGACGTGTACGTGCCCTGCGAGGCCTGCCGCGGCAAGCGCTACAACCGCGACACGCTCGAGGTCTGGTACAAGGGCAAGAACATCGCCGAGGTGCTCGAGATGAGCGTCGAAGACGCCGTGGGGTTCTTCGCCAACGTGCCGCGCATCGCACGGCGCCTGAAGGCGCTCGACGAGGTCGGTCTGGGCTACATCAAGCTCGGCCAGCCGGCCACCACGCTCTCCGGCGGCGAGGCGCAGCGCGTCAAGCTCGCCAGCGAGCTCAGCAAGGTCGCCACCGGCAGGACGCTCTACATCCTCGACGAGCCCACCACCGGCCTGCACTTCGCCGATATCGACAAGCTTCTCGAGATGCTGCAGCGGCTCGTCCAGCAGGGCAACACCGTGGTCGTCATCGAGCACAACCTCGACGTCATCAAGTCGGCCGACTGGGTCGTCGATCTCGGGCCCGAAGGCGGGGAAGAGGGCGGCGCCATCGTCGCCGTGGGCACCCCCGAGGACCTCGTCGCGCAGGCCGCGACCTCGCATACCGGCGCCTTCCTGGCGCGGGTGCTCGGCGGCGCGCCGACTGCCGCACGGGTCTGAGGCGCGGGCGGGCCCGCGCCAATGAAAGATTCCTCGCAACCCCCCGACGACACGTCGCTTCTTCGCGCCATCCTGCCGCGCATCCCCAATCAGCCCGGCGTGTACCGCTTCATGGGCGCCGCCGGGGAGGTCCTGTACGTGGGCAAGGCCAAGGAGCTGCGCAAGCGCGTCTCGTCGTACTTTCGCCGCAGCGGTACGCCGCACGGGCGCACCCCCGAGATGCTTCTTCTGGCGCGGGACATCGAGTGGGTGGTCACCGCTTCCGAGGTCGAGGCGCTCCTTCTCGAGGACAACTTCATCAAAGAGTCGCGGCCGCCGTTCAACCTTCGCCTGCGCGACGACAAGAGCTACCCGTTCATCGAGATCACGCTGCGCGACGAGTGGCCGCGGGTGCGCTTCTTCCGCGGTCGGCACGTGCCTGGGAACCTCTACTTCGGGCCGTATTCCAGCGCGCGCAAGGTCCGCGATACGCTCGACGTGATCGGGCGCATCTTCCCGTATCGCAAGTGCCGTGGCGTCAAGCCGGGCCGCCCCAGCGGATCACCCTGCCTCCAGTATTTCATCAAGCGTTCGCTGGCCCCGTGCGACGCGCGCGTCACGCACGGGGAGTACATGGCGGTCGTGCAGCAGGCCATCGACTTCCTGCGCGGCCGTCTCGGCGCCGTTGAGCGGGGCATCGCCGGCGAGATGGCGGCCGCGGCCGTGGCACAGGAGTTCGAGCGCGCGGCGCTGCTGCGCGATCGGCTCGACGCGGTCCGGCACGTGCACGAACGGCAGGCGGCGCGCATCGAGGGCGGCGAGGCCTTCGACGTGATCGGCCTGCACCAGGGCGAGCCGGGCGCCAACGTGCAGGTGTTCCGCGTACGCGACGGCGCCGTCGTCGATCGTCAGGCGTATTACGTCGACAACGCCGGCGGTCGCGACGCGGCGGAGGTCGTGGAGGAGTTCCTCCTCGAGTTCTACTGGGACGGCGCGTCGATCCCGCCGCAGATCGTCGCTCCGCTCGAGGACAGCGTCGGGGTGGTGGCGCTCCTGGCCGCGCGCCGCGGCGCCAAGCTCACGGTGCGTGCCGCGAAGCGCGGCCCCAAGCGTCGCCTTCTGGAGCTGGCGCGACGCAATGCCGAGCTGGCCGCGCAGGCCGAAGCCGAGCGTCTGGCGCGCCGCAGCACGGCGCGCATCGAGGCGCTCGAGAGCCTGCGCGACGGCCTCGGCCTCGAGGGCCTGCCGCTGCGCATCGAGTGTTACGACATCTCCAACCTCGGCGAGCAGCACGTCGTGGGCTCCATGGTGGTCTTCGAGGGCGGGGTGGCCAAGAAGGCGCACTACCGCAAGTTCGCGCTCCGTGACGTGCAGGGGCAGGACGACTTCGCGATGATGAACCAGGTGCTGCGGCGGCGCTTCGAGCGCAATGTGGCCGCCGCCGGCGGCGACTACGACGAGAGCTTCGCCACGCTGCCCGATCTGGTGGTGGTCGATGGCGGCAAGGGGCAGCTTTCGGCGGCGCAGGCGGCGCTGAAAGCGGCGAACGCCGCCGTCGACCTCGTGAGCCTGGCCAAGCAGCGCGAAGAGGTCTTCGTACCCGGGCGCCGCGAGCCGCTGCCGCTGCCCGCCGACGATCCCGGCTCGCTCCTGCTGCAGCGCGTCCGAGACGAAGCGCACCGCTTCGCCGTGACGTACCATAGGCAGCGGCGCGACGCCGATCTGCACAAGGCCTCCGTGTTCGATGGGCTGTCGCAGGTCGGCCCCGTACGCCGGCGGCGTATCCTGCAGCACTTCGGCAGCCCCGAGCGCTTCATCGCCGCCTCTCGCGAGGAACTGGAGCGCGTGCCGGGGCTGCCGGGCAAAGTGGCGAGGGAGATCTATGCGCAGCTTCACAAGACGGGCTGAACGCTACGCGGGCCTGGGCCCGCTGGCCGAAGAGGTCTACGTCTGCGGCCTCGGTGTGGGCCGCCTTCTGGTGGCCGGCGACCTGCCGCTCGAGGCGGAACTGCCTGACCCCGACGCCGCGGCCCCTTCCGGGGCCGGCCCGTCGGGCCGCTGGGCGCTGTCGCTCGAGCGGTACTTCGCCGGCGAGCGCGTCGTCTTCGATCTGGACGTCGACGCCTACGCCGGCGCCCATGGTCTCACCGACTTCGAGCGCGACGTCTTCCGGGCGCTCGCGCACGTACCGTACGGCACCGCCGTCAGCTACCGGGAGCTGGCCGCGGCGGCGGGGCGCCCCAACGCTTACCGCGCCGCCGGATCGGTCATGGCCCGTAATCTGCTGCCGGTCATCCTGCCGTGCCACCGCGTCGTCAGAAACGACGGCCGGCTGGGGCAGTACGGCGACGACCCTGCCTGGAAGGAGCGCCTCCTGAGGCTCGAAGGCGTGCCCGTCGCGAACGGGAGACTCGCATGACCGAGGGGAGGCCCGCATGACCGAGGCCCTGCAGTTCGTCGTCATCACGGGCCTGTCGGGGGCCGGCAAATCGCAGGCCATGGACTCGTTCGAAGACGCCGGCTGGTTCTGCGTCGACAACCTGCCGCCGGAGCTCGTACCGACGCTCGTCGACCTGTTTCGCCGCACGGGCAGCAAGGTCGACCGCGTGGCCGTGGTCAGCGACGTGCGCGGCGGCGAGTATTTCAGCCAGCTCGAGGTGCTTCTCGACGAGCTGCACGAGCGCGGCGTGGAGTTCACGCTCGTCTTTCTCGAGGCCTCCAACGAGGCTCTCGTCCGGCGCTTCAAAGAGACTCGGCGCCGGCACCCGCTGGCCGGCCGCGGCAGCGTCATCGACGGCATCCGCAAGGAGCGCGGGCTGCTCGCCGGCCTGCGCGAGCGCGCGCACCTGGTGATCGATACCAGCGACATCTCGATCCACCAGCTCAAGGCGCGCCTCAACGAGGATCTCATCAACCATACGCGACGCACCAACATCGTCTTTGCCGTGGTGTCGTTCGGCTACAAGTACGGCATCCCCATCGACGCCGACCTGCTCTTCGATGTGCGCTTTCTGCCCAACCCGCACTACGACCTGCGTCTACGTCCTCTCACGGGCCTCGACGCCGAGGTGCGCGATTTCGTCCTCGCCTCGGCGGGCACCGGTGAGTACCTCGAGCGCCTGTTCCCACTGCTCGACTTCCTCTTTCCGCGTTACGCCGCGGAGGGCAAGGCGCACCTCACCATCGGCGTGGGCTGCACCGGCGGCCGTCACCGTTCGGTGGCCGTCGCACAGCTCATCGGCGAGCGCTACGAGAAGCAGGGCTACTACACGGTCGTGCGCCACCGGGACCTCGCGAGAGACTGATGGGGCGCTCTGTCGAGTGGCTGTATCCCGGCCTCGGGATCAAGCGCTGGCTGCTGCTCGCGGGGGTCGGCGGCGTGCTGCTCGTCTACTCGGCGATCTTCGCCGTCGGTGTCCTCTGGTCACCGCAGCTCATGCGCGGCCTGGGCATGGGCTGGCTGCAGACCAGGCATGCGGCGGCGGCGCTCCTGGCTTTCGACGGCGTCGTGCTGGGTGCCCTCGCGCTGTTCATCGGCGCCCGCAAGGCCTGGCTCTTCAAGCGCACCGGCCCGGAGACGGCCGCCGAGATCCGCGCGGCCGGCCGGCTGGCGCGAGGGCCGCGCGTGGTGGCCGTAGGCGGCGGCAACGGTCTCGCGGCACTGCTTCGTGGCCTGAAGGCGCACACCAGCAATCTCACCGCCGTGGTGACGATGGCCGACGACGGCGGCAGCTCGGGGCGGCTGCGCCGCGACATGGGCATGCCGCCGCCGGGCGACCTGCGCAACTGCCTCGTCGCCCTGGCCGACGACGAGTCGATGATGAGCCGCCTCTTCCAGTACCGCTTTCCCGACGGCGGCGGTCTGCAGGGCCACAGCTTCGGCAACCTGTTCATGGCCGCGCTGAGCGAGGTCACCGGCGATTTCGAACGCGCCGTCCATGAGTCCACGCGTATCCTCAAGGTCCGCGGGCGAGTGCTGCCGGCCACCCTCGACGACGTGGTGCTGCACGCGCAACTCGAGGGCGGCGGCCAGGTCAGCGGCGAAAGCACGATCACGGCCGCCGAGCGCCTGCCGCGGCGGGTCTGGCTCTCGCCGGCGGCGCCGCGGCCGCTGCCGCAGGCCGTCGCCGCGTTGCGCAGGGCGGATCTCATTGTCCTCGGCCCGGGCAGCCTGTACACGAGCGTGATCCCCAATCTGCTGATCCCCGAGGTCCGCGCCGCGCTCAAGGAGACCAGGGCATACGTGGTGTACGTGTGCAACGTGATGACGCAGCCCGGCGAGACCGACGGCTACACGGCCGCCGACCATCTCGACGCTCTGCACCGGCACGGTATGGCCGGGCTCGTCGACGTGGTGCTGGTCAACGACGCCGCGGTCTCCGCGGATCTGGTCGCCAGCTACCAGCGCTTCGGGGCGCGCCCCGTGGTCGTCGACGAGGACCGCCTGCGGGGGGCTGGGGTCAAGGTGACGCACGCCCAGGTGGCGGCCGAGAGCAACGTCGTGCGCCACGACTCGGAGCGTCTGGCGCAGGCGCTCCTCCGCATCGTGAGGTAGCGCCGTGGGCTTCACCCGCGACGTCAAGCTCGAGTTGGGCACCGTCGTGCCGGCGGCGGCGCACTGCCGTCGGGCGCAGCTCTCGGGCGTCTTCTTCGGCGCCGGGGTCTTCGAGATCGGCGCCGGCGGGCACTTCGGCGTGCGCCTCTCACTGGGCCTGCCGGCGACCGCCCGCCACGTCCTCGGGCTGCTCAAGGGCTTCGCCGTCGAGTCGTCGCTGCGCACTGTGGCCGCCGCGCCGCTCGGGCTGCGCTACGAGGTTCTGCTTGGCGACGAAGCTCGCGACCTGCAGTTGCTCAACGAGCTGGGCGTGCTCTCCGACGAGCTGCGCGTGCAGATGACGGTGCCGCGGCGGCTGGTCGAGCGGCACTGCTGCCTCACCGCTTTCCTGCGCGGTCTCTTCCTGGGCTGCGGCTCGATCTCGGCGCCGGGGGCGCCTGTGCACGTCGAATTCACCGTCGAGAACGCTGGGCTGGCGGAGCAGGTGCGCGGTCTGCTGGGCCGCCTCGGCCTGCCGTTCAAGCTGGCCGAGCGCGATCGCAACGTGGCCTGCTACAGCAAGCGCTCGCAGACGGGCGCCGATCTGCTGGCCGTGCTCGGCGCCCACGAGGGCTGCCTGCGCTGGGAGGAGCACGCCGTGCTTGGCACGGTGCGCGAGAGCGCCAACCGGCTGGCCAACTGCGACGAGGCCAACGCCCGGCGGGCGGCGGCCGCGGCAGCGCGGCAGGCCGCCGCCGCCCGCCGCCTCATGGCCTCGCCCGCCTGGCAGGCGCTGCCCGACTCGCTGCGCGAGGTCGCGGAGCTGCGCCTGCGCTACCCGTACCTCAGCCTGCTGGAGCTGGCCGGGCGCGCGCACCCTCCGCTGAGCAAGTCGGCGCTGAACCATCGCCTGCGGCGTCTCGCGGCGCGTGCCGAAGAGCTCGACCCCTGACGCCGCGCGGCCGCCGAGGTCATGGCAGCGGCGCCGCCGCCGGGTGTGACAGCTACGGCGGCCTCGGCGCACGAAGTCCACGGGCGCGGCGTGGATCAGGGCGGCATCGCCGGCTGGCGGCGCCGGGCGGGGTAGTGCGAAACGGTAAGATAAGAAGACGCCGGCGGGTTCTTACCGTTTCGCGACATGCCGTCCGTCGCCCGGACGCCGGGGCGGGCGCCCGGGAGCCGACTGCGGGCGGGGCGCCGCGCCGGGCGCGACCTACAGGCTCTTGGCGATGCGCATGGTGAGCTGGCCCAGGCGGTGGGTGTGGCTGCCCATCTCGTTGTCGTACCAGCCGAAGATCTTGACGTGGGTGAGCGGCCGTCTCACCGTCTCGCACTCCGCGCCCGCGCCCGGCGCCCCTGAGGGTACACGCAGGTCCATGAAGCCGATGCGCCCGATCTCGGGCATGACCTGTTCCAGCGCCGCGGCGTTCGTCGACGTGCGCACGACGTTGCCTAAGGCGCCGCGGCTCTTGCGCAGGTCGGTGGCGCCGACCTGCGGCACGGCGTCGAGCACCGGCTGCGTGTTGGTGACCGCAGGCACTGTGCTCGTGCCCGCGGTGATCGTGTTGCGCGTGAGGTCGCGCTCGAGCAGCGGGCGGATCCTGTGGGCCAGCGCCGTGGTCGCGCCAGGGGATGCCTCTGCGGTCGCGGGCCTCGCGGAGCACGACGACCTCCTTGCCGTGGGCGCGGATCAGGCCGCGCTTCTCGTCGACCACGAGGACGTCGCGCACGCCCGCCTGCCCAAGGAGATAGCGGTGCAGCGGGCCGCAGGGGCTGTCTTTGGCGACGTACTGCACCACCGCCTGAAGCGACGTGTCCACCGGGCGGCCGACGTTGACCACGAGGCGGTCGACATCGTCGCGCCCCAGGTGTTACCAGGGCACGAGCTTGCCGATGCGACCCACTTGTTGACGCCGAGCGTTCGTTGGATACCCATGGTCTGCGGCCCTCCCCTCGCGTTGCGCGACGCCGCCCATCTCACGGCATGGCCCCGCGCCGCCGGGTGCGTATGCCGGCGGCGGCCAAGGTATCATTGAGCGCACCGTGAGAACGACGCCAGTACCCTTCGATTCAGACGCCCTGCGCGCCAACATCGACAGGACCGCGCAGAAGGTCGTCATCCCCGATCGCTACCTGCCCCTGGTGGACGCGGTCGAGGGGCTCCAAGGCGTACGCGCCTCGCTCACCGAGACCATCGGCGAGTACTTCCACACCTTCCGCAACGCCGACATGCTCGTCGAGGGCTTCCAGACTACGCTCCTTCGCAACTGGCCCTACTTCGAGCGTTCCGACGACCGCTCCCGCCTCTTCGGCCTCTTCGCAGAACTGGTGCTCGGCCTGCTCGAGAGCGCTCTCACCGCCGAGCAGGCCTCGCTCCTGCTTCGCGCGCTCCTCCAGTGGTGCACAGACGCCCTCAGCGGTCGGCACGGCTCCGCCTACGACGACGGTCTCGAGATGATCGGCGCGTCGCTGGCCCGCCTGCTGCCCCTGCAGCCCGTGGCCTTTCTCGAGCGCGACGCGCTGCTGCGCGACCTCGTCGCTCGGGCGGGTCGGCGGCCGGCGCCGGTCTTCTTCGATCTCTATCGGCGCGTGCTCCTGCTCGGCTACCGCCGCTTGGAGGAGCGTCTGGATGTACCCGGCTGGGCGACGTCGCAGAGGGCCGGCCTCACCGATCCCGTGGCCGTCGCCGCGCGCTTTGCCCTCCTTTCGGGCAAGCGCCTGTCGGCGCTGATCCGCGGCGCCCGAAAGGCGGCCGACGAGGAGCTCCTTCTGGCGGAGCAGTACCCCGCGCTCTCCGACATCCTCGGGCGCGCCATCGGCCACCTGTTTCACGTCGAGAACCTCGAGGACCGTTTCGCCGTGTGTCTCTACTTCCTCAAGGACGACACCCTGGGCCACCGCCAGAACGAAGTCATGGCCGACCTTCTGGGAGTCGTCAGGCAGATGCTCCATCCCGATCGCCACATGGACGCCGATCGTATCCTGAGCCGGCTGACTGCCTTCTTCCGCGACCGTGACAACGAGTTCCTGCTGATGCGCTTCCAGTGCTTCGAGGCCATCGGTGTGGCCATCGGCGAGGCCGGCAACGTCAAGGCGGCCGACCATCTCGTCGCCGATATCCTCTACTGGAGATTTCAGTACCCGGACATCAGCGGAGCGACCGACGAGTGGGAGACGGTGGTCAATCCCTTCCATCTGCCGAAGATCCGTTGCTGGATGCACATCATCGAGTCGAACCCCGCGCTCTATGAGCGCCTTGCCGCCGCGCTCAACGTGCAGCTACGGCTGGGCGGCGTCTACATCGCCGACACCGACCTCTTCCAGCGCGATGTCACGAGGTTCCTGGACGCCGACATCCGCCCCATCTTCTTCGTCGCCAAGCAGCTGCTACGCACCTTGCCTGTGTACTTCAACGAGATCGGCGCGGAGGGTGAGCTGCGCGCCGTCTCCACGCAGATCGACGAGATCTGCGGGCGCCGCGACACGCTTACGCACTTCCTGCGCAAGCAGCTGCACGCGGAGTCATCCAACCGCATGGTGCCGTTCTGCCGCGCCGTGCTCGATTACTGGATGACCCTCGAGCTTTCCGGCCTCCGACCTTTCCTCTCTGCCAACACGATGGAGATGGTGCGCAGCGAGCCGCAGTGGGCCAGAGGCCCCCACGCGACGCTCCTGGCCTTGCAGACGCAGTTCGCCGCGCCGCTGCTCGAGGATCTGCCGGGCCGGCTCCTGGCGCTGACCCCGGCCGCACTCGAGGCTCATCTGGACAGGCTGGGCGCGGGCGCCGCGAGCGGCGACGAGGCGGGCACCGAAAGCGATCGTCGCCGGGTCGCCCTCCTCGTGCGCACCTATCAGCTGGTCTCCAACAAGTACTCCTTGTCAGCCGACGACGTGGATGCGGCGGTCGCCCGGCACCGGCAGCTCGAGGCGAAGGTAAGGCGCAGGTTCGCGCGCGACCTGGCCGCGTGGCAGGCGCACCCGCAGCCTGCGACCCTGGATCGCCTGCTGGACGCGGCTCTCGACGTGCTGCGCGACCTCAAGGCCATCATTCTCGGCCCGGCGCCCTCAGCGGCCACCGAGAACATCTACCAGAAACGCCACATCGCCGCCGGCATCCCGTCGATCTACGGAAATTACGGCGAGCCCAAATTCGACGCGCTGGGCCTATCGTTCCGCGTGGAGAAGCTGGTCGACAGGCTTCTCGAGGATCTCGTCGAGGAAGGCCCGGAGCCTTACGTGACCCGGGCCTCGCTGCGCCGCATGAGTACGGCCATGTCGCGCTTCGAACGGGCGCTGTCCATCGACGGCGTCGATTCGCGCGCCCTGGGTGCCAACCTGGCCCTGCTGGGCGCCAGCTTCAACAGCCGCAACTTCACCTTCGGCCAGTATCAGAACGTGTTCCAGTTCCTGGTGAGCAGCGTGACTGAGCTCTCCGCGACGTCGATCCTCAGCCACGACCAGGTGCTGCATGCCGTGCTCACCAACGACCCCCGCCAATGCGCGGCGCGCGGCATGTCCATGGAAGCGGTCGCCGAGATGGTCCTCCGCGACGTGCTCGTGTCGGCCCTCGGGATGCAGGCTCTCGACCGCTACGCGGCGGCCGCTCTGCGCCAGATCGCGCTGCTCAACGGGCGCCTCAGCGTGCAGGCGCTCACGCGCCTGATGAACTACGATCCCGAGCGGCTGGTGTCGCCGATCCACAAGCCCAAGGCCGCCACCGACGATCGCCTGAGCCTTGGCTACAAGGGCCAGGGGCTCAAGGAGATGGCGTCGTACGGGCTTCGTGTGCCCGAGGGCTTCATCCTCACCACCGAGCTCTTCGGCGCCATGCCGGCGATGTCGTACCGGCCCTTGTACGCCGACACCGTGCAGCGCGTCCGGCAGGCGTTGAGCCAGACGGAGAGGCAGACCGGCCTGCGCCTCGGCGACCACGCGCGGCCCCTGCTCCTGTCCATCCGTTCGGGCGCGGCCATGTCCATGCCCGGTCTCATGACCACCTTCGTCAATGTGGGCCTCAACGACGCGCTGACGGAGTCGCTGGCGGCGGAACCCGGCCTCGGGTGGGCGGCCTGGGACTCCTATCGTCGCTTTTTGCAGACGTGGGCCATGTCCGACGGCATCGACCGGGATTTCTTCGACGCCATCATCGCCGAGTTCAAGAGCCGCCACGGAGTCGGGCAGAAACGCGATTTCACGGTCGCGCAGATGCGCGAGATCGCCCTCGCGTACAAACTGCGGGCGCAGGCGGAGGGCGTCGTCTTCATCGACGAGCCCTTCGACCAGGTGGTCGCCTGCATCTTCAAGGTGCTCGAATCGTGGGACTCGGCGCCGGCCCGCATCTACCGCCAGTATACGGGCGTCGCCGAGGAATGGGGTACGGCCGTCGTGGTGCAGCGCATGGTCTTCGGCAACCTGAGCCGCGAGTCGGGCTCCGGAGTGACCTTCACCCACAACCCGTTCGAGCCGTACAGCCGTCGCGTGCGCCTGTTCGGCGACTTCGCCGTACGCAGCCAGGGCGAGGATCTGGTCGGCGGGCTGGTCTTCCCGTTGCCCATCTCCGAAGCCCAGCGTCTGGGCAGCTCCACGTACCGGGGTACGGAGCGCTCTCTGGAGCGGGACTACCCGGAGGTCTACGAGGAACTGCTGTCGGTGGCGTGCGAGCTCGTCGTCGAGCGTGAGTTCGACCCCCAGGAGATCGAGTTCACCTTCGAGTCGCCGGCTGCGGACGATGTCTACGTGCTGCAGAAGCGCGGCGGGGTGCAGGAGCAGGCCAAGGATGCGGCCTACTTCGATACGTCCTCGCCCAACTACGGACCCCCCGCGGCGGTCGGCATGGGAGTGGCCGGGGGCGCCTACTCGGGGCGGATCGCCGTGAACGAGGCGCAGATCGATCAGCTGCTGGCCGAGGCTCCCGCCGAGCACATCGTGTTGCTGCGCCCGGACACGGTACCCGAAGACATCGCCATGATCGCCCGGGTCAGCGCCATCCTGACGGCTCGCGGCGGCGCCACGTCGCACGCCGCCGTGACGGCCAAGCGCCTGGGCAAGACCGCCGTGGTCGACTGCAGGGACCTGGAGGTGATCGAGCGTGAGGGAACGGCGCGCCTGGCCGGCGGCGAGCTGCGTGCCGGCGAGTGGTTGTCCATCGACGGGCGCACGGGCAATATCTTCCTGGGTCGTATCCCGACCCTGGCGCGCCCGACGCCGCCCCGGCCGCCGTGAGGCCGCGCGCCTCGGCCGGGGAGCTCTGGTAGGCTTGCGAACAATCGGATTGGGAGGGTGAAATGAGTGTGAGAGTAGGAGTCAACGGCTTTGGCCGCATCGGCAGGCTCGTGAACCGCGCGGCGCTCAGGCAGGGCGCCGACGTGGAGTTCGTGGCGATCAACGACCTCACGGACGCGAAGACCCTGGGTCATCTGTTCAAGTACGATTCCGTGCACGGCGTGTTCCCGGGTACCGTCGAGGTCGAGGGCGAGGCCCTGGTCATCGACGGCAGGCGTATCCGCGTGATCAGCGAGACCGACCCCGCCAAGCTGCCGTGGAAGGAGCTCGGTGCCGAGGTCGTCATCGAATCCACCGGCCGTTTCACCGAGCGCTCCGCGGCCGCCAAGCATCTCGAGGCCGGCGCCAGGAAGGTCATCATCTCGGCGCCCGCCAAGGGCCCCGACGTCACGATCTGCCTGGGCGTCAACGACGAGATGTACGACAAGGCCAAGCACGACGTCATCAGCAACGCCAGCTGTACCACCAACTGCCTGGCGCCCATGGCCAAGGTCCTCGTCGACAATTTCGGCGTCGAGAAGGGCTTCATGACCACGATCCACGCCTACACCAACGACCAGCCTGTGCTCGACTTCCCGCACAAGGACCTGCGCCGCGCCCGCGCCGCGGCCGTGTCCATCATCCCCACCACCACCGGCGCCGCGCGCGCCGTGGCGCTCGTGATCCCCGACCTGGAAGGCAAGCTCGACGGCTTCGCGCTGCGCGTGCCCACGCCGGACGGCTCGGCCACCGACCTCGTCGCCGAGCTCAAGACCGAGGTCACCGCCGACGAGGTCAACGCGGCCATGAAGGCGGCCGCCGAGAGCAGCCGCATGCAGGGCATCCTGCAGTACCAGGAGGATCCCATCGTCAGTATCGACGTGGTCGGCAACAGCCACTCTTCGGTCTTCGACCCGGCGCTCACCATGGCCAAGGGTACCCTCGTCAAGTGCGTCTCGTGGTACGACAATGAGTGGGGCTATTCGTGCCGCCTCGTCGACCTCGTCCAGAAAGTCCTCTGACCGCGGAGCCAGGGAGGCTGCAGTCATCATGAAGCGTTCGCTCACCGACTACCCGCTCGCCGGCAAGCGCGTCCTCGTGAGGGTCGACTTCAACGTGCCGCTCGAGGGTGGCCGCGTGGCCGACGACACGCGCATCCGCGCCGCGCTGCCCACTATCACGTACCTGCTCGACCAGGGCTGCGCCGTGGTGCTCGCGTCACACCTCGGCAGGCCCAAGGGGCAGGTCGTCGACGTTCTGAGCATGGCTCCGGTGGCCGTGCGCCTCGCCGAGCTGCTCGGCCGCCCCGTGCAGACCGTCGCCGACTGCGTCGGGCCGGCCGCGGAGGCGGCCGCCGGGGCTCTGCGCCCCGGCGACGTGCTGCTGCTCGAGAACCTGCGCTTCCACGCCGAGGAGACCGACGACGACGGCGTCTTTGCCGAGCGCCTGGCGGGGCTCGCCGAGGTCTACGTCAACGACGCCTTCGGCAGCGCTCACCGCGCCCATGCCTCCACCGAGGGCGTCACGCACTACCTGCCCTCGGTGGCGGGCCTCCTCATGATCCGCGAGCTCGAGATCCTCGGGCGCCTGCTTCGCGATCCGGCGCGGCCCTTCGTGGTCGTCCTCGGCGGCCTCAAGGTCTCCGACAAGATCGGCGTCATCGAAAAGATGCTGGGCACCGCCGACGCGATCCTCATCGGTGGCGCCATGGCCAACGCCTTCCTCGCAGCCAAGGGCCACGGCATCGGCCTGTCCAAGGGCGACGGCGACCAGGTCGCCGTCGCCGTCCGGGTGCTGACCGCCGCCGCCACCTCGCGTTGCGAGCTGGTCCTCCCGCGCGACCTAGTGGTGGCGCGCGACGCGCTCGCGGGGGCGCCTTCCGGGGTCGTGGGCGTCGGCGGCATCGCCGCCGACCAGATGGCGCTCGACGTCGGCCCCGAGACCGTCGCCGAGTTCGTGCGGCACCTGCGCGGCGCGGGGACCATCTACTGGAACGGGCCCATGGGCCTGTTCGAGATCGACGATTTCAGCGCCGGGACCAAGGCCGTCGGCGAGGCCATCGCGGCGAGCGCCGCGGTCACCGTGGCCGGCGGCGGCGACACCGTGGCGGCGGCACGCCGCTTCGGTCTGGAGACGCGCATGACGCACGTCTCCACGGGGGGCGGCGCGTCAATGGAATTCCTGGAGGGCCGGGCGCTGCCCGGCGTGGAGGCGCTCATGGATCGTGGTAGTACCGTGGCCGCAGGCCGCAGGCCGCTCATGGCCGGCAACTGGAAGATGTACAAGACGCGGCCGCAGACGAAGGAGTTCTTCGCGGCCTTTGTCCCCCGGGTCGCCGGGGTGGACGACCGCGACATCCTCCTTTGTCCGCCGGCCATCGATCTCGAGACGGCGCTGGCCGCGACCGCCGGGACGGAGGTCGCGATCGGCGCCCAGACCATGCACTTCGCCGCCGAGGGTGCCTATACCGGGGAGATCGCCGCGCAGATGCTGCTCGAGCTGGGCGTGCCCTACGTCATCCTCGGGCATTCCGAGCGCCGTCAGTACTACGCCGAGAACGATTCCGACCTGGCGCGCAAGGTGCGCGCCGCCCTCGACGCCGGTCTGCGCCCGGTGCTCTGCTGCGGCGAGACCCTCGACGAGCGCGAGGCCGGTGCCACAGAGTCCAAGGTCGGCGGCCAGCTCGACGGCGGCCTTGCCGAGGTCGGCGTGGCCGAGCTGGCCCTCGTGGCCATCGCCTACGAGCCCATCTGGGCGATCGGCACCGGTGTCACGGCGACCCCGGACCAGGCCCAGGAGACGGTGGCCTTCGTGCGGCGGCGCGTGCGCGAGCGCTTCGGCGACGCCGCCGACGGGGTCCGTGTCCTCTACGGCGGCAGCGTCAAGGCAGGCAACATCGACGTGCTCATGGCGCAGCCCGACATCGACGGGGTGCTCGTCGGCGGGGCGAGCCTCGACCCCCAGGAGTTCGCGCGTATCGTGCGCTTCGTGGAGCCGCCTGCTTGAGCGCTGACGACAACGTCGGCGCAGGGCCGGGTGCGCCTCCGGGTGGTCGGTCGCCGACCCCGGACCCCGGCGACGCGGCCCTCTCGCCGACGGGCCGCGTGCAACGGCCCGTCGTGCTCATGGTCCTGGATGGCTGGGGCTGCGCGCCTGCCGGACCGGGCAATGCCGTGAGCCTCGCGGCCACTCCCGTCTTCGACGGGCTGCTGGCCGCCTGCCCGCACGGCACCCTCGAAGCATCCGGCCCGGCCGTGGGGCTGCCGCCGGGCCAGATGGGCAACTCCGAGGTGGGGCATCTCAACATCGGCGCCGGGCGCGTCGTGTACCAGGACCTCACGCGCATCAGCAAGGCGATCGCCGACGGCGACTTCTTCGCCAACCGCGTGCTCAAGCAGGCGTGCGCCAAGGTCGTGGGCCGCGGCAGCACGCTGCACCTCATGGGCCTGGTGTCGGGCGGCGGCGTGCACAGCGATATGGGGCATCTCAAGGCCTGCCTCGAGCTGGCCGCCCGCGAGAGGGTGGGTAGCGTGGTCGTGCACGCCTTTCTCGACGGCCGCGACACCCTGCCGCGAAGCGCCAAGGGCTATCTGGCCGAGATCCAGCAGAAGATGGACGATCTCGGCGTGGGCCGCTTCGGCGTGGTCAGCGGCCGCTACTACGCCATGGACCGCGACACGCGCTGGGAACGCGTCAGGCTCGCCTACGACGCCCTGGTCTACGGCCAGGGGTTCTTCGCCACCGACGCGCAGGCCGCGGTGGACGCCGCCTACAAGCGCGGCGAGAACGACGAGTTCGTGCGCCCGACCATCGTAGCGCCGGAGCGCGACGCGCGCGTCGCCGACGGCGACGTGTGCCTCTTCTTCAACTTCCGCCCGGACCGCGCCCGCGAGCTCACGCGCGCCTTCGCGGAGCCGGGCTTCACCGCCTTCGAGCGTGGCCCACACCCGCCGGCCGTCGACTTCGTGACGATGACCGAGTACAAAAAGGAGTTCGGGCTGCCCGTCGCCTTCGCGCCCGAACACCCCGAGAACGTGCTCGCCGACGTGCTTGCCGCGCACGGGCTGCGCCAGTTGCACATCGCCGAGACCGAGAAGTACGCGCACGTGACCTTCTTCTTCAACGGCGGCGTCGAGAAGCCGGTCGAGGGCGAGCAGCGCATCCTCGTGCCGAGCCCCCGCGACGTGCCCACGTACGACCACAAGCCGGCGATGAGCGCCTACGCAGTCACCGACGAGCTGGTCGCGGCTCTGGTCGGCGGTGGCTTCGCCTTCGCAGTCGTGAACTACGCCAACGCCGACATGGTGGGGCATACCGGCGTGATCTCCGCCGCGGTCGCGGCGCTCGAGGCCGTCGACGAGTGTCTGGGGCGGGTCGTGAAACTGGTGACCCGCCTCGGCGGCGTCTGCCTCGTGACCGCCGACCACGGCAACGCCGACCACATGCTCGAGCCCGACGGCAGCGTCAACACCGCGCACAGCACCAACCTGGTGCCGTTCATCGCCACGGCGGCCGGAGTGCGCGTGCGCGAAGGGGGCCGGCTGTGCGACCTCGCGCCGACGGCGCTCGGCTTGCTGGGCCTTGCCCAGCCCGCCGAGATGACCGGCACCGGCCTTCTGGAGCCGGCCTGATGCACTCGCTCGACCGCGCCGCAGTCGCGGTGTCTGCTGTGCTCCTCGCTGCCCTTCTCATCCTGCCCGGCTGCGGCAGCGCCGGCACCGCCGGCCCCGGCGCCGCTGCGGTCGACGCCCCCAAGACCGGCGGCACGTACGACTTCCCGCTTCGCGCCGACCCGGTCTCCATCGAGCCGCTCAACGCCCAGGAGCCGGAGGGCATGCAGGTCGCGCACCAGGTCTTCGAGGGCCTGGTGAAGTGGCGGATGAACGACGCCGGCGTCATGGTCGCCGCACCCGGGATCGCCGAGAGCTGGCAGACCACCGACGCGCAGACGTGGACCTTCACGCTCAAGAAGGGCGTGACCTTCCAGCCGCCAGTGGGCCGGGAGGTCACAGCGCAGGACTTCGTCGACTCGTGGAACCGCGTCACCGACCCGAGGAACCACTCCTACGTCTCGTACATCCTGGCTCCCCTTGAGGGCTGCGACGACGACGGGTACCAGGTCGATCCCAGGGTGGGCCTCACCGGCGTGAGGGCGCTCGACGCCTCCACGCTCGAGGTCAAGCTTCGGTATCCGTTCGCCGACCTGCCGATGATCCTCGGCCACACCGTCGCGGCCGTGACCCCGGTCGACTACATCGAGAAGGTCGGCGAGAAGAAGTATGGCCAGAGGCCCGTGGGCACCGGCCCTTACGTGGTCGAATCGTGGCGCAAGCGGCGCTCCATCCAGCTCGCCAGGAACCCCGCCTACTGGGATGCCGACAACGCGGGCTGGGTGGCCGCGATCAGCATGCCCATCATCGCCGAGACCGACGCCATGTGGCTCGAGTTCCAGGCGGGCGACCTCGATTGCTCGCGGGTGCCGCCCGGCCAGGTGGAGGCCGCCGCGACCCTCCCGCAAGTGACGGCTGGTGAGTGGACCGCCGCAGCGTGGCCCGACCCGGCCGTTGGTTTCATCGGCATCAACATGGGTGACGCGGCGCTTGGCGACGACCTCCAGCTTCGCCGGGCGCTGAGCCAGTCGGCCGACGCCGAGGCCGTGTGCAACGCGGCCGGCGAGGGCGTGCCGCTGCAGGCGTCGGGCTACGTGCCGGTGGGGATCGCCGGCCATCGCGACGCCCAGAATCCCTATCCCTATGATCTGGAGCAGGCGACGGCCATCGTAATGGGCCTCGGCGGAGCTCCGAGACTCGCCTACTGGTACACGACGAGCGCGCCCGCCACGGAGATCGCCGAGATCCTGCAGACTGGCTGGGCGTCCGCCGGCATCGCCGTCGAGCCCAGCGACTTCGATGGCCCGGTTCTGATCGACGGACTGTCGAGAGGCGACTCGGGGAGCGGGGCGCAGCTGTTCGCCATGGGCTACATCGCGGACTATCCGTCGATGGGCGACTTTCTGTACCCGCTGTTCTACTCGGAGCAGTCGCGCAGCGGCAGTTTCACCGGGTACTCGAACGCAGCGGTCGACGAGTTGCTCCTGCAGGCGCGCGGCACGCAGGACGCCCAGCAGCGGTACAACCTCTACGCCCAGGCCGAGAAGCTCATCCTCTCCGACATGCCCGCCATCCCGCTGTACTACTACCGCGACTTTCTCGTGACGAACAACCGCATCGGCGGCTTTGCGCGCGACCCCATGGGCTTCGTCGACATGTGGGACGTCTGGGTGAAGTAGCCGCCGCCACGCCTCCGCCAGTTGTCCGGCGGTGGCCGAGGTGTAACAATGGTGCGTGACTAGACACAACCGCTACCACGTCCGCGTCCCAGAGGAGTCGACCCGTGCTGAACGCCGTGCTCACCGCCATCTTCCTGATCGAGAGCGTGCTGCTCATCGTGCTCATCCTCATCCATTCCGGCAAAGACGCCGGCATGGCCAGCATCACCGGCTTTTCGTTTGCCTCGTCGGCCAGCGTGATGGAGCGCAACCTCACGCGCTACACCATCATCTGCGGCGTCGCCTGGTTCGTCACGTCGTTCCTGCTTGTCTGGCGGATCGGCTGACGGCGGTGTGGGGTCGAGTCGCAGCCGGCACGCTCTCCAAGTCACCGCAGTGCTCACGAACGCAAGGGGAGGTGCGAACGAGAGGCTGAACATGCGGGGGGACAGGTCCTAGTCATTCCAAGGAGGTCGCAATGAAGAGATCCACCACGAAGTGGCGCGGTTTGGTCATCCTGGCCGGCGTCCTCATCGTCGCCGGTCTGCTGCTGGGCGCCTGCGGCAGCAGCGACGAGGGCGGCGGCGGCGCCAGCCCGAGTGCCGCCGGCACGCCCAAGCCGGGCGGCACGTACAACTTCGTGCTCGGTTCGGATCCATACGCGATCGACGCGGCCCAGGCCTACGAGTCTGAGGGTATGCAGGTCGTGCACCAGGTCTTCCAGGGTCTGGTCGCGGCCGCGGTCGACGACAAGGGCAACGTCGCTGTTGCGCCGGGCATCGCCGATCGCTGGGAGACCACGGACAACCAGACGTGGACCTTCCATCTCAAGAAGGGCGTCATGTTCTCGGCGCCGGTCAGCACCGAGGTCACGGCGCAGACCTTCATCGACTCGTGGAACTACGTCACCGATGAGAAGAACGCCTCGTACGTGTCCTACGTGCTGGCGCCGATCGAGGGCATGGCGGCCAGCGGGTTCTCGACCGACCCCAAGAAGGGTCTCACCGGCCTCTCGGCGCCCGACCCCTACACCCTCGTGGTCAAGCTGCAGTACCCGTTCGCCGACTTCGCCGTTTCCCTGCTGCACCCCGTCTCCTCGGCGTTGCCCGTGGACTACATCAAGAAGATCGGCTACGAGGCCTTCGCGCTCAAGCCGGTAGGCACCGGCCCCTACATGGTCAGCAAGTGGGTCCGCAAGCAGTACATCGACCTCGTCAAGAACCCGGACTATTGGGACAAGGCGAACTCCGGCTACGTGGACAAAATCCACATGCCGATCATCGTCTCCAACCAGACGTCGTGGCTGGAGTTCCAGAAGGGCGACGTGGACTACACGCACGTCCCACCGGGGCAGGTCGCGGCCTCCAAGGCCAACCCTAACGTCACGTCCGGTGAGTGGACGGCCAAGGGATGGCCGTACATCACCACCGACTACGTCGCGTTCAATTGGGAAGACAAGGTCGTCGGCGGCTCACAAGGTCTCGAGCTCCGCAAGGCGATGTACATGTCGACGGACGCTGAGGCCATTCTCAACATCGTCCACGAAGGCGAGGCCGTTCCGGCCACCGGGGTCGTGCCCCAGGGCATGCCCGGCTGGCGCCCCGACGTGAGCCCCTACAAGACCAACGACGACGCGGGCGCCAAGGCCGCCCTGGCGGCCTACGGGAAGACCCCGCCGACCCTGAACTACTGGTACAACACCGATGAGAACAACCAGAAGACGGCCGAGGTTCTGCAGGCCGGCTGGAAGAACGCCGGCGTCACCGTCACCCTCAGCAACTTCGAGTGGACCACGTTCCTTGACAAGACGTCGAAGGGCGAGGGTCAGGTCTACCGCTCAGGGTGGGTCGCCGACTACCCGTCGTACGACAACTTCCTCTACCCGTTGTTCCAGTCCGACCAGCCGACCGGCAATCGGAGTAGCCTGTACAGTAATCCGGAGTTCGACGCGCTCCTCGCCAAGGCACGCGCGACCAACGACGCCACGGCGCGCTACGACATCTACGCCGAGGCCGAGAAGATGATGCTCACGGACGCCGCGGTCGTCCCGACCGTGTACCCGCGGGCCTTCCGCGTCACCAACAACCGCATCGCCGGCTTCTTCCAGGACCCGATCGGCTTCGTCAATATGTGGCAGCTCTGGGTCAAGTGATGAGCTGACGCCTGCGTCTGCAGTGTCGATCGCGGAGCACTCCGCGGTCGCCGATGCTGAGGCCCGCCGCTCGCGAGAGCGGCGGGCCTCCGCATCTTCGTGGTGAGACTCGGGACCGCTGGGATGCGGCGCTCTGGACGCATGCTGTAGAGTTGCCCCATGGTCTCCTACGTCGTCAGGCGCCTTCTGCAGATGGTCATCGTCCTGGTGGGCGTGAGCATCATCACCTTCATCATCCTGTTCGCCATTCCCGGCGACCCCGCCGTGATGGTCGCCGGTAAGGCCGCCACGCCGGAGCGAATCGCCGAGGTGCGTGTTCGACTTGGGCTCGACAAGCCGCTCCCCGTGCAGTACGTCAAGTACGTCGGCCGGCTGTTGCACGGTGACCTCGGACAGTCATACTACATGCAGATGTCGGTCACCAGCCTCATCCGCATCAACGCGCCGTTCACCATCCAGCTCGCCATTGCGGCCGTACTCATCGAGCTGCTCGGCATCCCCCTGGGCATCTACTCGGCCCTGCGTCAGTACACGTTCTGGGACACGGCGCTCACTACGGCGGCCCTTCTCGTCTGGGGCATCCCGGTGTTCGTCCTCGGCCTGTTCATGCAGTGGTTCTTCGGCCTCAAGCTCAACCTCCTGCCGCTGGTTGGCGCCGGCGACAACGTGCTGGGGATCATCCCGGCCACGTACAACAGCTTCGCTACTCTGATCCTGCCGGCCTTCACGTTGGGCATCGTCGAGGTGGCCTACATCTCGTACATGCAGCGCGCCTCGATGCTCGAGGTCATCCGCACCGACTACATCCGCACGGCGCGCGCCAAGGGCCTCAGCGAGCGCCGGGTGATCACGGGCCACGCCTTCAAGAACGCCGTCATCCCGGTGATGACCATCGCCGGCATCGATCTGGGCGCCCTTATGGGCGGAGCCATCCTCACCGAGACGGTGTTCTCGCGCCCGGGCATCGGCCTGATGATCTACCAGGCGATCGGTGCCCGCGACCTGCCCGTGGTCGCCGGCGGCGTGCTCTTCGCCACCATCTTCTACGTCTTCGCCAACCTGTTCGTCGACCTCGGCTACGCCCTGGTCGACCCCCGTATCCGCCTCGAGGGCTGAGCCCGTGGCGGATCGCGACACCAGCGGCAACCAGATCGTCGAAGATCTCACGATCAGCACGCTCAGCGAGCGGGATCTGGTGGAGGAGAGACTCTCCGGCACTAAGCCCCTCGGTCTCTGGGCCGACACCTGGCGGCGTCTCAAGCGCAACAAGCTCGCCATCGTCGGCTTGTGCATCATCGTGGTGTTCATCACCGTGGGGACGGTCGAGGAGATCGCGAGCCTGGCCGGCGGGTACGTGGCGCCATATCCCCCCAACGAGGTCAACTACGCCCTGTCGCCCCAAGGTCTGGGCTCGCCGCCCTCGTGGGCGCACCCCTTCGGCACCGACTATCTCGGTCGCGACGTGTTCTCTCGCGTACTGGTCGCGACGCGTATCTCCATGATGGTCGGCGTGATCGCCGTGGCGATCGCTCTCGTGATTGGGTTGACTCTGGGGCCGATCTCCGGGTATTACGGCGGCTGGATCGACTCGGTCATCATGCGCACCGCCGATGTGTTCTTCGCGTTCCCCTTCATCCTGTTCGTCCTGCTGCTCCTGACCGTGCTGCCGCCGGGCTTCGGCAGCGTGTTCATCGCCATCGGCATCCTCGGATGGGCTACCTACGCGCGCCTCAACCGCGGTTCGGTGCTCAGCGTCAAATCGATGGAGTACATCGAGGCGGCGCGTGCGCAGGGGGCGAGCGACGTGCGCATCATCTTCCGTCATGTCCTCCCCAACACCATGGCACCGGTCTACGTGGCGATCGCCATGGGCATCGGCGGGGCGATCACGACCGAGGCGGCTCTGGCGTTCCTCGGCCTGGGCATCCAGCCCCCCGACGCCTCCTGGGGCAAGATGATCGCCGACAACCTCACCTACCTGGCCGCCGGGAGCTGGTGGATGCTCGCCTTCCCGAGCTTCTTTCTGATCGCGACGGTGTTTGGTTTCATCTCGTTCGGCAATGGACTGCGCGACGCCACCGACCCTAAGCTCAAGGAATAGACGTGGCCGAGCATCTGCTTGAGGTCAAGGACCTCTCCACACATTTCTTCACCCACGCCGGCGTGGTCAAGGCTGTCAACGGCGTGAGCTTCACGCTCGACCACAAGGAGACGCTGGGCATCGTCGGCGAGTCGGGCTCGGGCAAGACCGTCGCGGCGCTCTCGCTGATGCGCCTTGTGCCGGACCCGCCGGGCAAGGTGGTCGAGGGCTCGCTGATGCTCGGGACCCGCGACCTGCGTACGCTCAGCGACGAGGAGATGCGGCAGGTCCGCGGCAACGACATCGCGATGATCTTCCAGGATCCGATGACCAGCCTCAATCCTGTGGTCAAGGTCGGCAAGCAGATCGCCGAGGCGATCACGCTGCACCAGGACAAGTCGAAGGGCGAGGCCTGGAAGATGGCGGCCGATCTGCTGGAACGCGTTGGCATCCCCGACGCCGAGAAGCGCGTCAATCAGTACCCCTTCGAGTTCTCAGGAGGCATGCGCCAGCGGGTCATGATCGCCATGGCGATCAGCTGCAACCCCGACGTTCTCATCGCCGACGAGCCCACGACGGCGCTCGACGTCACCATCCAGGCGCAGATCATCGACGTGATGCAGGAGATGCAGGAGCGTTACGAGAGCGGTGTCATCCTCATCACGCACGACCTTGGCGTGGTCGCCGAGATCGCCGACAAGGTCATGGTGATGTACGGCGGGCGCACCGTCGAGTACGGCGGCATCGACGAGATCTTCTACAACTCGCACCACCCGTATACGTGGGGTCTCCTCGGCTCGCTGCCGCGCCTCGACGAGGTAGAGAAGACACGCCTCACGCCGATCAAGGGCCAGCCGCCGGACCTCATCGCGCTTGCTGCGGGCTGCCCGTTCGCGGCGCGCTGCAACTATGTGCGCGCCGAGTGCCGCGACAACTGGCCGGCGCTCGAGATCGTCGGCCCCGAGCACGGTGTGGACTGCTGGATCCCCCACGATGAGCGCCTCGAGCTCCGTGCCGGGCTGCCTCGCTTCCGGGAGCACGTCGCGTGAGCCTGCTCGAAGTGAAGGATCTGAAGAAGCACTTCCCCATCAAGTCGGGCGTCCTCAAACGAACCACCGGCTATGTGTACGCCGTCGACGGAATCAGCTTCACCGTCGAGAAGGGCGAGACGCTGGGCCTTGTCGGCGAGAGCGGCTGCGGCAAGTCCACCACGGGACGTTCGGTGCTGCGCCTTATCGCCCCGACGGCAGGGAGCATCGTGTTCGAGGACGTCGATGTCATGGCCGCTTCGCGCAGCGACATGCAGACGCTGCGCCGTGACATGCAGATCATCTTTCAGGACCCGTACGCCTCGCTGAACCCCCGCATGAGAGTGCGCAACATCATCGGCGAGTCGCTCAAGATCCACAACATCGGCACCGAGGCCGAGCGCAAGAAGCGCGTCTTCGAACTGCTCGAGACCGTGGGCCTGAGCGTCGAGCACGCCGAGCGCTACCCCCACGAGTTCTCCGGCGGGCAGCGCCAGCGCATCGGCATCGCCCGCGCCCTGGCGCTCAACCCCAAGCTCATCATCTGCGACGAGCCGGTGAGTGCCCTCGACGTGTCGATCCGCGCCCAGGTGATCAATTTGCTCGAGGATCTTCAGGACGAGTTCGACCTCACCTACCTCGTCATCGCGCACGACCTCTCGGTGGTCAAGCACATCTCCGACCGTGTCGCCGTGATGTACCTCGGCAAGATCGTGGAGATCTCGGACAGCGCTGTGCTCTACGACTATCCGCAGCACCCCTACACCGAGGCGCTGCTCTCGGCGGTCCCCATACCCGATCCCACCACCGAGCGGACACGGCGGCGCATCATCCTCGAGGGCGATGTGCCCAGCCCGGCGAACCCGCCCAAGGGCTGCGTCTTTCACCCGCGCTGCCCGCGGGCCCAGGATATCTGCACCACGGCGATGCCTGCACTGTCGGTCACTGGTGGCGACACCGGCCAGCAACATGAGGTCGCGTGCTACTTCCCGGCGCGCTTCACTGGTGGGGTGCGCACGGTCCCCAACCAGCCGTTCGACGGCGCGCTGGCCGCAGCCGAGAGCTAGCCCGGCGCCGGCGCCCTCCGTTCCGAAGAGATGTCTCGTTCGTTGACCAGCGGCGCTCGCGTGCCCCTTCGTCACCTGTGCGACGCGATCCTCCCGGTATGCCTTGCGGTCCTGACGATCGCCGTCGCCTCCGGCTGCGGCGGCACGGGGAGCGCCGGCGCGGGTGCCACTGTGGCGCCAAGCGATGGAGGCACGGTGATGGCGCGCGTCGACGGGGTCGAGGTCACGCGCGCCGATGTGGACGCGATCCTCGCAGAGGCCCGCCTCGAGGGGCGCACGCTCGACTGGTCGCAGGCGCTCGACCAGGCCGTGCGCCGCGTGCTCGTCCGGCACGCCGCGGCGCGAGCCGGCTTGACCGTCGACGCCGCCGCCGTGCAAACCGGGCTCTCGGCGATCGGCGAGCGCAGCGGGGGAGAGGCAGCTTTGACTGCGGCGTTGAAGAAGGCCGGGCTGACTCGAGACCAGCTGAAGGCCGCCGTCGCGGCGGGGCTCCTCGAAGGTGGTCTCGCGGACGCGCAGTTCCCGGGACTGCGCGCCGGAGAAGCCGCGGTCAGTTCGTTCTATCGGCGCAATGCGGACGTGCTCTTCACCAAGGCCGCAGAGGTGCGCCTGGGGAAGATTACAGTGCCTGGCGAGCTGATCGCCGACAAGGTAGCGGCGCGCCTGGCCGCCGGAGCCCCCTTCGGGCCCACGGCTCGGCGCTTCAGCATGGACCCTGAGACGCGCTTCGAAGGGGGGCTCCTGGGCTGGGTGTCGGTCCCCTCTTTGCCTCCGGAGGTCCGCGCGGCGCTGGCCGGGCTCCGTGCGGGCGACGTCACCGGACCCGTGCGCTCCTTCGGCCGCTGGCAGCTCTTCAAGCTGTTCGGGCGCCGGCCGGCGCGCCTCACGCCGTTCGCCGACGTGGCGGAGCCGATCCGTCGCGAGCTCACGCGCCGGCGGCGGGCCGCCGCCCTCGACGACTGGCTCGCGCGGGCGCGGGCGCGCGCCACGGTCGAGATCCTCCCGTAGCATCCCGCTTGTGTGTCGCCGGCGGGCGTTCATCCGAGGCTTGGCAGCGCGCCTCCCCAACCGGCTGCGGCGCCTGGGCCGGCCGGCGCGCTGCTATACTCGCCGGTGAACTCTCTTGCCCAGGAGGCCGCCTCGTGCGCAATGCTCTCATCGTCCTTGTAGTCGTGGCTCTGGTGCTCGTGGCTCTGGGCGCCGTCAACAACGGCCTGCTTTTCGACATCGACTTCGTCGCCGCCACCTGGACCGCGGTCTCGCTCTTCTGGGTCGCGGTCGTCGTCGCGGGCGTCGTCTTTGTGACCGGGGTGGCCGTGGCGTTTCTCGCCGCATCCGGCGCGGTCACCGCGCGACGCAAGCTCGAGAAGGAGCTGCAGAGCACCTACGAGCGGCTGCGGGCCGCCGAGGCGAAGCT
>JAPLCM010000317.1 GCA_026392275.1 Actinomycetota bacterium | reverse complement strand
CGCGTCCCGCGCGGCCGCCGTCGCCCGGAGGAGGGTCGTGCGCCTCGTCGCCGCGTCAGACTCGCTCGGTTCGCCGCTCGTGGTGGCGCTGCTGGCGGTGCTCGCGCTCGTCGAGCTCGGGCTTCTGGCATGGGCGCTGGTCGACCTCGCCAGACGCCCGGCCGACCGGGTGACCGGTGGCAGCCGGCTGCTCTGGCTGCTCCTGTGCCTCTTCGTGCAGCTCATCGGGCCGGCGTTGTACCTCGTCGTCGGACGGGTGCGCGCGACGCCGAGGCCGGCGCCCGTTCCTCAGGCTCCCGGCGGCGATGGTCACGTCGCGCGGGCCGCCGCGGCGCTCTACGACGCGGCGGGCGCGCGCCCACTCGCAGGCGACGACGGCGCGCCGCTCGGACCGCCCGGCAGCGCAAGGCGCAGCGGCGCCGCCGTCGAGCTCGCGAGCTTGAGTAAGGTCTTTCGCACAGCGGCGGCTCTCGACGGCCTCTCGTTGCGCGTGCCCGAAGGATCGGTGTTCGGCTTCCTCGGCCCTAACGGGGCCGGCAAGACCACCACGCTGCGGATCCTCGCCGGGCTCGCCCGCCCCACGTCCGGCACGGCGCACGTGCTCGGGCACGACGTCGCAGCAGCCGGCGGAGAGGTGCGCGCCCTGGTCGGCTTCCTGCCCGACGTGCCGGCCTTCTACAAGTGGATGACCGCGCCCCAGTACCTGCGCTTTGCGGGCAGCCTCTTCGGGCTGCGCGGCGCCGTCCTCGAGGCGCGCGTCGCCGCGCTCCTCGACCTCGCCGGCCTCGCCGGGGTCGAGACGCGCATCGGCGGCTTCTCGCGGGGCATGAAGCAGCGTCTCGGAGTGGCCCAGGCGCTGGTCAACGCCCCGCGCCTGCTGTTACTCGACGAGCCCACCAGCGCCCTCGACCCCATCGGCCGCCGCGAAGTGCTCGACATGATCGCCGCCCTGCGCGGCCGCACCACCGTGTTCTTCTCCACGCACATCCTCGCCGACGTGGAACGCGTCTGCGACACCGTTGCCATCATTGACAACGGAAGAGTCGCCGCGCACGCGCCCATCGATGAGCTTCGCCGGCGGCGCGGCGGGCTGAGCCGCCTGGTGGTCGAGGTGGACGAGCCGCAGCGCCTCGCGGCGGCGCTCGAGAGCGCCTCCTGGCTGCGCGCGCTCGACAGCGCCGAGGGCGGCGGCGTGCGCCTGGCCACCGACGACCTCGAGGCGGCGCAGCGCGAGCTGCCCGCGCTGGTCGCGCGTCTGGGGCTCGCGCTGCTCCGCCTCGAGAGCGACGAGTTGAGCCTCGAGGACGTCTTCGTCGATCTGGTGGAGGGGGAGCGCCGATGAGAGGCTTCGGGGCTTTCCTCGGCAAGGAACTGCGCGAGACCTTGCACACGTGGCGCATCTGGGTGCTGCCCGCCTTCATCCTGTTCGCGGCGCTGTCGTCGCCCATCATCACGTACCTCATGCCAACGCTGGCGGACCGGCTCGGCAGCATGCCGCAGGGCTTCGCCATCTCCGTGCCCGATCCGACCTCCTTGGCCGCTTACATCGAGTACCTGCACAATCTCGGCGAGCTCGTGCTGTTCGCCCTCGTGATCGCCTACGGCGGGATCGTGAGCTCTGAGGTGCGCAGCGGCACCGCGGCCCTGGCGCTCGCCAAACCACTGTCGAGAGGAGCATTCGTGCTCGCCAAGTGGCTTTCTCAGCTCCTCGTGATCGCCGTCGCAGCCGCTGTGGCGACGGCTGTCTGCGTCGCCGCCACGGCCGCGCTTCTTGGCCTTGGACCGGCGCCTGAAGCCGTCGCTGCCGTGGCCCTGTGGTTCGTGTACGCGATCGTGATGCTGAGCGCGATGGTGTTGTTCAGCGCCGTGCTGCCGGCGCCGGCGGCCGCGGCCGGCGCCGGCATCGGCGTGTACGCCTCGTTCGCCATCCTCGCCCAGTTTGAAGTCACGAGCCGCGTCACGCCGGCGGGGCTCATGCCCGTCGCGCAAGCCGTCCTGAACGGTGAGCCGGCGCACTGGCAAGCGCCGGTCGCCACGGGCATAGCGCTGAGCGCCGCCTGCCTGGCCGCGGCCGTCTGGCGCTTCTCGCGACGCGAGATCTGAGCCGCCCGGCGAGCCGTGGCCCTCACCGCCGGGACCGCGCTACCCGCCGCGGCTCACTCTGACCTCGAGCCCGGCCGCCGCGGCCGTCAAGGTGATCTCGCCGCGTTGGTCGGTGCGCGCGCAGGCCACGCCGCCGGCGGCCAGGAGGTCCAGCATCTCGGGCGTGGGGTGCCCGTACGTGTTGGGACCCACCGAGATGACCGCCAGGGCCGGAGCGAGCTCATCGAGCTGCGCCTCGTCGAGGCCGCCGCGGCTGCCGTGGTGGGGTAACTCGACGACCGTGCACGTGGGCAGGTCGAGCCCTTCGAGCACTTCACCCTCGGCGTCGCCCGTCACCAGAGCGCGCTGTCCGCCAAGATCGGCCAGCACGACAAGCGCCGTGTCGTTCTCGCTCTGGTTGCCGCTCTCGCCCTCGGGCGGCGAAGTGGGCAGAATGCGGAGGCTCCAGCCGGCGCCCGCCAGCTCCTCCGTCGCCTCGCACCAGCGCACTTCGGCGCCCGCCGCGGTCAGTCTCGCGGCGATCGCCTCGAGAGCCGCCGACGGCGTCGGCGGACGAGGGAGCAACGCCGTGGTGATCGGGAAGCTCCCCACGACGTCCGCAAGCCCGGCGACGTGATCGGCGTGACCGTGAGAGAGTACGAGCAGGTCGATACGCTTGACGGCATGAGCGCGCAGAGTACGGGCCAGCGGAGCCGGTCCCGCATCGATGAGCACTGTGCGTCCGCCGGGCGCCTGAAACAGCGTCGCCGCGCCTTCGCCGACGTCGAGAAACGTGAGCGTGGGCTGACGGGGCGGGGACGCCGGCAGGGGCGCGAGCAGAAGCACGGCCGCCGCGAGACCGGCGGTCGCGGCC
>JAPLCM010000059.1 GCA_026392275.1 Actinomycetota bacterium | reverse complement strand
CTCATCAACGTCGACGTCATGAAGCAGTGGTTCTGGTTCATCGCTGCCGGCGCCATCATCACGGTCGAGCTCACCGTCATCTCGATCACTTTGGCCTGCGTCTTCGCCCTCTTCGGGTCGCTGGGTCGGCTCTCGAAGAAGATGAGCTTCAGACAGGCGTGGGACCGCTATCAGAGCCGTGAGTACATGGTCAGGATGGTGCTGGGGCGCATCCCCTACTGGCTGGCGACCTTCTACACCTCTCTCTTCCGCGGCACCCCGCTGCTGCTGCAGATATTCGTCATCTATCAGGGCGCGCCTGAGGTCATCAAGGCCTTCGGCCTGCCCGAGTCGTACAACCCGCCGGCTTTCTGGGCGGGCGTCGCAGCGCTGTCGCTGAACTACGGCGCCTACCTGACCGAACTCATCAAGGACACCTCGCTGGTGTCGGTCATCACCGTCGAGGAGCTCCTGCGCCGCTCCCAGCTCGCCGGTTCGGCCTCGCTCAACAACTTCTCCACCCTGCTGGTAGCGGCGGCCTTCTACTGGGCGCTGACGATCTTCTTCAGCTTCTGGCAGGCAAAACTGGAGACGCGCATGGCGCGCGACAAAGCCCGCGAGAAGGAGATGAGGTAGCCGTGGCCACATCAGAACCCAGCGCCGTGGCTGCCGGGCAGCACACTGTCGGCCGCGAGGTCGTCGTCGAGGTCAAGGCCCTGCAGAAGTACTTCGGCCGCAACCACGTGCTCAAGGGCGTCGATCTACAGGTGCATAAGGGCGAGGTGATCGTGCTCATCGGGCCTTCCGGCTCGGGCAAGAGCACCTTTCTGCGCTGTCTCAACTTCCTCGAGGACCCCACCACCGGTGAGATCAGCATCGGCGGTGTGCGCGTCGTCTGCGGCAGCCACGGCGGGCAGTTCAAGAAGGACGTCCACCAGATCCGCATGAAGTGCGGCATGGTCTTCCAGGAGTTCAACCTGTTCCCTCACAAGGACGCCACGGAGAACGTCACCGAGGGTCCCATGCTCGTCAAGGGCGAGAAGAAGAGCGATGCCGTCGAGAAGGCTCACGAGCTCCTGACAAAGGTCGGCCTCGCGGATCGCATGGACTTCTTCCCCAGTCAGCTCTCAGGCGGTCAGAAGCAGCGCGTGGCCATCGCCCGCGCCATGGCCATGGACCCCGTCCTGATGCTCTTCGACGAGCCCACCAGCGCTCTCGACCCCGAGCTCATCGGCGAGGTGCTCAAAGTCATGAAGGACCTCGCCGCGCAGGGCATGACGATGATCGTAGTCTCCCACGAGATGGGCTTCAGCCGCGATGTCGCCGACCGGGTCGTGTACATGGACGACGGCTACTTCATCGAGCAGGGTCCGCCGAGCGAGGTCTTCTTCCATCCCCAGGACGACCGCACCAGGCGCTTCCTGCGCCACATCCTGCCGGAGAAGGAGCCGCAGCACGCTAAGGAGCTCGGCATCGTCGAGGTCGGCCAGGAGCTGCCGGATCCCGACGCTGCTCCGCTTCAGGGCCCGGCCGGCGCGGCGCTGAACGAAGACAACCTGGCCGACACGGCGATCCCCGAGATCCCGCTGTCGGGTGGCCCGTCCGGCGAGCTCCCGCTGCCTCCGGGCAACGAAGAGCTGTAGAGGTCCTCGGCACTGCGTTTCGTCCCGGACGGGGCGGGCGGGCGCGAGAGCGCTCTCCCGCCCCGTGTTCCTACGTGGCGTCCGGGCGTGTGGGACCGCACGCCGTACGACGCGTGGCTGAAGGACGGCAAGCGCGGCACGGTCCCGAACGCGGAAAAGTGGGCACGTGAGATTCTGCGAATGCGTGCCCCCGCGCCCCTTGCCACCGACGTAAGCGCCGAGCTCCGGCGGCTCGTCGAGGCGGCCGAGGCAGAGCTCGTCTGACCGCACGCCTTCTCGGGGGCGTCGGACTGTCTCGCCTTCGTCACCTTTGGGGTTTGCATTACGCACGGCCTCTGGCCGTCCGTCGGATGACCATGGCAGACTGGGTCGAGGGCTCGGCAGCTTGACTCCTGCGTGGGCGGGGCGCGGACAGAGCTATCAAGGATCGCCAGTCACCGATGAACCCTGAAGCACCCAGGCCTGGGTCAAGGCGTTCACGGTGCCGGCGTCGCCGGCGATGAGGGCCTCTTTGAGCTGGTCCTTCATGCCACGCCTTTCTCGCGGTCGGCGGCGGCGATGATGTCGCGGATCTGCTTGGCGACGTCCGCGTCGAGCGGCAGCGGCTCGTGGGTGTCGATGAGCGCCAGCGCGCGAGCGCGCGAGCGCGCGGCCAAGTCGCTGGCCCCGCGCGCCTCCCAGTCCTCGCGCACCCGCCGGTCGAGCACCTCGGGCTGGCTGAGCTCGCGCATGTGCCTGAGCGTCGCATCCAGGCTGAGGAAGTCCCCGAACGCGCCGACCCGGGCGATGTCGTCCACCGCCAGGGTCTCGTCGTCCACCGGGATGCCGTTCACGACGTGCTTGATCATCCTCGCGAACTCGTTGTCCATCACGAGCTGGCCGAAGTCGAAGGTGACGCCCGATTCGATCATCCCCGCCCCGTAGATCTGGTTGGCGCCTGCCAACGCAGGAAGGAGTCCGGTGAGGGTCTTCTCGTGACCGGTCTGCGCGTCACCGAGCTTGGAATCAGCCTACAACCCGGCCACGAAGCTAGGCAGCAGATAGCGGCGGGCGATCTGGGCACAGGCGGCACTGAAGAGGGCGAGCTCGGGCGAGCCCACGCACGCCGCCGCCAGCTTGAGATCCATGGCCGTGGTCGACGACCCGTAGGTGATCGGGCAGCCGCGCTCGGTGAGCTGCGCGAGCACTATGCCGCTCAGCACCTCGGCGTTGTGCAGCACGAGCGTGCCGGCCAGCGTGACCGGCGCGGAGCCGCCCGACATCGCCATGCTCAGGATCGTATCGGGGCACCAGGCGCGCGCCGACTCGATGATCACCTCGGTGGCGTCGCGCGGCAGCTTGAGCGGGCTGACGGGACAGACGCCGAAGCCCATCAGCGGCCGCCGGCGGAACTCCTCCGGGCTGCCTGAGATGACCGTCGCCATCTCGATGAGCTTCTTGACGTCGTAGGCGCTCGTGGCCTCGGTACCGACGGGCTTGCCGGTGTTCTGGATCGCCGCTTCCCACTTGTAGAGGCTGGCAGTCTCTTCGGGCACGTCGGTCGGGTGCACGGCCGACTCGTAGGTGTCGATGTCGCTGAGGGCGTCCACCAGGCGCGCCGCTTCGCGCACGTCCTGGAGCACCGGATGACGATACTCGCCGGTGCGCGTGTCGACGATCATGATGCCCTCGTCGAAGTTGGAGACGTAGACGCGCCCGGCCTCGAGGACGATGTCCATCTGCGGGTCGCGGCCGCAGAGGAAGTTCTTGGGCGGGCACGAGCGCAGCGAGGCCTCGACCAGGTACGGCGGGATGCGGACCAGGCGCGTCTCGCGGTCCACGACGCAGCCGCCGTCGGCGAAGATGTCGAGGGCGTCGTCGGCCTCGACCCACATGCCGGTGCGCTCGAGGATCTCGAGCGACGCGAGATGGATGTCATCCATCTCCGCGTCGGTGAACACGCTGAGGCTGAGCCCGCCAGATCTGGGGCGCCCTGCGTGCAGGTTGCGTTTCATTGGAGCACCTCCATTGCGGAGCCTCGCCATCGCGTCTGCGGTTATCGCG